>CACYXZ010000052.1 GCA_902778525.1 Oscillospiraceae bacterium | reverse complement strand
CTCCGTTTCAAGATCCTGGCAGATCTTCGGCAGATCCTTCGGATCTTTCACTTCTTCTGAGACAGCCAGGTAACAGTGGAGGTTGAACTGCTCTTCGAAGGCCGCCGAGATCAGTCCGGCAATCAGCATGACCGCTATCATCAGGCCGATGATCTGTCCCTGGGAGGCCTGGCCGTTCGGATCCGTGACGGTCCGCATTTTGCCGGGCCGCAGGAGAACCAGTCCGATCGCAAGATAGGGAATCACGGAGACCAGATTGACGGCGGAATAGCTGCCCAGCGTATCGGTCAGCGTGTCCACGGTAAAGACGCCGGAGGAGAACAGCCCGCAGAAATCCATGAACGCATGGAGCAGCGCCACAGTCCAGTAGCTGCCCGTCCGAAGATAGATCGCGCCGAGACAGATGCCGAGCATGCAGGCACCCACCACCTGGACCAGCACGCTTTTCAGGTCGATAACCCCGCCGTAAGCGTTTGAGAGATGCATCAGACCGAACAGCAGGCCGGACAACAGAACGCTGAACCATACGCCGACGGGATTCCTGCCGTATTTGGCAAAGAGCATCCGGGTGATCATGCCCCGGAACACAAGCTCCTCTGTCAGGCCGACGGACAGCATGCACAGAAGGAACCAAAGGATCTTCAGCGGCGGCTGCAGAGGGTAGCCCAGCGAAAGAGACAGATTGCCCAGCAGTGAGATGGAGTAGATCACCAGAATTGCGGTGCAGGGGACAAGCAGCTGGCGAACCGGCTTCCTGCTGCGGCGGAAAATAAAGCCGAGTCCCATCAGCGCAGCCAGAATCAGAAATACGGCAAAGGTCACGATTTCCGCGATCAACTGGGCCAGATAGAGATTGTCTGCAAAAAAATCTCCGAAAGCCGCCAGCGGCCGGGCTGCGGGGACCGCGATCAGCGGAAAGAGCACCGTCAACACGATGCTGATAAGGATCGGGAAACGTTTTCTCAGAGTTTTCATAAAAACATCCTCCAGTTCGGAACCTATTATAACGGAAAATACGCCACAAAACAAGAAGCGGTTTCTGCCGTTGACAAATTAGCCGGCGTGTGATAAGCTAAAGGAGAAGACACCCCCCGGGGGTGGGGAGGGAGAGACGGCTATGAGCGCAATGAACGAAGAGAAAAAACAGGCGATGCAGGCGCTGAAGACCGCCAGAGGACAGATCGACGGCATCCTCAACATGGTGGAGGAGGGAAGGTACTGCATTGATATTTCCAACCAGATCTTCGCGGCGTCGGCCATGCTGAAGCGGGCCAATCTGCTGATCCTCAAGCAGCACATGAATCACTGCGTACTCGAGGCAGCAGAGCAGGGCCACGGCGGGGAGAAGATCGACGAAGTGATCGGTATCCTGTCGAAGATCATGGATAAGTGACAGTTGGATGAAAACAAAATAATTGGAGTTTGTAGAAATCATTATTTGCCTCCGGCGGCTCCATTTCTTGGCCGGCAAGAAATGGAGGAAAGAACCGGGCAAAGGGGGTTCCCCCTTTGCAATTCTCCCACGCTAGAGATAGTCTGTGCAAAATTGAGCGCTCGACTGGGAATGCAGTGTGCGGACTCCGCGCTACCAGCTCGCGCATCGCCGCTGTCAGTTATCAGCCCGTTTCGATCCCACGCTCGGGATGCCGACGAAGGCGCGACGGTAGGGGGTAGTTGTCGGTCTTGCCCGAAACGGGGTAGAAACTGGACCATAGCCGCTCACGAAGTCAAGCGGCGACCTCGCATTTTCATTCGAGCGCTCGACGGCGTGGGATCCCTAAGGGCAGAGCCCTTAGGCGTGTCTTTTGTCCAGCCTTTTCTGCACGAGCAGAAAAGGGCTGGCCGTCGGAGACAAAAACTCCCTGACAAACTCCAATTAGCCATCATAACGAGGTGAACCAAATGGAACAATATAATGTCACAGGCATGAGCTGTGCCGCCTGCTCCGCCCGGGTGGAGAAGGCGGTCAGCCAGGTGCCCGGCGTGACGGCCTGCTCCGTGAGCCTCCTGACCAACTCCATGGGTGTGGAAGGGACGGCAAATCCGCAGGACATCATATCTGCGGTGGAAAAAGCGGGCTACGGCGCAGCCCTCAAGGGCGGGGAGCGCAAAGCAGCCGCATCCGGAGAAGATGCGCTGGAGGACCGGGAGACGCCGGTGCTGCGGCGCCGCCTGATCGCCTCTCTTGTGCTGCTTGTGCCGCTGATGTATGTGTCCATGGGACACATGATGTGGGGATGGCCCCTTCCCGCGTTCTTTCACGGGAATCATATTGCAATGGGGATCGTCCAGATGTTCCTGGCGGCCGTCATCATGGTCATCAATCAGAAGTTCTTCATCTCCGGCTTCAAAAGCCTCTGGCACCGGGCGCCCAATATGGACACTCTGGTGGCGATGGGTTCCGGAGTCAGCTTTCTCTGGAGCGTATGGGTGCTTCTGCGCATGACCCGGGCCGTGACGGACGGCGACCAGACCGCCGTCATGGAATGCATGATGAATCTGTATTTTGAGTCCGCGGCCATGATCCTTGCGCTGATCACGGTGGGAAAGATGCTGGAGGCCCGCAGCAAGGGCCGCACGACGGACGCGCTGAAGAGCCTGATGAAGCTCTCGGCGAAGACCGCGGTGCTGGTCCGGGACGGCCGGGAGGTAGAGGTCCCCATCGAGCAGGTGCGTCAGGGCGACGTGTTCGTGGTGCGTCCCGGGGAGAACATCCCCGTAGACGGCGTGGTACTGGAGGGGGAGAGTGCGGTCAATGAAGCGGCCCTGACCGGCGAAAGTATTCCCGTGGACAAGGCGGAGGGCGATCCCGTTTCCGCCGCAACGCTGAATCAGTCCGGATTTCTGCGGTGCCGGGCCACCCGGGTGGGGGAGGATACGACGCTCTCCCAGATCATCAAAATGGTGTCCGACGCCGCGGCGACGAAGGCACCCATCGCGAAAATCGCGGACAGGGTGTCCGGCGTATTCGTGCCTGTGGTCATCACCATCGCCCTGATCACCCTGATTGTCTGGCTGATCGCGGGGCAGAGTGTTGGTTACGCCCTGGCCCGGGGGATCTCGGTGCTTGTGATTTCCTGCCCCTGCGCGCTGGGACTGGCAACCCCGGTGGCGATCATGGTGGGCAACGGGATGGGAGCCAGAAACGGCATTCTGTTCAAGACCGCCGTCAGCCTGGAGGAGACCGGCAAGGTGCAGATCATTGCGCTGGACAAGACCGGGACCATCACCCGGGGAGAACCCACCGTCACGGATCTTCTTCCTGCGGAGGGCTTCACGGAGACGGAGCTGCTGTCGCTGGCGGCGGCGCTGGAATCCCGGAGCGAGCATCCGCTGGCGAAAGCCGTCATGGTCCGGGCGGCAGAGAAGCACATCATACCCGAGCCTGTCAGCGGTTTCACCGCCCTTCCCGGAAACGGCCTGACCGCCCGGCTGGGCGCGTCGGCGCTGCTGGGCGGCAGCGTGACGTATATGGCAAAGCAGACGGAGATCTCGGCGGAGATACGGGCCAGGGCGGAAGCGCTGGCGGAGCAGGGGAAAACGCCGCTGCTCTTTGCAAAGGATGGAAAACTGATCGGCCTCATTGCTGTGGCGGACGTGATCAAGGAGGACAGCCCCCAGGCGATCCGGGAACTGAGAAATATGGGCATCCGGGTGGTGATGCTCACCGGAGACAACGAACGCACTGCCAGAGCCATCGGCGCCCAGGCCGGAGTGGACGAGGTGATCTCCGGGGTGCTGCCGGAGGGCAAGGAAGCGGTGATCCGGAAGCTGGCGGAGCAGGGGAAAGTCGCCATGGTAGGCGACGGCATCAACGACGCTCCGGCGCTGACCCGGGCGGATATCGGAATTGCCATCGGCGCCGGGACCGACGTGGCCATAGACGCGGCGGACATCGTGCTGGTGAAGAGCCGGCTGACGGATGTGGCGGCGGCGGTGCGGCTGAGCCGGGCCACCCTGCGGAATATTCACGAAAACCTGTTCTGGGCGTTCATCTACAACATCATCGGGATCCCTCTGGCGGCGGGGGTGTTTATCCCTCTGTTCGGCTGGACGCTGAATCCCATGTTCGGCGCCGCGGCCATGAGCCTGTCCAGCTTCTGCGTGGTATCCAACGCCCTGCGGCTGAACCTGATGAAGCCCTATGACAGCGCCCGTGACCGGAAAATCAGACGGAAATCCGCTCCCGCGGCGGAAGAAAACAATATGCAAACACAGGAAATGGAGGAAACAGATATGAAAACAACTTTGAACATCGAAGGCATGATGTGCCAGCACTGCGTGGCCCACGTGAAGAAAGCCCTGGAGGGCGTCCCCGGGGTGGAGGCCGTTGAGGTCAGCCTGGAAGGGAACAACGCCGTGGTCACCGGCAGCGCCGACGTGGAAGCCATGAAGGCTGCCGTTGCCGACGCGGGCTACGAGGTCACCGGCGTGGCGTAAACCATGGACCGCAGATTCCGGGAAGATCCCGGGTCTGCGGTTTTTTCTATTGTGCTGTCGAAAAAACTGTGCTATAATAAACCGATTTTAAGCGCTGGGAGGCAGGATGTGTTGAAACTACGCAATCTGATCGATATCGAGGATTTGAGCCTGGAGGAATGGAATGAACTCTACGGGCTGGCCAGTCAGATCATTGCCCATCCGAAGGAGTATGTGGATGCGCTGCACGGTGATGTGATGGCCAGCCTGTTTTTTGAGCCGTCCACCCGGACGAACTTCTCCTTCCAGACGGCCATGCTCCGGCTGGGAGGAAGCGTATTCGGCTTTGCGGATCCCAGCTCCTCCTCCACTTCCAAGGGCGAGACCCTGAAGGACACGGTGAAGATGGTGGGCAGCTATGCGGACGTGATCGTCATGCGTTCCCCGAAGGAGGGGGCCGCCAAGGCTGCCAGCCTGTACGCGGAGGTGCCGGTGATCAATGCCGGCGACGGCGGCCATATGCATCCCACCCAGACCCTGACGGACCTGACCACCATCGCCTCCCTGCGGGGCGGCATCGGCCATATGAATGTGGGATTGTGCGGCGACCTGAAGAACGGCCGGACGGTGCACTCCCTGATCAAGGCGCTGGCCAAGTTTCCGGGGATCCGGTTCTACCTGATCGCGCCCCGGGATCTGGCCATTCCCGGGTATATGGTCGAATTCATGAAGGAGCATCAGATGCCCTTTGTGGAGGTCACCAATCTGGAGGCCACCATGCCGCAGCTGGACGTGCTGTATATGACCCGGATCCAGCGGGAGCGGTTCACCGATCCGCTGGAGTATGACCGGCTCAAGGGCGTGTACGTGCTGACCCGGACGAAGCTGAAGCTGGCAAAGCCGGACCTCCTGATCATGCATCCGCTGCCCCGGGTGGATGAGATCGCCCAGAGTGTGGACGACGATCCCCGGGCGGTGTATTTCGAGCAGGCCCGGTACGGCATGTTTGCCCGGATGGCGCTGCTGATGAAGATGGTGGAGCAGGGCAGACGCCGCCCGGAGCCGCAGGAGATCGGGGAGAAGCCCCTGTGCCGCAACAAAAACTGCATCACACAGACGGAGCTGTATCTGCCGAATCTGACGAAGACCATCGGCGGAAAAACCTGCTGCGCCTTCTGCGACAAGGAGATTTAAATGGAAGTTTGTCTGAAGCGGGGAGAAGAACTGGATATTGCGAACGGTTCCCTCTGGATCTATGACAATGAGATCGACTGGTATACGGATACCTGTGTGGACGGCGGCGTGGTGGACGTGCTGGACAGCCGCCGCCGGTTCGTGGCCCGGGGGTTCTTCAACGCCCGGTCGAAGATCGTGGTGCGGGTGCTGACCCGGGACCGGGAGGAGCAGATCGACCGGGAATTCTTCCGCCGCAGGATCGAATCCGCCTGGAATTACCGCCGGGCCATCGGTCTGACCAACGCCTGCCGGGTGGTGTTCGGGGATTCCGACGGACTTCCCGGACTGACGGTGGACAAATTCGGAGACTACCTCTCCTTTCAGATCGTTTCCCTCGGATTGGAGAACTTCAAGCAGGACATTCTGGGAATTCTGGTGGAGCTTTTGCATCCCCTGGGTATCTATGAGCGCAACGACCTGCAGGTCCGGGAAAAAGAGGGACTGCCCCGGCGGAAGGGATGCGTATACGGCACCGTTCCACCGGAAGTGGAGATTCTGGAACACGACGCGAAGATGCTTGTGGATATTCCGGGCGGCCAGAAAACAGGCCACTTCCTGGACCAGCAGGAAAACCGGGGTGTTTTAAAAGATTATGTAAACCAAAAGACGGTGCTGGATCTGTGCTGCTGCACCGGAGGCTTTTCCGTCCATGCCGGGCTCTACGGGGCCAGCCGGGTGGACGCGGTGGACGTGTCGGAAAGCGCGCTGGAGCTGGTGCGGCGGAATGCGGCGCGGAACGGCGTGGACTGCGTGAATACCCTCTGCGGCAACGTCTTCGACGTGGTGCATGAGATGGTGGACGAGGGGCGGCAGTATGACGTGGTCATTCTCGACCCGCCGGCTTTTGCCAAATCCCGCCGGGTGCTGGAGAGCGCTTACAAGGGGTACAGGGAACTGAACTACCGCTGCATGAAGCTGGTGCGGAGCGGCGGCTTTATGCTGACCTTTTCCTGCAGCCAGTTCATGACCCGGGAGCTGTTTTTGAAGATGCTCCGGGAAGCGGCGGCGGACAGCGGCCGGCAGGTCCGGCTGATCCGGGAGCTGATGCAGTCCAGGGATCATCCCGCGGCCATCGGGGAACCGTCGGCCCTGTACCTCAAAGGGTGGGTTTTGAGCATTCTGTAAGGTTTTATAAAAAAATCTTGACAAACAACAACACCCATGATAATATTTTAAGGCTGACATTCAGCGATATGCGGGTGTAGTTCAATGGCTAGAATCCCAGCCTTCCAAGCTGGTCGTGTGGGTTCGATTCCCATCACCCGCTCCATTCGTACGTGGCCCCACCGCAATGCGGTGGGACGCGCGTACTTTACGCGCGGAAACCCTGTTATCAGGGGATCGTCCGCGCGGACTATGCCATCTGCGCCAATAGCTCAGCTGGATAGAGCAACTGCCTTCTAAGCAGTAGGTCGGGGGTTCGAGTCCCTCTTGGCGTACCAGGGCAGCCTCCGCCGGCTGCCGGGTGCGGAAAAGAGAATATGGTGGGTGTAGCTCAGTTGGTTAGAGCGCCAGATTGTGGCTCTGGAGGCCGTCGGTTCGACTCCGATCACTCACCCCACTCTCTTTTTTCTTTCCGCTTAGCAATTTAGGGGAGTAGCCAAGCGGTTAAGGCACGGGACTTTGACTCCCGCATCGTGGGTTCGATTCCCGCCTCCCCTGCCATTCCGCGCGAGAGACTCCACGCAGTGGAGACGCGCGGTTCAAGATTCCGCGCGAGAGGCTCCACGCAGTGGAGACGTGCGGTTCAGTATTCCACCCGATCCGGAGTTATGAAGGGTCCGGGCACGGAAGATCGCGGATGACCCGCTAGCTCAGTTGGCAGAGCACCTGCCTTTTAAGCAGGGTGTCCGGAGTTCGAATCTCCGGCGGGTCACCATTCCGCAGATACGTTTTCTGGTTCGCGGTTCCGGTCGGAACTGCGTTTTTTCTTTGCGCGAGGACGGATCAGAACAGACAGAAACCCGGGGAATTCCCCGGGTTTTTCTTATAGGATCCCGCGGGCCGTGAGGATCACCAGCGTCAGGATCAGCACGATGAGCCCCAGCAGGATCAGTCCGGCCCGTTTGAGAAACAGCCGGTCCCGGGCCTTTGCGGCGGCCAGCCTTTCCTCCGTTTCATCCGATGCCGTTCGAATCAGCGGATAGCCGCAGCCGGGACAGGCGGCGGCCTGATCGGAGATCTCCCGGTTACACTCCGGGCAGCGAATCAATGCCATGGATTCCCTCCTGATTCAAGTGATAGGTGACAAAGGGCTTGGACGGCTGCCGGGCCACAAGGCCGAGGGCGATCAGATGATCCAGATGCGCCATGGCCTCCCCGACGGCAAACCACTTCTGCGGCGTGGGGAACTCCGCCCAGTTCCGGGCCCGGATCCGCCAGGTCATTCCGGCTGCAATGTCCCAGGCAGTCATGGAGCCGCCGTCCCGGAGGATCCGCAGCACCTCCCGGCACCGGCGGCTGTGATGGGCAATGAGGGCATCGCATCGGTCCTGAAAGGGTGCATGAACGGCTCTGTGGGCGGGCAGGGGCAGCGTTACCGGCAGCGTCCGGACCTGCTCCAGAGCGTGGAGATAGTCTCCCAGAGAATCGGTGACGCCGTGCCAGCGGGTGACGTTTGGGGTGATGTCGAACAGGACGTGGTCGCCTAAGATGCAGATGCCGGTCTCCTCCTCCCAGAGGATCATGTGGCCCGGCGTGTGCCCCGGCGTCCAGATGGCCTGAAACCGGTGACCGCCGTAGGAAAAGACCTGCCCGTCCGAAACGGGGATGTAATCGTCATAGGGGACCGGAGACAGACCCTGGGCCGGATTGCGCTCCACCAATTCCCGGAGCAGGGGCCAGGGAAATCCCTCGGCGGCAAAGCGCCGGTCGGAGTCTGCCCAGGAGAAATCACTGTGGCTGCCGGGCATGTGGCTTAAATCCTTTTCCCCGATGAAGATCCGGGTGTTTGGACCGGCGATGTCCGGCGCCAGGCCGGTGTGATCGGAGTGCAGATGGGTCAGAAAAATGTCGGTGCGGTCCATGTCCACCCGCAGCTCCCGAAGTCCCGCCAGCAGGGCCTCCCGGCAGGCGTCCAGATGAAACCCGGTGTCGATCAGCAGATTCCGCTCCCCGGCGAGCAGGTATACGTTCAGGTTCTTCAGAGGATTCCCCGGCAGCGGCACCGGGATGGTGAAGAGATTTTCCGCCAGCTTCTCGGCCATGAAACACACTCCCATCGCTTGTCCTGTCGTTGATTATACCGGGAAACTGTGATAGAATCAAGCCGAATCGGAGGTGATAGGCGTGGTGATTGGACGGTTTGCTCCCAGTCCCAGCGGCCGGATGCATCTGGGGAATGTCTGCTCGGCCATGCTGGCCTGGCTTTCCGCCAAGTCTCAGGGCGGGGAGATCCTGCTGCGGATCGAGGATCTGGATCCGGCCAGAAGCCGGCGGGCGTACGCGGAGACCATGATGGAGGACTTTCGGTGGCTCGGTCTTGTGTGGGACCGGCGGGCGCCGGATCAGAGCGCCAGGAGCGGCGTCTACGGGGCTGCGCTGGAACGGCTCCGGGAAAAGGGCCTGCTCTATCCCTGCTACTGCACCCGGGATCAGCTCCACGCGGCCTCCGCGCCCCACGCGTCAGACGGCCGCGTGATCTACGGCGGCACCTGCAGGAACCTGACGGCGGAGCAGCGGGCAAGGATGACCAAGGCGCCCTGCCTGCGGGTCAGAGTGCCGGAGCGGGTGATCTCCTTCACAGACGGGCTTCAGGGGCCGTATGCCATGGACCTGTCCCGGGAATGGGGGGACTTCATCCTGCGGCGGGCCGACGGTGTGGCAGCCTATCAGCTGGCCGTGGTGGTGGATGACGGCACCGAAGGCGTGACGGAGGTGGTGCGGGGCCGGGATCTGCTGAGCTCCACCCCCGCCCAGCTCTGGCTGTATGAGCTGCTGGAGCTGAAGCCGCCGGAGTTCCGCCATGTCCCCATGCTGCTTGCCCCGGACGGACGGCGCCTGAGCAAGCGGGACCGGGATCTGGACCTGGGGGAACTGCGGAAGGACCACAGCCCGGAGGACCTGATCGGACTGCTGGGATATCTGTGCGGTCTGACGGACCGGCGGGAGGCGGTTTCCGCCCGGGAACTGGCGGCGGATTTTTCCTGGGACAAAGTCCGCCGGGAGGATATCATTCTGGATCCAGCGATCCTTTGACAAAACGCGAAAGAGCCCGGACCTGCTGTGCAGGTCCGGGCATTATTGCGTGTATGATCAGCCGATCATGCTGATGGCCTGGGCGGAATAACCCAGCGAGGAGAGATAAGAGCCGGCGCAGTCCCGGTCCACAATGACCTTGCAGACGTAGGTTCCCTCCGGGATCCGGACGTAGTGCGTGCCGGAATCCCCGGGGTTGATCAGTCCGAGCTTGGAGGCGTATGTGGCGTAATCGTCCGTGGCGCCCGTTCCCGTTCTTCCGACCAGAAGGCATCCTGCGGAGCTGATGTGGGGATAGGAGGAGCTGTTCCGGTAGGGCCAGGTGCGGCGGTGGACGTCAATGGCGCCGCTGTAGGAATAATAGGGGTTGGTGCTTGCGCCATTGCGCACCACCGTGTCGCTGACGATGTGCAGTCCCGGGCAGTTCGGGGTGTTGGATGTATTATGATACCAGGACTGGGCGGAATAGATGCCGGATTTCAGCGTGGGCGTGGGCGTTCCGCCGTTCCAGGAGGCGTTGAGCGTATCCGGCAGCGTGGAGCAGTAGGGGTTGATCAGCGCGATCTTGCCGTCCTTGACAAGAATGCCCAGCGCGTTCATCAGGTATGTGGTATCCGTGGTGGCGCCTGCGCCCTCGAACAGGAACAGCAGAGGCCGGGACCGGTCGGAGGCGCTGATCTTGGAGGCATACTTGGTATTGATGGATACCAGGGCGTTATAGCGCCTGCCGCCGACTTTGAACAGATCTGTGCGGGATTCCAGCACGGAGGTCAGTTCCTCGTTGCTGACGATGGGATTCGCCACGACGGGCAGATTGTAGGGATCCTCAGGCGGTGCCGGCGGCGTGGGCGGAGTGTCCAGCCAGGTGTTCACCGGCGCGGTGCCGGTACCGTAGAGGGCGTGGTAAAGCCGGATGAACACGGTGGCGGCCTCGGCCCGGGTGGCGGTTTTCTTGGGATTGAAATTGCCTTTGCTGTCTCCGATGATCAGACCGGTGACCCGCATCAGTTCCAGACCCTCCTTGGCCCAGGAACTGACCTGGTCGATATCCTTAAAGCCGGAGGCCGGCGCAGCGGCGTTGGGCAGGGTATGGCCGCTGGCCTTGACGTAGCGGGCGATGAACGTGGCCATCTGTTCCCGGGTGACCGGGTTGTCCGGCGCGAACTTATTCCCGCCGACGCCGGAGGTGATCTCCTTTTCCTGTGCCCATGCCACATAGGGTTCATACCACTTTCCCTTGGCCACGTCAGAGAAATGGCTCTTTCCCCGGTATGAATCCGCGTTGATCTTGGCGACCCGGCCCAGAACCGTCACAAACATGCCCCGGGTCAGCGTGTCCCCGGGCTTGAATTCCGAGTCGCTGACGCCCAGCATCAGCCCTTGCTCATAGGCCTCCCGGACAGATTTATAAAACCAGCTCGAGGAGGGAACATCTTCAAAATACGCAGAGGCGGCCGCTGCGGGGAGGACCAGACAGAATGCCATGACCACCGCAAGCAAAATCGAGATAAGACGTTTCACGGCGATGTACTCCTTTCCTGCGATTGCAACAACATACATTCCCACAAATACATCATACCAGAAACAAGCAAAAAAAGCATCCCTCAAAAGGGTGATTTGCGAAAAAAGCCGCCGGAGCAGCGCTCCGGCGGAAGAGAGTCATCTCGCGGCCCAGGCCAGAAGTCCGGGCGCTTCAGAATGGGCGGCGCTGTACTGTGCGGCCCCGTAGAGCAGCTGCGCCGCATCCCTGCGGGACAGGGGAAGCGCTTCGGAAGATGCAGCGGTGAGATCTCCCATGACCGGGGAAGCCTCCGGCGAAAGCCCCAGCATGCTGCCCAGCATGGCGGCCGCCTGGGCATGGGTTACGGGTTTCCCGGCCTCCAGCAGGAGGCCGTCCTGCCCGGGAACGCCCTGCAGAAAGCCGCACTGCAGAGCGGTGGACACGTAGGGGCGAAGCCAGGCCGGAATCTCGTCGGCGAAACCGCTCTCCAGAGGCTCCGCCTCCGGATCCTGTCCCAGCAGCTCGGCACACATGGCGATAAACTCGCCCCGGGTGACGGGTTCCTCCGGACCGAAGAGCAGGCTCTCTCCGACGGTGTGGCCGGAGTAGATACCGTTCTCCCGGAGCCATGTGGCGGCCAGCAGCGCCGGATCCCCGGAAAGGTCACAGTAGACCTCCTTGTCGGAGGGCTTCAGGATATCGATGCGGACCGTGGCCTCCCGGGACACGTTTCCCGCCTCGTCTGTGACGGTGTAGACAAAGGAGTCTTTGCCCACCTTGTTCTCCCGGGGCGTGTAGACGACGCTGCCGTCCTCGGACAGCTTAACGTCTCCGCGCCTGGGCGCCTTCACGATGGTGACCGTCAGGGCGGAACCCTCCGGATCGGAGACGGTCAGGGGAACCTGGCCGGGGATGTTCCGGTAGGTCTGAAACTGGGAATCCTCTGCAGAGGGCGGCTGGTTTTTCCGGATTTTCAGAGTCATCGCCCCGTCGGAGGGGCCGTCCTCCGTCAGACGGACGCAGGCGATCACTGCGTCGCCGGAAACGTTACCGGCGGGTTCGAAGACCAGGCCCGTCAGCTGCTCCGCGGTCAGCGCGTCGCCGGCCTTTACGGTCCTGCTGCCCAGACGCAGAAGTCCCAGATCCGGCTCCGGCACAGCGGTCAGAAGAATGCCGTCCCGGGTCTCAAAATCCGCCTGAGAAAAGCAGTAGACCTGATCACAGGGCAGGGACGTTTCCGCGGCCAGGGCCGTACCGGACAGCATGGCGCACAGCAGGAGCGCGATTATGGCATGTCTGTATTTCATTTTACTACCTCCAAAATGTGATTCCGCAGGTAGTGTTTGCCTGAACGGCAAAAATATACGAAGCAAAAGAAAAAAAGGAACCGCCGGAAGGCGGTTCCTCAGGTAGCTGATTACAGCAGCATGATCCCGGCCTGCTCACAGGCGCTGCGGGTCTCCGGGTCCCAGACCGAGGACTGGACCTCACCGATATGGGCGCAGCCCATCATCAGCATGCACAGCCGGCTCTGGCCGATGCCTCCGCCGATGGTCAGAGGCAGTTCACCGGAGAGCAGAGCCTTGTGGAAGGGAAGGCTGCGCCGGTCGTCGCATCCGGCCAGACGGAGCTGGCGGTCCATGGATGCCTCGTCCACGCGGATGCCCATGGAGGACACCTCGTAGCTCCGGCCAAGAACGTCGTTCCAGTACAGAATGTCGCCGTTGAGCGCCCAGTCGTCATAGTCCGGCGCGCGGCCGTCGTGGGGCTTGCCGGAGCGGAGCGCTCCGCCGATCTGCATCAGGAACACGGCGCTGTTCCGATGCTCCCGGAGGAATGCGGTCTCCCGCTGGGAACCGCTGAGCTCCGGGTACCGGTCCTCCAGCTCCTGGGTCGTGACGAAAACCACGTCCCGGCTCAGGTCGGTGTGCAGCTGAGGGAACTCGATTTTCAGGGTCTCATTGGTCACGTAGATGGCGTTGACGATGGCCTGAATCCCGGGTGATGACCTTTTCCCAGTCCCACTGGTCCACATACACCGAATGGATGTTGTCCAGCTCCTCGTCCCGGCGGATGGCGTTCATGTCCGTGACCAGACCGTTGCCCGGAAAGAAATTGTACCGCTTGAGAGCGTAGCGCTTCCACTTGGCCAGAGAGTGGACCACCTGGCCCTCGCAGCCCACGTCGGGAACGTCAAAGGACACCGGCCGCTCGTAGCCGTTGAGGTTGTCGTTCAAACCGGAAGACTCCTCCACGAACAGGGGCGCGGAGACGCGTTTGAGGTTCAGCGCATGGCAGAGATTGCTCTGAAAATTGCGCTTGATGAATTCGATGGCCCGCTGGGTGTCATAGACGGAAAGGGCGGGCGTATAGGCTTCCGGAATCATACATTTGCTCATAAGGACACTCTTTTCTGTCAGGGTGTGTCCTGCGGGACGCGCAGGATGATAGGTATACTATAATGGATTTTTCCCCGTTGCACAAGTATAAAATTGAATTTTTTAACGGGCGAACTTGCAAAAATCCGAGGCGGTGTTATTTCTTGCCGGTGATGGCGCCGATGGCTCCGCCCAGAATGCTCTCCACAAATACCTCCGCCTCTTCCCCCCGGAGGACCTTCATGGCGGCCTTTTTGGTTCCGGAGTCCGCCGCCCGGTACAGTTCCACCAGCCGCCGCTCCGTGGCGGTGACCTGCATGGAGGATTTTGACGCGCAGGAGGAGGATGCTTTTCTCCCCGACGAGGTCCCGCCTCTGGCGGCGGTGAGCAGGGAGGTCTGGGTGACGCCGGTGGCCCTTGCGATCTGCTTGAGCTGGTCCTGGGTCAGATCCTTCTCCCCGCGCTCGGCCTTGCTGATGTCCGAAGCGGAGCAGTTCCGCACTTTCCGCGCCAGCTGTTCCTGGGTCATTCCTGCGTTGGTCCTTGCCTCTCTGATCAGCGTTCCAACTTTTTTGGACATAGAGATCCCTCCTTACGGGTTCTACCTTATCATACGGGAAGAAAACTTGCAAGGGCGCTGTAGGCCAAAAAAACGGGACAGTCCGCTGTGGGACTGTCCCGCCGGAGCTCAGGGCATGGGGTTTTCGGCCATCTGGGCGGCCATGGCCTCGGCAAAGGCGATGGCGTCGGCGATTTCCTGCTCGTCGGTGTAGATGGTGTAGGTGGCATCCATAAAAGTGACGGCCTCGGCGAAGGTGATCTCAAAGTCACCGGTGAAGCCGGAGACGGTCACCAGTTCGCTGGTGGGGTAGGAGTAGGGGCCGCCCAGTCCCACGTTGGAGTAGGAGACGGTTCCGTCGGAGACGGTGACGCCGGCGCCCTCTTCCCCTTCCAGAGGCTGGCCCATATCGCCGGGGGCGTCGCACTGGATGAAGAACACGAAGTCTTCGCCCACAGTGGCCTCAAAGGTCTGGCCGTCCGGGAACGTCACGGTGCAGGGACCGCCGGCCGGTTCCGCAGGGGCTTCGGCTTCCGCTGCGGAAGCCTCCGGTTCCAGGGCAGAAGCGGGTGCTTCAGGCGCAGCTTCTTCGGACGGCGCGGCGGGCTCCTCCGCGGTTGCTTCCGCCGGTGCTTCCGCAGCGGAAGCTGCGGCAGGAGCGGACGAAGACGCTGCCGGGGCGCTGCCGCAGGCGGCGAAAAGACCGGCGATCAGGCAGACCGCCAGCACAAGCGCCAGGGTTCTCAGTTTCATTTTCATTTCCTCCTCATGCATTGGATCATTGGGCAGCAGGGACTGCCACAAAACAAATTATAGAATTTGCCCCAAAGCCTGTCAATCGTGCACAATAGCCAGAATCCGGACGGGATTTTTGTGAAAAAAACGTGTGTGCTTCCAGGAGAAACAGCGAAGAAAACCGGACCCCGCGGGGCCCGGTTCAGCGGCACTGTTTTTTCAGCAGCTTATAAACTTGTTTCTGAACCGGGAGCCGTTCCCGGCGCGGGACCTCCCTGTCATACAGAGCAAGGAGCCGCTGGGCGTCCTCCTCAGAAAGACAGCCGATCAGGGGTTCCGCAGCGCCGTGCACGGCGGAGAGCATCCAGTAAATACTGAGGATCTGCCGGAATTCCGACTGGGCGCGGAACACATATTCCAAAACCTGAACCGCATCATAGGAATCCGGCCCCTCCGCTGCAAAGGCGCGGAGCAGGGCGGCAAGCTCCTCGGCGAACCGCATGTGACAGGGATCGTCTGCCGGTTTTTTGCCGAAGCCGAGCAGACCCTCTCCGATTTTCCGGTTCTGTTCCAGTGCCGTGGCCTGTTCGGTATAGCGCCCATAGAGCGCCTTTACCTGTTCAAACATCTCCGTCATGGGCCGTTTCCTCCTGCTCCGGTTCCTCCGGCCCTTCTATGGACTCCGGGATCTCAGACGCTTTCGGGTCCTTGGGCGTCAACCTGGCGTCCGCCAGATCGATCCGGTAGCGCCGGTAGGTATACACGCCGAAGGCAATCCCTGCGGCCACAAATATGCCCGCGATCCCATATCCCACAGGCAGGGGAATGGGGGAATCCTTTCCCAGGGCCTTGACGATCAGATAGGCCATATAGATCAGGTACAGCGACACCACGGCCCGGAGCGTGGCCCGGGTACCGGCTTTGGCGCGCTTTTGAATGTCGTATTCGAAGTTGTTGTCCATTGGAGTTCCCGCCTTTAAAAGGACGGAGGCCAGTTGCCTGGCCTCCGTATTGTTCTGGAAATCAGCCGGCCTTGCCGGTCTTGTGGTTGGAGACCACGTCAAAGATAACGGCCACCAGAAGGACCGCGCCCTTGACCACATACTGCCAGTTGTTGTCCAGACCGATGATGCTCATGCCCTGGTTGATGACGCCCAGCAGAATGGCGCCGACCATGATGCCGCCCACCGTGCCGGAGCCGCCGTAGGCGGAAGCGCCGCCGATGAAGCAGGAGCCGATGGCGTCCATCTCAAAGGAGGTGCCGGTGTCGCCGTTGACGGAGCCGATCCGGGCGGCCATCAGCAGGCCGGACAGACCGGCCAGAATGGACATGGACAGATAGGCCATGAAGTAGACCTTCTCGGTGTCGATGCCGGAGAGCTTGGTGGCCTTTTCGTTGCCGCCCACCGCGTAGAAGTAGCGGCCGAAGGCGGTCTTGGAGGTGATGAAGGCATAGATGAACACCACTGCCAGCACCCACAGCGCCATGACGGGGATGCCCTTATAGTGGGCCAGCTTCCAGGTGTAGGCCAGCACCAGCGCATCGATGACGATGATCTTGGCGAACTCGGAGACAGCGGAGGCCTGCTTGTAGCCCTTGGCGGCCTTCTTGGCCCGGTTCATGGCGGTAAAGATCAGCAGTCCCACCGCAACGATGATGCCCACGGCAAAGGCGGACCACTTCACGTCGCCGCTGTCCACGCCGGGGATGTTGATGTAGGAGGCGAAGATGTTCAGGAAGGTCTGGTTGTTGATGGAGACCGTCTTGGAGCCCAGGATCGCACGGCCCAGGCCGCGGAACAGGAACATGCCGGACAGGGTGCAGATGAAGGGCGGAATGTGGATGTTGCCGATCCAGAAGCCCTGCCAGACGCCGATGACGCAGGCGATGACCAGGCCGAGGAGGATCACGGGGATGGCGGGCAGCCCGGCTGCCAGAAGCTGCGCGGCCACGGCGCCCACCAGGCAGACGGTGGAGCCGACGGACAGGTCGATGTTACCGCCGGTCAGGATGCACAGCAGCATGCCGCAGGCCATGACCAGCACGTAGGCGTTCTGCAGCAGCAGGTTGGACATGTTCTGGGGATAGAGCAGCCGGCCGCCGGTCAGGATCGCAAAGAGAATAAAGACGACCACCAGCGCGATGACCATGGTATATTTTTTAAGTAGGGTCTTTGCGTTCATTACAAGTTACACTCCCTCACAGATTATTTCTTGTCGGATTTCAGGATCGCCGCCATGATCTTTTCCTGGGTGGCTTCGGAGGCGGGCATTTCCGCCACCAGGTTGCCCTCGTTCATCACGTAGATCCGGTCGCACATGCCCAGCAGCTCCGGCATCTCCGAAGAGATCATGACCACGGATTTGCCCTGGGCCACCAGATCGTTCATGATGCAGTAGATCTCGTACTTGGCGCCCACATCGATACCGCGGGTGGGTTCGTCCAGAATCAGAACCTCGGGATCCGCGAACATCCATTTGGACAAAAGCACCTTCTGCTGGTTTCCGCCGGAGAGATTGCCCACGGACTGCTGGACCGTAGGCGTCTTGGTGCGGAGTTTTTCTTTATAGTCCTCCGCGACGGCGTTTTCCTGGTCCACGTCAATGACGCCGCGGTTGCATACCTTTTCCAGCCGGGCCATGGTGTTGTTGATGGCGATGGTTTCCGCCAGAACCAGCCCGTTGCCCTTCCGGTCCTCAGTCACATAGGCCAGGCCGGCCTCGATGGCGCCGCGGGCGTTCTTCAGGTCGCATTCCTTGCCGTCGATGATCAATGTGCCGGAGATGTTCGTCCCGTATGATTTACCAAAAATGGACATGGCCAGCTCCGTGCGGCCGGCGCCCTGAAGGCCGGAGAATCCGACGATCTCGCCCTTGTGGACGTTGAAGGAGATGTTGTTGACCACCTTTTTCTCCGTGTAGATGGGATGGTAGACGGTCCAGTTCCGGACCTCCATGCCGATCTCATCGGATACGTGGTGCTCCCGGGCAGGATACCGGTCGGAAAGCTCCCGGCCTACCATGCCCTGAATGATGCGGTCCTCATCGATGTCCCGATTGGCGTTGTCGATGGTTTCGATGGTGGCGCCGTCCCGGAGAACGGTGATCTTGTCCGCCACATAGGCGATCTCGTTGAGTTTGTGAGAGATAATGATGGATGTCATGCCCTGCTTCTTGAAGTCCAGCAGCAGATTCAGCAGCATCCGGGAGTCCTCCTCATTCAGGGAGGAGGTGGGTTCGTCCAGAATCAGCAGCTTCACGTTCTTGGACAGGGCCTTCGCAATCTCCACCAGCTGCTGCTTGCCGGTTCCGATATCCTTGATCAGCGTGGTGGCCTCGTCCTTCAGGCCCACCTGCTTCATATGTTCTTCCGCCTCATGGTAGGTGCGGTCCCAGTCGATGCCGAAGCGGCCCTTCCGCTCGTTGCCCAGGAACATATTCTCGCCGATGGAGAGCTCCGGAATCAGGGCCAGCTCCTGATGAATGATGACGATTCCTTTTTCCTCGCTGTCCCGGAGGGTCTTGAACTGGCACTCTTCCCCGTTGTAGATGATGTCGCCGGTGTAGGTGCCGTAGGGATAGGTTCCGCTCAAAACATTCATCAGCGTGGATTTGCCGGCGCCGTTCTCGCCCACCAGCGCGTGGATCTCTCCCCGTTCCACCTCCAGATTGACGTTATCCAGGGCTTTGACGCCCGGGAATTCTTTGGTGATGTTCTTCATCACCAGGATATGATCCGCCAAAATATGTTACCTCCTTACCGATCCTGCGCCTGTAGAACCTGCCGAGACAGAAAAACGCAGCGGCACAGTCGCTGGATAAAATGAGGAGGAGCGGGGCCGAAACCCCGCCCCTCCTTGCGGTTTATAATTATGGGAGATTAGCCGACAGACTCGAGATACTTGTTCTCGGAATCCCACTGATACAGGCCGGTGTCCACCAGCTTCTGCAGGTCGTCCTTGGTCACAGTCCAGGGAACCAGCAGGAAGGAGGGGATGATGCCGGTGCCGTTGTCGTAGGAAGAGGTGTCGTAAGCGGCCTCAGCGGAGAGCTGCAGGCTGCCGTCGGGAGTCTTGCCCTCCAGGATGGCCTTGGCCACGTCCAGGGTGACGCCCGCCTCGTCAGAGACGTTCTTGTAAACGGTCATGGTCTGGATGCCGTCCACGATGTTCCGCAGGTTGGCGATGTCGCCGTCCTGACCGGTGACGATGGGGGTGTTGTCGCCGGCATAGTCAGAGGTGATGGCCTGAGCAACGCCCAGAGCGGTGGAGTCGTTGGAGCACAGAGCCACGTCCAGAACGGTGCCGTCGGAGTAGTAGGAAGCCAGAGTGTTCTGCATGTTCTCCAGAGCGGTGTCGGTGGACCAGCTGGGAGTAGCGACCTGCTCGAAGGTGGTCTTGCCGGACGGGATGACCAGCTTGCCTTCGTCGATGTAGGGCTTCAGGGTGTCATACGCACCGTTGAAGAAGTAGCCGGCGTTGTTGTCGGCGGGATCACCGGCGGTGAACTCAATGTTGAAGGGGCCGGCGGCGTTGTCCAGATCCAGAGCGTTCTTGACGAACTCGCCCTGCAGGACGCCGACGGTGTAGTTGTCGAAGGAGACGTAGTAGCTCACGGCGTCGGTGTTCATGATCAGACGGTCATAAGCGATGACGGGGATACCGGCGCTCTTGGCATCCGCCAGAGTCTGGGACAGGGAGTCGCCGTCGATGGCGGCAATGATCAGCAAGTCAACCTTATCGGCGATCATGGCCTGGATGTCGTTGTTCTGCTGGTCGGTGTCGTTGTCGGAATACTTCAGCTCAACAGCATAGCCGGCGGCCTCGAACTGAGCCTTCAGGTAGTCGCCGTCACGGTTCCACCGCTCCAGAGACTTGGTGGGCATTGCGATGCCGACGGTCTTGGCGCCGTCCGCAGCGGGGGCGGCAGCTTCTTCAGCAGCGGAAGCGGCGGCGGAGCCGGCAGCCTCAGCTGCGCTCTCGGCGGGGGCAGCACCTGCGCCGCAGGCGGCCAGGGAAAGCACCATCGCGAGAGTCAAAACAAGCGCGAGAATCTTTTTCATTGCATGTTTCCTCCTTGATGAAACAATATTGGAAGTCTTCAAAGCTTCACTAAGCTGATTTTACGTATCTCCCGCTGTTTTGTCAATAGTTTTTATGGAATTACCACAAGGATTGGTGAGATTTACTTAAAAAAACGCACGAATCTGTTCAAAATGGCGAAAACAGGAAAAATGTTTTATAAAATATTTTTGCCAAAGTTGCCTAAAAACCCGGGAAATCGGTTGACGGCGGGAAAAACAGTGATACAATGGAATCCGAGAGGAGGCGTCCACATGCTTCACATTCCAACCAGGCAGCAAAACGGGTCCGTCCGAAACCGGATCTACCGATGCCTGTATGAAGCGGAACGGCCCTGCACCCGGCAGGCTTTGGCCCGCAAATGCCAGATCAGCATGCCGACGCTGTATCAGAATCTGTCGGAGCTGATGGAGGAGGGGCTGGTCTGCGATTCCGGCGCGGCCCGTTCCACGGGAGGCAGAAAAGCCATGCGGCTGGACATCGCGGCAGAGGCGCGTTTTGCCGTGGGCATCTCCATTACGGCGGAACTGATCCGGCTTGCGGCGGTGGATCTGCGGCTCCGGGAGCTGGCGTATCGGGAGATCCCCTGCGAAGGAAAGGCGGCGCAGGTGCTGACGGAGCCCGGGCAGCTTGCCGCGGCGCTGGAGCAGTTTCTGGATGAGAACGGACTGTCCCAGGAAAAGCTCCTGGGCGTGGGGATCACGGTGCCCGCCATCGTTGCGCCCACCTGCGACCGGGTGATATTCGCGCCGACGCTGCACATTAAAGATGTATCGCTCACGGAACGGATGGGGGAGATCCCGTACCCGGCCTATGTGGACAACGACGCCTGCTGCAGCGGGTTCGCCGAATGGTACATCCGCCACGATCTGAAGGATATGGCCTATCTGTCTCTGGAGAGCGGCGTGGGCGGCGTGCTGATCCTCGGCGGCGTGTCCTTTGACGGAGACCACCGCCGCAGCGGGGAATTCGGCCATATCTGCATCGAACCCGGCGGGCTCCGGTGCAACTGCGGCCAGAGAGGCTGCCTGGAGGCCTACTGCTCGGCCCGGCGGGTCACGGATGAGCTGGGCCTGACGCTGGAGGAGTTCTTCGGACGGGTGGAGGCCCACGACCCGGCCTGCGAGACCCTGTGGTATGATATGCTCCGCCACCTTGCCATCGGCATCAGCAATATCCACACCGCCATTGACTGCGACGTCGTGCTGGGCGGATGGGTCAGCGAGTATCTGCCGCCCTATCTGCAGGCGCTCAAGCGCTATGTGATGGATTCCAATCCCTTCGCCGAGGACGCGGAGTTTGTCCATCTGAGCACGGTGCGCCGGCATATCGCCCCCATGGGCGCCGCCCTGAACTTTGTGCTGGAGTTTGTGGATCAGGTGTGATAGCGCGTCTTTGAACGCCCGGACCTCCGTCCGGGCGTTTTGCTCGTCAGGGCGGAGAAAACGAAAAAAGGCTTGCGTTATCACGGTTTTTTGGGTATTATAAAAGATACTGATTTTGGAACAAAAAAGGGAGGAGAAACCTATGGAAAAGAAACCCTATTATATAACCACGCCGATTTACTATCCCTCGGACAACCTGCATATCGGACACAGCTACTGCACGGTGGCCACCGACGCCATGGCCCGGTACAAGCGGCTCCGGGGCTATGACGTGATGTTCCTGACCGGCACGGACGAGCACGGCCAGAAGATCGAGGACAAGGCGAAGGAAGCCGGATGCACCCCCAAGGAGTTCGTGGATAAGATCGTGGAGGGCCCCCGGGGCGTCAAGGCGCTGTGGAAGCTCATGAACATCTCCAACGACCGGTTCATCCGCACCACGGACGACTATCATGTGGCCTCCATTCAGAAGATCTTCAAGAAGATGTACGACAACGGGGACATCTATAAATCTGTCTACAAAGGCAAGTATTGCAAGCCCTGCGAGTCCTTCTGGACCGAAAGCCAGCTGGTAGACGGCAAGTGCCCCGACTGCGGCCGGGAGGTCACGGATGCGGAGGAGGAGGCCTACTTCTTCCGGGCCAGCAAGTACGCCGACCGGATCCGGGATCTGCTTCTCAACACCGATTTTCTCGAGCCCAGAAGCCGGGTCAACGAGATGATCAACAACTTCATCGACTGCGAGGGCGGCCTCCAGGATCTGTGCGTCTCCCGGACCAGCTTCACCTGGGGCGTGCCGGTGGATTTCGATCCGAAGCATGTGGTCTACGTGTGGCTGGACGCCCTGTTCAACTACGTCACCGCTCTGGGCTACTGCAACGACAAATACGATGACCTGGAGAAGTTCTGGCCCGGCGTGAACATCGTGGGCAAGGAGATCGTCCGGTTCCACTCCATCTACTGGCCCGCCTTCCTGATGAGCGTGGGCCTGCCCCTGCCCCAGAAGGTCTACGGCCACGGCTGGCTGCTGCTGGACGGCGGCAAGATCTCCAAGTCCAAGCTGGCGGAGAACAA
>CACYXZ010000051.1 GCA_902778525.1 Oscillospiraceae bacterium | reverse complement strand
TGGGCCTTTTCAATGTCGGCCACCGCGCGGAATTTCCGGGCGATCTCCGCAAAGCCCTCCTCCTCCGCCTCTTTGGCGAAGGTCACGTACATATCGGTCCACTCATAGTTCTCTCCCTCTGCGGCGGCAGCGAGATTGGAGGCGGTATCGTTCAGAAGTCCCAGCTCCTTGAACCACATCTCCGCGTGCTCCTTCTCGTTGTCGGCGGTTTTCTGGAAGATGGCAGCGATCTGCTCAAAGCCCTCCTTCTTTGCGCGGCTGGCAAAGTAGGTGTATTTGTTCCGGGCTTCACTCTCTCCGGCAAAGGCGGCAAGCAGATTGGCCTCTGTTCTGGATCCTTTCAATTCCATAGTGATGCTCCTTTCCTGACCATAGATGTCTACGCATTCATCATATCTGTTTCTCCCGGTTTGTCAAGCGGTAATCCGCAGGATTATCATGCCCGGAATCCAGCGGATTCTTTCACGGAACGTCTTGCGTTTCCGGTTTCGGCGAATGTTCGGGGCAGTTTTAGGTTTATTTTAGGATTCAAATCTATTATAATAACGTATCGCAGGCGCCCCGTCTCCGTTTTTCGACGGCCGGCACCCGCCCGTCAAATCACACTTTGGAGGAGAGAAAATGAAGCAAATCACGTCCCTGATTCTTGCCGCGGCGCTTGGGATCAGTCTATGCGCCTGCGGCGGCCAGAGCGCTGAGGCTCCCCAGTCCGCTTCTGCGCCGGTTTCCGCGGCAGATGCCGCCGCGCCGGAAACCGCAGAGCCTTCCGTGTCTGAAGCATCTTCGGAAATTGAAGGCGCGGCTCCCGTCGAGGCGTCCGCTCAGGAAGCCGAACCGGAGCCTGAAGCGCCCGTCTTCACCACCGAGGACGCGTCGGCCTATACGTCCGCCATTGACAACGCGACTCTGGACCCTGCCGTCTACCTGGACTACTCGGCGGGCATTGAAGCCGGCGTTTACACCTGGATCCTCAGCGACGACGGCACCTATTACACCCTTGCAGCGGTGGATGAATCCGGCGAGGCGGAGACCTCCGAGGAGGCCGCCGTCAACGTGGGCGCCAACAACGAGGAGGCCGCCTGGATGGCCTGGTTCGGCGGCTCGGTATACGACGGCGTCTATATGAACGCCAACATCACAAACCCGGAAAACCAGACCATGCTGATCTATGTTCCCGCCGCCTATCTGGACACAGACGCGGAGGGCAACGTCACCGGGATCAACCATGACGCCGTCGTGGGCAGCTACACCGCCGACACGGCTCCCATCGTCTACCTCAACGAGTGCGGCGGCTGGCGGTCCAGCTCTCCCCGGTCCTGCGACACCGCCTATATTCAGGAGGGCTTCCTCTATGTCACCGCAGGCGCCAGAAGCCGTGACGCATACGGCGAGGACGGGCTGGCCACCGGCAAGGCGCCCACCCAGATGGTGGATCTGAAATCCGGCATCATCGAGCTGCGGGCGAACTCCGACGTGATCCCCGGCGACAAGGACCGGATCATCTCCATCGGCACCTCCGGCGGCGGCCAGATGAGCTCCATCCTCGGCGCCTCCGGCAATATGCCCGAGTACTACGAATACATGTATGAGTCCGGTGTTCTGGGCGTCACCAGAAACGAGGACGGCACCTACCAGAGCGCCTACGCCGACAACATCTACGGCGCCCAGTGCTACTGCCCCATCGCGGACATCGAAAATGCGGATCTGGCCTACGCCTGGTGGTGGGTGGATCTGGCGGATCAGGGCGGCACCGTCGGCACCTTCACCGATTTTGACTTCCGGCTTCAGGAGCTGGAGGCGGAGGCCTTTGTGGACTACGTCAACAGCCTGGGCCTGACGGACGCGGAGGGCAACGCCCTGACGCTGGACGGCCTGCGGGAGGGCAGCTACTATGACGCGGTCCTTCAGAACCTCTCCGACGCGCTGAATGCCGCTGTTGAGACCGGGGAGGCAGATCCCGCCGCGGATTATCCCGACGCCGGCTGGCTCACCCGGAACGAGGACGGGACATGGTCCGTCACGGATCTGGCCGGATTCATGGTTGGCACCGGACTGGTTTACGCCCGGAACAAACAGGTCCCCGGGTTTGACACCATGTACAAGACCGCTGAAAACGACGCCTTCGGCGCACCGGAGGACACGGCGGTCCACTATTCCGCCAGTGTGGCGCAGATCCTTCAGGACAATTACGAGGAGCTGTCGGCTCTGGACGGCTTCGACGCCGAGGCGGTGGACAATTACATTGAGGAGGCCCTCAGCGGCCCCAAAGCGGATTCCATCGCCCGGCAGACCAGCCTCCTCAACGCCACCCGCATCATGCTGGGCGCGGACGGGATCTCCGCCGTGGATCCGGCGCCCTACTGGCGGGACCGAAGCGGCACCGCCGACCAGCACACCTCCTTCTCCGTGGGCTATAATCTCTGCCTGGCTGCCCAGTCTCTGGGACTGAACACAGACTATCATCTGGTCTGGAACATGGGCCACGGCAGCAACGAGGGCACCTCCACCGGAACCTTCATCGACTGGATCCATGAGATCTGCGACGGCGCCGCGGAATAAAACCGCAAACGGATAAAGCTGACCCCTCCCGGATAGTCCGGGAGGGGTCTTTCACGTCTGACTGGATTATACCTTCACGCAGTTGCCGACCTTGGCGCCGCCGTCCACCGTGCAGGTGTCGGTGTATTCCACCTGGTCGATCTCGCAGCCGCTGCGGATCACGACTGTCGCGCCGCGGACCACATGGGCCTTGACCGCTGTCAGATCCACGTCGTCGCCCTCGATGCTGTCGCAGGTCAGGATGCCGGCGGCGGCGCCCAGGGAGTTGAGCAGGCCGCCGGTGGCAGTCTGATAGACCCGGACGGTGGAGCCGCCGATGGAGCCGACCGTGCTCTGGCCCACCGAAGTCTGAATGCTGACGGTGTCCGCGTTGACCATGCCGCCTACGCTCAGGCCGCCGGTGGAGGTGAAGGAATCCGCCTCCACGTCGCCGTCCACATGCAGGCCGCCGGAGGAGCGAAGGGCCGTTGCCTTCAGGTTCCCGCCCACGTTCAGGCCGCCGGTGGAGGTCAGGGGACCGCTCTCCAAATTGCCCTGGACCTTGGTGCTGCCGGAGCTGCTGAGGCTGCCGGCCAGCAGATCACCGGCACAGTGGAGGGAACCGGTGGTGCGCACGGGACCGTTGCAGTCCACGCCGCCCAGGGCCCGGAAGGATCCGGAGACCCGCAGCTCCCGGCACACCAGATCGCTGGAGACCTTGCAGGCGCCGGAGGCGGTGATGCGGTTATAGCAGCCGCCGTCGATGGTGCTGGAGCCGGAGATCCTGTAGTCGCCGATGCCGCCGGGCTGCTCCCTGCTCTCCCTGACCTCGTTCCAGGCGCTGTCCAGATTCCGGGCCGCGTCGGAGGCTACGCCGCCCACGGTCCGGTATGCCTTGTTGGCCACGGACTGGACGTTCTCGCCCATCTTTTCGAAGTCGATGTTCTCGATGGTATCGGCCATTTTCTTAAAGCCCTTGGTCAGCAGGCTGTTGAGCTTCTCCATGGCCGCGGTGATCTTATCGTTTCCCTCTGCGGCGGTGCCTGCGGACGCCTCTTCCGTTCCGTCCCCGGGTTCAGCCGTTTCATCCAGCGTGGACTCCAGATCATCCACCTGATCCATGATGTCGTCCATGTGATCACTGGTCTCGTCGATGGCGTTTTCCAGGCTGTCGATTTGCTCGTCCAGTTTCTCCAGCTGCTCGGCCAGCTCGTCCAGCCGGGACTCGATTTTCTCCACCCGGTCGGTGTTGCCCTCGGCCTTTGCCTCCCGGAGCTGTGCCCGGAAATACCGGCGCTGCTCCTTCAGGTCAAAACGTTGCCGGAGCAGCTCGCCCCGCTCCTCCCGGGCGTCCTCCAGGCGCTGATTCATCTCATCCACCTGAGCGGTCAGATCGTCAAATTTCTCGTTCATTTCGTTGGGATTCATATGGAAACTCCTTTCTGTCTCAGCAGCTCCGTCAGGGCTGCTTTCCGGGCGCTGACCGCCACCTGAGCCGCCAGCGTGGATTGTCTGTCAAATGCGATCTTCTGCATCTCTCCTGCGGTCAGGCAGAAGGCGACGCCGTACTTCCGGAGCAGATACACCACCGGCTCCGAAATGTCCTCCGCAGCCAGGGCGGTCTCCGCCATCTCCAGCGCCTCGTCCCGGGTGAGCTGTCCCTCCCGCAGAAGCTCTGAAAAGATGTAGAGCTCCAGCAGGCCGGAAAAGTCAAACTGTTCCGTGGGCTTTGCCGCCAGATACTGGTTGACGATGGGGGGCGGCGCGATCCCCTTTTCCACGGCCTCCGCCGCAGTGATGGAGATTTCGCCGGAGACATTTGGGGAAAAGTGCCGGGCAATCTCTTCCAGGCTCATCTCCTCCTTGAGCCGCTGGATCTCCTCGACCCGTCCAAGGACCTTATCCCGGGGGAAAAACGTCTCATGGCCGGTGAAGGTGGAGCGGTGGATGAACCACTCGTCCGGAAGCAGCTTCATCCGTTTCCAGCGGTAGAGCGCACCGTAAGAAATGCCGGTGAGCTCCAGCAGTTCCTTTTTTGTGATCAGATTTTCATCCATATTCTCACCTCGCGTAACAATGTACCATAACAATGTTACTTTTGTCAATAGGTTTGATGCGAGTTTATAATTTGTTAATAATCTTGCAAGTTGTCCCCCCATGGGATATAATTTCCCCGAAAGGTGGCGTACCTATGAACGTCTGCGACATCAACGTGATCAAGCCGCTGCTTCAGAAGCACGGCTTTCGTTTTTCCAAATCCAAAGGGCAGAACTTCCTGACCCAGAGCTGGGTCCCCCGGGAGATCGCCGAAGCCGCCGGCATCGATGAGCGCTGCGGCGTGCTGGAGGTGGGCCCCGGCATCGGGCCGCTCAGCCAGGCCCTGTGTGAAAATGCGGCGAAGGTGGTCTCCGTGGAGGTGGATCAGTCCCTCGGGCCTATTCTCTCCGAAACCATGTCCGGATATGACAATTTCACCCTGATCTTCGGAGATATTCTCAAAACCGACATCCCCGGTCTGGTGCGGGAGCACTTCTCCGGACTGCGGCCCATGGCCTGCGCCAATCTCCCCTACTATATTACGTCGCCGGTGCTGGCAGCGCTGCTGGAGTCCCGATGCTTCGAAGCGGTCACCGTCATGGTGCAGAAAGAGGTCGCCCTGCGGATCTGCGCCGCTCCCGGCACCAAGGACTACAGCGCCTTTACCGTCATGTGCCAGTATTATGCCGAACCGGAGATTTTGTTCGACGTGCCGCCCTCCTGCTTCATTCCCCAGCCAAAGGTGACCTCCTCGGTGATTACCCTCCGCTGCCGGCGTGAGCCGCCCTGCCCCATCGCCGACGAGAAGCTCTTCTTCCGGGTGGTGAAGGCCAGCTTCGCCCAGCGGCGGAAGACCCTGGTCAACGGTCTGTCCTCCGGCTTCCCGCAGATCCCGAAGCCGGAGCTGATCCGGTGCGTCACCGACGCCGGTTTCCCGGAAAACCTCCGGGGCGAGACCCTGGATATCCCCGGCTTTGCCAGAATTGCGGAGGAGATCGGAAAACGGCTGTAACGAAAAAAGCCCGGGCTGCGGAATCCGCAGCCCGGGCCGTGTTTTGTGATTTTACTTGCTCAGATACGCGTCCACCGCGTCGGCGCAGTCCCGGCCGTCCACCATGGCCTTGACCACAAGGCTCTGGCCCGTCCGGCAGTCGCCGCAGGCGAAGATCTTCTCCGCGCTGGTCTGATACCCTGTGTCGGCGATGTTGCTCCGGGCCGTGGTGTCCACGCCGAAGGCCGCCGCCGTCTCGGCCTTGGGCCCCAGGAAGCCCGCAGCGATCACCAGAATGCCGCAGGGCAGGGTCCGCTCGCTGCCGGGGATCTCGGTCATCACCAGACGGCGGCTGTCATCGTATCCCGCCTGCAGCCGCACCACGGTCACAGCGCAGATATTGCCCGTCTCATCCGTCTTCACCGCCTTGACGGTGGCCTGATAAATGTGGGGATCCCTCAGGAACTTGTTCAGGTGCTCCTCCTGAGAGGAGTCAAACTTCTTCTCCGCGGGCTTGCCGGGGATGGGATCCACGATGAAGCTCACCTTCGTGACCTCGGGCAGCATCTCGATCTGGGTGATGGAGGCCGCCCCCTGGCGGATGGCGGTGCCCACACAGTCGTTGCCAGTGTCGCCGCCGCCGACGATGACCACGTCCTTGCCGGCCGCGTCGGGCCGGGCGGCGAGGAAGTCCACCGCCTTGTAGATGCCCCTGGCGCCCTCCGCGCCCGCCATGGGGATGCTCCTAGCGTTCCCGGTGCCAACTGCCAGAACCACTGCGTCATAGTCCTTCACGGTCTCCGCGGTGGCGGTGACGCCGGTCTGGAAGGCCACGCCCTGGCTCTTCATGGCGTCGATCTTCCGGTCCAGGATGCCCTTCTCCAGCTTCATGTTGGGGATGCCGTAGCGCAGCAGGCCGCCGGGCTTCTCTTCCGCCTCGATGACCGTCACCGCATAGCCCTTGTCCGCCAGACGCTGGGCGGCGCTCAGACCGCTGGGGCCGGAGCCCACCACGGCGACCCGTTTTCCGTCGGGCTTCGCCGTTTCCGGCTTCGCATTTTCATAGTGCTTCTCCACCACGAACCGCTCCAGCCGTCCGATGCCCACGGCCTCGGTGCGGATGGACCGGGTGCAGTTGGACTGGCACTGCTTTTCCTGGGGGCAGAGCCGGGAGCAGAACTCCGGCAGGGTGGAGGCGGAGGAGATCAGCGCATAGGCTGCCTCGTAATCCCCGGCCCGGACCGCTTTGATGAACTCCGGCACGGGCATGCCCGCAGGGCATTCCTTGGAGCACCAGCGGGAGGGACATCCCATGCAGCGGGAGGCTTCCCGGAGAGCTTCTTCTTCCGTATATGTCTTTTCCACCTCTTCATAGGTGGTCAGGCGCTGCGCCATGGGAAGCCGCTGGTTCTTGGTGCGGTCAGGCGCCATATTGGGGTTTTCAACCTTTACAAATACAGTGTTGTCAGGCATGATCATCAGGCTTCACCTCCTGCTTTTTCTTCTTTGCCGTCGATGTAGCGAACCATGTTGCCGCCGGCGACGTAGCTGGCCGCCATGGCCCAGGTCAGCTCGCTGAGCGGAGCCAGCTCGCCCTTGCGGTGCATGGCGGAGGTACAGTCGCCTCCGGCATACAGGCCGGGGATGATGGAGCCGTCATTGCGCAGCACCTGGGTCTTGTTGTTGACCGTGACGCCGCCCATGGCCGCCTCCGAGAACCGCTGGCCGTAGACCGCGTAGTAGGGGCCCTTGTCCAGGGGGATGGGGATCAGGAACCTGGGATCTTTGCCGAAGTCCTCGTCCACGCCCTTCTCGCAGAAGGAGTTGTATTTCTTAATCTCATCGACGAATACTTTGGGATCGGCGCCGATCAGCACGCCCAGCTCCTCCAGGGTGTCGGCTTTCTTCACGGGCGTATCCAGCGTGGCCTCATGCTCGATGTCCTCTTCCCAGGTGGCGTAGAAGTGCTTCTTATTCCACTGGCGGGGATCCGCCACGAAACGCTCGGCGCAGGCCTTGAGCTGATCATAGGGCATGATGGCGTAAGAGATCTCCTTGGGCTGCTCCGAGATCTTCTGGCTGTATCCGAACATGATGCCGTTGTTCATCTCGCCGATCCAGCGCTTGCCGTTCATATTGACCTGGATGAACTCCGCCTCCAGGGCGAAGTCGGCAAGGGAGTTGTTGAAGGGATGGTGCTTGGGTCCGAACATGGAGACGGTCATCCGCTCCGGATTGGGCTCCACGCCCAGTTCCTGGAGCATGGTGATGCCGTCGCCGGTATCGCCGGGCACGGAGAACCGGTGGATCTCGGTCTCGCCGCCGAAGAAATCAAAGTCCGCGTATTTCCGGAGCAGGTCATCATTCCGGCCGAAGCCGCCGCAGGCCAGCATCACGGCCTTGCAGTTGATCTTCACCACGCCGCCGGGATCCCGGGCCTCCACGCCGCAGATCTTCCCTTCGTCATCCAGGATCAGGTGCTCGGCCGCGGTGCGGAGCAGAAGCTTAACGTCCAGATTCTCCCTTTCAATGGTTTCGAAGCAGGTATACTTCACAAAGGTTCCGCCCCAGCCGGGACCGATGGCGTCATCCCGGCAGAGCAGGTTGTCCCGCTGCCGGAAGGGCATCTCCGCCATGCCTGCGGCAAAGGCGGGGCCCACAAAGTTGCTGTCGTTGGGGTCCTTCAGATTGAAGGTTTTCTCGATGTCGCTGTGGTCGCAGAGCCAGTCGAAGAAATCGGAAACGCCGTAGATGGCCGTACGGATCAGATCCTTTTCGATGATGCGGCCGCCCCGCTCGTAGGTCATTTCGACCATGTTCTCGCGGGTGTCCTCAAAGCCCAGCCGCTCATGCCACTTGGAGTAGGGGGTCATGAAGCCGTGGGCAAAATCGGTGTTGCCGCCGGACTTGCTGCTCTTCTCCAGCACGATGACCTTTTTGCCCGCCTGGGCCGCCCGGGTCGCGGCGACCATGCCGGAGCCGGACCCCACCACGACCACATCCGCATCCAGCGTGATCGGGTCGTGATAGATGATCGTCTCCGCCGCGCCCTCCTCGTGGCAGGCGCCGGTGTGACACACCTTGGCGCACAGGCCGCACTGGAGACATTTCTCCTGATCGATCTGATACTTGGTGCCCACAAAGTCGATGGCCTGAGCGGGACATTCGCAGGCGCAGTTGTGGCAGCAGGCACAGATCCTTCTGTCAATTACAAACATGGCATACATCCTTTCCATGAATTTTTCACACATCTATCTTAGCATGCGATCCCACTGCCGCTCAAGTATCATAAATCGAGTTTTTCTTTCAAAAACTGAAGAAGGTCCGGAGTCTGCACTCCGGACCCGCTCATTTTTCATTGCCGAGATGATTGATCCGGCTTGCCAGATACCCTGCGCCGAAGCCGTTGTCGATGTTCACCACGCTCACGCCGTCGGCGCAGGAATTGAGCATGCCCAGCAGGGCGCTCAGGCCCCCGAAGGAGGCCCCGTATCCCGAGGAGGTGGGCACGGCGATCACCGGGCAGTCCGTCAGGCTGCCGATCATGCCGGCGAGAGAACCGTCCATTCCGGATATGGCGATGATCACCCGGGCGCTGCGCAGCTCCGCGCTGCGCGCCAGCAGGCGCAGATAGCCTGCCGATCCCAGGTCATAAAGTCTCGTCACTTCGTTGCCCAGGGCTTCGGCGGTGATGGCCGCCTCCTCCGCCACCGGCATATCCCCGGTCGAGGCGGTGACGACGATGATCGTTCCCAATCCGCTCTTTTCCGGCATGCCGCCCGCCACACCGATCTTCCCCATTTCCGAGTAGATCAGCGGCACGGACGCCCGCAGCTCCTCCGCCCTGCCGGGTTCCAGCCGGGTGATCAGCACCGTCCGCTGTCCCACGCTGCGGAGCATATCCACGGTGCCGGCGATCTGAGCGGCGGTCTTTCCATCTGCACGGATCGTCTCCGGGCTGCCGCTCCTGGAAATTCCGGCTGAAGAAGGCGCAGCGCGTTCCGACTCCGATGCGTCCCGGAACCGGAGCAGCGCGGAGGTCACATCCACGTCCCCGGCCGCCACCTTCTCCAGCAGCCGCTTGAGTTCCATCTGGTTCATAGCAAACCTCCTGCGTCAGTTCAGCTGGTCCAGAACTCCTGTGATCCCGTTCTCCCGGAACAGATCCTGATAGTATCCCAGCTCCCGGGAGATGATCCCGTCGATCGCGCTCATGCCCAGGAGCTCCACCGGCGCCTTGTCGTCCGTCAGCAGACGGCTCCCGGCCTCGTAGGGCTGAAGATGGTCCATGACGCGGTCCATCAGCGTCTCCAGTTCCCCTTTTTCCCCCTCTGCTTCATACAAATGCTTTGGAGCCAGCACCCCTTTGTCCATGGCCGCGAACAGCTCCCGGTTGGTGGTGCCCGGCACGTCCACCGTGGCCACTGCCGGGAATACCGACGCGATGGTGTCGGCAAGATACTCGTTGATGTTTCCCGGCTCCTCCGAGTGCATATTCATATTCACCACCATGACGCCGCCGGGATTAAGGTGCTCCCGCACCATGGTGAAGAACTCCACCGAGGACATCTGAAAGGGGATCGTGATGTCCTGGTAGGCGTCCACCATGATCACGTCGTAGGTGTTTTTGTCCCCGTAGAGGTAGGCCCGGCCGTCGTAGGTGGTGACGGGGATCTCCTCCGGCAGCGCGAAATACGCCCGGGCCAGATCGGTGATCTTCTGATCGATCTCCACCCCGGTGATGTGGTTGCCGGGGAAATACCGCTCCGTCTGCACCGCAAAGGTTCCGGTCCCCATGCCGAGGATCAGCATGTCCTTGCCGCCCTGCTCCGCCCCCGCCATCAGCGGCGCGGCCAGCGCGTAGTCGTAGTACATCCCGGTCAGGCCCGGGGTCTTTTTATAGACGGACTGGACGCCGAAGAGCACGTTGGTGGAGAGGATCACGTTTTCCTCGTTCTCCCGCACCTGCAGATAGTTGTAGACGCTCTCGCCCTCATAGCGCAGATCCTTCTCCCAGAAGGCGAAGCCGCCCGTGGGAGCGAAGGCTCCAACCACCGCCAGCAGCAGATACAGCGCCGCCGAGACGATGCACAGTACCAATCGCCGCCGGGCGCTGATAAAGTACAGCAGTCCCAGCACCAGAAGCACGCCGGAAAAGATCAGGAATGTGACGGCGGTCCCTACCGAGGGGATCGTGACGAAGGTGGGCAGGAACGTGCCGATGATGCTGCCCACGGTGTTGAAGGCCCCCAGATTGCCCACCACCTTGCCGCCTTCATCCAGGGAACTGACGGTGTACTTCACCAGAGAGGGCGTCACGGTCCCCAGCAGGAACAGCGGGAACACGAATACGATCATGCAGGAGAGAAACGCCGCCAGGATCAGGAAGTTGTTGCTGATGGTCAGCACCAGGGCGCCGGAGATCAGCAGGATCACATATTTCCCCACCAGCGGGATCGCCCCGATCCACACTGCGGAAATCAGAAGTCTCCGGTAGAGCTTGTCCGGATCCGGATCCCTGTCCGCGGTTCTTCCGCCGTAGATGTTGCCCAGCGCCATAGCGATCATGATGGTGCCGATGATGATAGTCCAGACGATCTGAGAGGAGCTGAAATAGGGCGCGAGAAGTCGGCTTGCGCCAAGTTCCACCGCCATTACGGACATTCCCGCGAAGAACTCCGTCAGATAAAGGTACAGTTTGTTTTCCAGTATTTTAGCGCGCTGCATGGGAAACCTCCCGCTCTCAAGGGATTTTCATCTATTATATCGGGTTCGTGAAAAAAAGGCAAGTATCCCCGCGTGCTCTTTACACCGTCCGGAAAACATGGTATGATGGGGCAAATTTTAAAGGAGGCTTTCTATGCTCAAGCAACTGCTCTACTGGATCGTGGGCTGGATTGCCCGGGCCCACGAACACATTCTCCATCTCAACGACGCCTTTGAATACAATTTCAGCGACAAGGAGCTGCACTTTCTGGTGATCGGCCTGCTGGGCATGGCTCTGGTGTTCCTGATCTATCCGCTGTTCCGGTATCTCGCCCGGCGGCATCAGGAATTTGCCATCACCTGGATCTACGT
>CACYXZ010000050.1:22823-34530 GCA_902778525.1 Oscillospiraceae bacterium | reverse complement strand
AGAGGCACGTTGGGGATATCCTCCCGCATACGGGGCATCATGGCGGTATGCAGCAGCTCAAAGATCTGGCAGCAGTCGCAGTAGCCGCGATGCGTACAGGTTCCGGTGCCGCAGGTGCAGTAGAGATTCTTGCCGGGCAGGCCGTCCCTGCGGATTTCCGTCTGATTTACCACCGGCTCTCCGGGAATGCGGTGTCCATAGACGGAAATCACCAGCATTTCCCGCAGCGTGAACGTCGCCACGATGGTGTCATCCGCGACAGTGCCACCGAAGAGAATGCCGTTCTCGTGATATCCGCCGGGGGGACATAGGGTGGTCGTCTCACCGTTCGGCAGCTTCAGATTCACGTAGTCATCCACCTGTCCCCGATGGAAGATAAAATTGTGCGGTTCCGTCTCGCCGGGGCTCTGGATGGTCATGCCGTTGTACAGGGAGAGCGACATGCTGCCGGTCCGCAGACATCCATAGAGCTGCCGGTCCTTCTCCAGCAGATCCAGGGTGTAGTGGAACTTATCGCCAAAATGCTGGACTTCGATTTCGTAAACTCCGGAAATCATATGGATCACCTCGAAAAAGTATTGTGTTTCCACTAAATCCACAATATCATCAGTAACCCCAAATGACCACAGGCTGCCGGGAATTGGTGAACGGAAAAAGGTGCACCCTGATAAGAAAAACTTATCGGGGTGCACTTTTCAATACGATTTTGACGCATTCAGAAGCGGTAGGCGTCCCGCATCTCCCGGATCACAGCGATCCCGGCTTCCAGAAAGGGAAGCCGTTCCCAATACAGCAGGCAGTATCGCATGGGGAATATGCCGCCAAGGAACGGGACCGACTTGATCAGACCCGCTTTTTCAAACTCTTCCACCATGGCGTCATGGCTGTCCGGGAAGATTCCGACGGCCAGGTTTTCCGACACGGCGGACAGTATTTTGATGGAATTCTCAAACCGGATATCAGAGGACGATTCAATCGCCTCCAGCGAATCCCGGTAGGGGAAAGACGCCTGCACCCGGATGTTCTCCCGTTTCAGATCCTGAACCGTGACCTCAAATCGTTTTGCCAGCGGATGCTTTGTGTTCACAAGCAGGGTATACGACGCGTCATACAGAGGTTCCATCTCCCAGTGATAGCGTTTCATATAGCTTTTCATCGCATCAAAATGGATGGGAAGGATCGGGAGGACAGCAATTTGGAATGCCCCGGTATTGATACGCTGGAGGATGTTGCCAGGATCCACAAGGTGCATGACAATGCGCGGATACTTTTCGTTGATCCGCATCGCCACGTCCTGGAAAAATGTGAGACCGAATTCCCCGGAATCAGCGGCGTAGATCTCTCCGGCAACATCCCGGTTTTCTTTTTCCGTGTGCATTAATGTCCATCCGTGAACGAGCCGCAGGATCTGGGCGGCGTCATCAATGATCATCCCGCCTTTGGATGTGGGAATAACGCCGGAGGGCGTCCGCTCGAGCACCGGAAAGCCCAGTTCTTTTTCGATAGAGGAGATCGCGCCGCTGATGGCCGGCTGCGTGCAGAACAGGTTGTGCGCGGCCTGCCGCATGGATCTGCACCGTGCTGCTTCCACCAGATATTCCAAATGCTCGATTCTCATTGAGTTTCCTCCGTTTCTGTCTGAAAAATGCACAATTTCGTCTGCGGGTTCTGTTCAGAAAAGGCGCCCTGTATATGCCGCCGCTTTATGACGCATGGGAAGAAGGCGGCGTTGTCAGTCGTACTGTCCATATTCGCATCCAATGTGGGAAGCGTCCATTTCGTCCACCAGATTCAGAGCACCGCCGTGTTTTTCATACAGGCGCACCGTGCCCCAGCCGTTGCCGCCGTTCCAGAGCCGGTTGTGCTTTTTGCTGCCGTCCGGCGCTTCATAGTTGACCAGCAGCATGTCCTCCTTCCTGCAGAAGACCTCTGTTTCCATGACGGCGTGGAGATTTTCCTGCCGCACCTGCCAGCGCACGAGATCCTCCTGCTCCTCAAAGGAGAACTCGGTTTTCACGTTCAGATGCAGCTTGGAAAAGTTGAAATCGTATTCCTTGCCTTCGTAATACATGACGCCCAACAGACGGCGGTCCAGGGGCACGAAATAGATCTTGGGCCGTCCGCCGCCGATGTCGAAGACGCTGTTTTGAAGCAGCTGCCCGGTCTTTTTGCTGAAAAGATGATTCGAAGACAGCCATACCCACGGACTGGTGAAATCCCTGCCCCAGTTTTTGTCCGCATAGCCATAGCTCTTTTCGGGCGTGACGAGGAAGCGTTTCCCGTTAAAGAAGATCTCTCCGGCGTAAGCGCTTTTCATGCCCTCCGCGTGCCAGTACATGGCGAAAGCTTCGGCGTCCCGCAGCGGTTTGCTGGCCCCGTAGCCCACATTGAATGCGATCTGTTTGTCAACCGTCAGATTCCAGGACATTTCGCCTCCGTCGCACATCCACTCCGGGTGGGCAGCAGCCTCCTCCGGCGGGATGGAAATGCTGCCCCGGAGCGCAGTCTCGCAGGCGAGGCAGTCGGCCGCCTCGATCCGATAGGGCGCGTCTGCGTGCATGGTTACGTCTTTCCACGCAAAAAAGCGGTGCAGCTGGCAGTGATCCTTTCCCCAGGCGCCTGCCTTTACCATCAGGTAGGACGGCTTCTTTCCCGCATCCCGGTTGGCGGGAAGCTGGCCCAGCACAGGCTCGTCCTCCGCCAGCGCCGGGTTGCAGACAAAGAACTCGATGAAAAACGCCTTGTCTTCTCCGGTTTCGGCGTCCTGCGCCGTGAAGGAGTGCCACCACCAGTCGTATCCGCGGCGGGCAAGCGGTCCGTGAAGCATGCAGGCGTCACGGCTGATGTCATGATGATTGAACATAGTGTGTATTTCCTCTTTTCCGATTTGGTATCGTCAGTTCTGAACGGCCCCTGCGGGAACCGGTCACAGGCTCACCGCGGCCCGTTCCAGACGCGCAGCAGCGTGTCATACACATGCCGGTTCGGATTTCCGCCGGTAAAGTACCGGCGATTGTCTCCCCCGAGCATCTTCACCGCAAAGGCGCCGACCGCACGCGAGCGGGACTGACCACCGTAGCAGTGGACCAGCAGCGTGTCCGCGGCTTTGTGCTGCCGGATGAAGTCAATGATCTGCTGCGCCTGCGCCTCAGAGAACAGGACCGCGCCGTCGACGGTTCTCTCGATGTCGTCGAAATAGAGGGTCAGCGCGCCCAGGCAGGACCGGCTTTCGTTGAACTGAAAACCGAATCCGCGGGTATGGGTGTCCTGGATCGAGATGACCGCGTAGGTGTCCTTCTCTTCTGCATACGCTTCCAGTCCCGCGGGATAGTAATGATTCATCACATATTCAAAGGCGTCAAAAACCGATCTCACGATCACTCGCTTCATGATTTGCGTTTCACTGATCCTTTCGTTTTCCGGCAATTTGCTCCAAGCGTCAAACGGGGCGGCAAAGCAGGCGCGGTCAGTATGTCCACGCCTGCTTCTTGAAAGCTTATTCCGCCTGTTAACGCTGCCCAGTCTCCCCGATCCAGCCCCCATCTGGGCTGCTCTGAGAAGTCGGTGCCGATCCATCCGCAGGAGTTCTTCAGGAAATGCCGCAGATAACTCTTCCAGCCGGATTCCGTAAGCGGCTGTTCAAAGCTGCCGACCACAAAATTATAGGCATATTTCACATCGCCCGCATCTTCCACATCAAACATCTTCTGATAATATTTGGGATCGTGCGGGTCGAGCATCTTGACGCTTCCGTGCATATACAGACGAAGGAACCGCACGTCCCCCGGATTCCTGTAGAGGGCGTAGGCCACCGGTTTCTTCGTGTTTCCTGCTTCATAGACGGCGTACCCGAGTTTACAGCAGTCCTGAATCACATCGTATTGTGAATATTTTTTGTCTTCCTGCTCCGGTGTGGCCGGAAAGTGTTCCTTGAACCGCGTCTTGACCATCTCGTCGATCTGTTCCATTTCGCGTTTGGCATCCATCGCGTTTTTCGAGAGTCCGGGCTGTCCCGGATCCTTCGGGGAGATATCGTCGATGTAGCGGACATACTCGCCGGTCTGCCGGTCCCGTTCCCGGCACATCCTGTCGAAGAAGGATCTGGGCATAAACTTATAATCCTCAAAACTCAGCTGTTTCTTATGTTTTTCGTCTCCGAGGATCCCGAGTTTGCCATACAGAGTGACCTGCGCCTGGCAGATCCGGTACGTTCCGCCGTCCCGGATATCTGCATCTCCGCCCTCCGTCAGGATGAAAAAGCGGTCTTTCTTCGCAAGCAGGGCTTTCACCTGCTCCGCGGAAACATCCGCCTCCTCCTGATCTTTGTTGAGAAAGAAATAGATATACTCCAGGCTGGTGTGCCGGATTTTTCCGTATCCGCTGGCCTTATATTCCCCGGGTTTTGTTTCCGTCGTGTCATGCCACCATCTGGGCACCTCCGGGTGGTCCTTTGCCAGATCGTCCAGCGCCTTTTTCAGGTCGGCGAGCCTGTTCTTCTCCGCATTGTATTCCCGCAGCTTCCTGGCGTCTCTGATCTTCAGAAGGATCACGACCACAACCGCGGCCAGAATGAGCAGGATCATGATCAGGTTGTCCGGGAAGAAGCGGATGAGGCGCTTAAACCCCGAGGTGAGAAGCGCGATCCCATTGAAAAACAGGAAGATTCCCACCGGCAGCATGAGAATGACCGACGCCATACCCATGGGCTCCGGCGGATTCGTGCTGATGCTGACGTAACCGTGTTCCTCATCATATTTTCGCTGTACAAATTCCGCCGCGGTCTGCCTGAAGCGTTCTTTCCAGTCACGCATGAAAATGCCCTCCTCGTTCCGTTTCCCTGTGAATCAGGGCTTCAGCATATTCTCGCAGTTCCAGTATACCAGATTTCCTGTAAAAGGCAAGCAGCGGCAGGGTGTTTTCCGCCTGCCGCTGAAAATGGATCAAGGCCCATATTCGATGATTCCGCTAAAAATGAAACTTCCGCCTTAAAAGATGAACCTTTCACAGGATGCCGATGTGTTATATGATAAAAACGGAAGGGAAAATCCCACTGCAAAGGAGGATCAGTATGAAAAGAGAGTTGTCAATCATCATCGCGGTCAGCCTGATTCTGGGGCTGCTGTGCGGCTGCGGGAGCGGGGCCGCGTCTCAACCGGCGGAGGAGGCTGCCGCGGAGCAGAGCGTTCAGGAGGAGGCGTCCGTGCTGCCTGAGCAGACGCCTGCCGCCGCGGAGGCGCCGGCGCCGGAGGGATCGGCTGCGGAGAGCGCCTTGGAGCCGCCGGAAGAGGAACCGGAACGGGAGACGATCAGCTATCCCCTGGACACCGACGTCAGCTTCAGCTGGTATATGTCCTATCCCGGCATCATGGATAACTTCTGCGAGCATCCCTTTGACGACTACGTGGCGTGGAAGGAATGGCAGGAGCGCACCGGCGTTCGGATCGAATGGGAGCTCACGTCCGATATTGCCGCCGAAGCCTTCCAGCTTCGTCTGGCCGGCGGCGACCCCACGGATGTGTTCATGTCCGCACTGGCCACCAGCGTCACCGTGGACGAGATGATCGACTCCGGCATGATTCTGGAGCTCCACGATCTGATCCAGGAGAACATGCCGGACTATATGAGATATGCCGACGAATACCCGGATTTTGCCGAAAGCCTCGGCACCGAGTCCACCGAGGGAAACTGGGGCGGCCTGCACAAGTACTCCATCAACAGCGCGACCACAGCCGGACTGGTGATTCGGGATGACTGGCTCCGGCAGCTGGGCCTGGAAGCGCCGGAGACCTATGACGAGCTGCACGACGTGCTCCTGGCATTCCGGTCGGAAATGGGCGCCACAGATCCGCTGTGGATCAACTACACCGGATTCCTCCCGGCCTCCTGTCTGGCCGCCGGCTTCGACAATATCGGCTGCCCGAACGGGCGGGGATTCCCGGTCTATCAGGTGGACGGCACCGTGAAATTCGGCCCGCAGGAAGAGGGGTTCCGGGAGTACATCAGGATGATGGCGGACTGGTACGCCGAGGGGCTGATCTATCGGGATTTCATGTCCTACACCTCGTCGGACACCCAGCCGCCCAGCGATTTGATCGCCAACGGGAAATGCGGCGTGTTCTCCCAGACGCTCGACAGCTTCCATCAGTATGACGAGAGCGCGGAGGGATTCTCCATCCGGGGGATCCCGGACATCCGGAGGGAGAAGGATCAGTCGCTGCACTTCGTCAGCGCGCCCATGGGCGTGTCCAATATCGTCCTCTGCATCTCCTCCGCCTGTGAGGATCCGGAGGTGGTGCTCCAGGCCTTCAACTACGATTTTACGGAGGAAGGGATCCTTCTGATGAACTACGGCGTGGAAGGGGTATCCTTTGAATACGACGAAAGCGGAACGCCGCAGCTGACCGACGCCGTGCTCCACAGCTTCCTGCCCGACGTCTCCCTGGCCCTGTGCTACTATACCGGCACGGACATCAATTCATACTGCGGCGTCACCGACAACGCCCGGAACTGGATGTTCTACGACGACGCCCAGATGGAGGCGTCGAGGATGTGGGAGAACAAGGGCACCGACGACACCGCCTACAACTTCCCGGCCCTGTGCAGCATGAACACGGAGGAGACGGAACAGTACAACACCTACATCAGCGACCTGAACACCTACATTTTTGAGTGCGCCCTGCGATGGATCACCGGAGGGGAAGATGTCGACGATGCGTGGGAGGGCTACCTTTCCACACTGGAATCCATGGGCGTGGAAAAGATCGTCGAGGCGGAGCAGTCGGCGCTGGACCGCTACAATGAAAACAGCGGCGTGTAGCGCTGCCGGGCGCTCCCGGGAGGCCGGGGACGGCATGATCAGGCTGCGCTACGGAAATACCAATACTTATCTCCTGACCGGAAGCGGCGGCAGCCTCCTGATCGACACGGACTATGCCGGGACGCTGCCCGCCTTTTTCCGGGAGATCAAGAAGCAGCAGATCCTGGTGGAGGACATCACATATCTTCTGGCCACCCACTATCACCCGGACCATATGGGCCTTGTGAGAGAGCTCATGGAGCTGGGCGTGAGACTCCTGCTGGTGGACGTTCAGCTGCCCTTCGTCCATTTTTCGGATCCGATCTTCCGCCGGGAACCGCGCCTTGGGTTCCGGCCGGTCCGGGAACAGGACGCGATGGTGATCCGCTGTTCGGAGAGCCGTTGCTTCCTGCAGACCCTCGGAATCAGCGGGGAGATCCTGCACACGCCCAGTCACAGTGAGGACAGCGTTTCCGTGGTCCTGGACAATGGGGACTGCTTCGTGGGAGATCTGGAACCCATGGAGTATCTGGCGGCTTATGAAGACAACGGAAAGCTGCGCGCGGACTGGGAGCGCATCACGGAGCGCCGGCCGAAGCGGATCTTCTATTCCCACGTCAACGAGAAGATCCTCGGATAGCGGGGCCGGAACGGAGGGACCGAGTATGGGAATCTTCAGACGGAAACAGGGGATCCGGTTTGATCCGGAGACCCAGGAGCCGGTGGTCCGGAGGAGCATCTGCACCGGAGAGATGACCGTCGGCCTGCTCGACCGGCGCAGCGGCAGATTCAGCGAGCTGATGCTGGTAAGGAATCAGCAGGAGCTGAAGGAGGTCTGCCGGCAGCTGGGCGTAGAGGACATCCGGACCATCTATTGAAGCGGAAACCGTAAAAAGGGAACCCCATGATGCAGTTCGCATCATGGGGTTCCCTGTCCGTTTTACCGGGATGATTTCTGTCTGCCCGGGGATCAGGCGCTCAGGTAGTCGTCATAGGCCGCCTGCTTGGCCTCGATGGCTGTGTCGATGCCCATGGACTTCACGGTGTCGATGAAGCTGTCCCACTCGGCCATGTCCTTCTGGCCGTAGATGAACTGCAGCACGTTTTCGGAGATATAGGTGGCGATATCTGCCGCCACAGTGTTGTAGCTTTCCTTCTGATCGTTGTTCATCACAGCGCCCAGGGGATAGTCCCGTTCCTTGTTGCACTCGCTCATGTACAGCTCCGCCATCTCCAGCTGGACTTCGTTGAAGTCCGCGAAGCAGCGCTTGTAATCCTGCATAAAGGGAAGGCGGGTCCGGTTCCCGGTGGCGAAGAGATAGGCCGCGTGGGCATAATCCAGACCGTCGGGATTGTGGATCACCAGATCCGTATATTCCGGATTGCCTTCGGCGTCCAGGGTGTAGGTGACGCCCTCCTCGCCCCAGTTCATGACCCGGGTGCCCTCCTCGGAGTACATCCAGTCCACCAGGCGTTCAATGATCGCCACATCCTCAGCGGAGACGCCCGAATTGATGGCCCAGCAGTCCCCGTCCATAAGGCAGGAATACTGGCTGCCGCCCACCAGGAGCTCGTCTCCCTTGTTCCGGACCGGCATGGGAATGCCCACGGTGGGCACGCCCAGAACGTTCATGGAGGCGTTGTAGATCTCGGGAGGCACCACGACCAGGGAGTAGATGCCGCCGAAGAATCCGCCCAGATCGCCCCGGTCAGAGTTGACGAAGTCCTGGTTGAAGATGCCCTCGTCGTACCAGTCCTTGACCAGGTTGATGTAGTCCACAAATTCCGGTTCCAGCAGACCCATCTTCACCTCGCCGTCCACCACGTACCAGCCGCCCAGATCGGAGCCGCCCACGCCCACGTTGATGCCGAAGCCGGCGCCCAGGTTGCTGTCGCAGCCGGTGTTCATCAGCACCATATTGGAGCCGGTGGCGGAGTGGACCGCCGCCATCAGGTCGTGGAGCTCGTCATAGGTCTCGGGAATGTCCATGCCGGTGGCGTCGAAGTAGTCCTGACGGATCATGTAGCCGGAAATGTCGCCGATGTCCTGATACATCTCCGGGAAGGAGACCATGGCGCCGGTGCTGCCGGAGACGAGGACCTTTTTGGCCTCGGGATATGCTTCCAGGGTGGAACTGAGGTTGGGCATATTCGCCAGATCATCCGCGTAGTTGTAGAGAAACTCGTCCTCCGACACGGCGGAGTCGATGGTGCCGGTGTAATAGCTCATGGCATCCTGAATGATATCCGGCAGATCGTCCGCTGCGAAGAGCAGCTGGAACCGCTCTGTTGCGTTCATCATGGTAAAGAGAGAGAACTCAAAGCTGACGTTGGTCAGACGCTGGAGCAGCGGGAACATGGCCACGTCCGTGGCAGGATCGCTGACATACTCCGAGAAGGGCTCGCCGTACCAGATGGTGTAGGTGACCGGCTCCTCCGAGATGGGAAGCGCTACGGGCGTATAGGTGATGGCCTCTTTTCCGTAGACCCGGGCCTCCGGCTCCTCCGCAGGCGCTTCCACGGCGGAATCCGCCGGAGTCTCCGGTTCCGCGGCACTGTCAGTCCCGGCCGGGGCTTCCTCCGCGGGAGCCGCCGCCTCCGGGGCGGAGCCTGCCGCTTCCGCCGCACTCTCCGCCGGGGCGGCGCTGTCTGCCGGAGCGGCGCTTCCGCCGCAGCCCGCCAGCAATCCCGCCAAAAGCGTCAGCGCCAGCAGCAGGGACAGGTATTTGATGCGTTTCATGATGATTCCTCCTATTCCTTATGTTGATGGATCACAGGCGATCCTTGCCGATAAAGGGGGTATAGGTGTTGTCGTTGTCCATGACCGCATAGGGCTCCGGCCAGGGGCAGGTGTTCTGAATGGGCATCAGGAATTCGTATTCCCGGTGCAGGGGGCCGGGGTCGTCGAGCATCATGTCCCGGGGACCGGCCGCGCCTGTATCGCCCGCGCCGCCGGGAGGGGGACCGCCGGGGCCTTCGCCGCCGGGACCACCGGGACCGCCAGGGCCGCCGGGGGCCGCGTTCACGCCGTCGGGATGTCCGGCGGAATCCGCATCCGGGGGAGGGGCGGCGGAGTTCCGATGGGTGGGATCGCAGGCCATCTGATAGGCCTCCAGGCCCCAGTTCACGTTGTCGTAGTTGCCCTGGAAGTCCGGGCAGACGTGCTCATGGAGATACTTCCAGTTCCCGTTTTCGTCGCAGACGAAATCCGCGCCGTAGCGTTCCCACATGAAGATGGCACGCCGGTGCCGGGCGGGTTTCAAATACTCGAAGATGGTGCCCGGCGTCAGGAAGGCGCCCCGGCCGGATTTTCCGTCGTCGGCGATCTCGATCACGTCGCTGGAGAGGATATGCACCGGGGAGAAGTTCAGGGGCCGGGGGTCCATGCCCATCACATCGGGATAGAGCTTGTAGACCTTCATGTAGTTGGTAAAGGTGGGAATGTCCCACTCGGTGACGGAGTTGAGATACACCTTGTAGCCGCCGCGCCACCGGCCGAAGCCGTGGGCCCAGGAGCAGTCGTCGGAGAGGTCCCAGATGTTGTCCCATTCCTCCACGGGCCAGTTCCGGGCGTGGGTATAGGCGTGGATGGCCTTCAGGTTTTCGATCTGCTGGCTGCCGTCGGCGTTGCGGATGCGCTGGTGCAGAGAAAGATGGGTTTTCATTTCTTCAGGCCCTCCTTCATGAATTTATAGTAGCCCTCCGCGGGACGGGGATGGCCCTCGGGACTCAGGCTGCCCTCCGTGGTGTAGGTCTCATAGGGCAGGGGCATGGCGGGGTAGTTGTCCCCCAGGTTGTACCGGGGATTGTGGACCACCATGGGAATGTCCGGGGTGCCGAACTCCTCCCGGAAGGGGTCGGGGCCGGTGAGGGGATCCAGGGTTCCCTCCTGGAAGTCGGTGCCGGCCTCCACGAAGAAGTCGCTGCACACCACCAGATGCCAGATCTTCCAGGCGCCGTTCTCCTTGACGAAGTCCGCGGACATGTTGTCCATGGTCCAGTAGCATTTGGCGGAGCCGTCCGGCTGCATGATGGTCTCCTGTCCGGGGACGTACCACAGGCCCCGGGCGGTCTTGCCGTCTCCGGCGATGTAGAGCATGGGAGTGGTGGTCTCGTGGAAGGAGGAGCATCCCCAGCCCAGATTCTCCGGGGTCACGGCCACGTCCGCGCCGGCGTCGGCAATGGCCTGCAGAGCGGCGGTCTGCTTCCGCTCAAACTCCGTCACGTAATAGTTCCGGATGGAGTCGAGGCCCACATAGTAGCCCCAGTTGCGGCCGTAGGAGGCGGATTTCCGGTATTCCTCCGTGGCCACCCACAGCTCGTCCAGCTCCCGCCGGCGCTGCTGATTCGCCCGGTAGAAGGCCCGGCGGGCCATCAGGTTCTTGATCTCTTCCTTGTCCAGAATCCGGACCAGAAGCTCCTCGTCCGTATATTTCCTGGTTTCATAGTAGTTCATGGTTACACCCCTTTCGGACCGTAGGACTCGGCCGGATCGAACGTCTCATAGGGCACCGGCGGCTCCGGCAGCTTCTGGAAGGGCCGGCCGGGATAGTAGGCGGTGAAGAGCCGTTCCGGCCGGTTGGGCGCCGGTGCGGTGAAGGGCTCCGCTCCTGCGAAGAGGGGGATCTCCGGGAAGGGCTCCGGATCCTTGTCGCCCCAGCTCCGTCCGCCGGGCACCTCGATGTCCGTCAGGTTCTGCATATTCAGGATCTTCCACGCGCCGTCTTCCCGGACGAAGTCGCAGGCGAAGATCCCCACGGACCAGAAGGACAGAGGGCCCTGGGGCGTGATGTCGTTGTAGGTGCCCCGGGAATACCAGATGCCCCGGGCGGTCTCCCCGTCCCCGGCGATCTCGATGACGGAGGTGTCCATGGGCCTGACGTCCATGGAGCCGGCGCCGAACTGTTCCTC
>CACYXZ010000050.1:0-22807 GCA_902778525.1 Oscillospiraceae bacterium | reverse complement strand
TACCCCCGGACCGCGTCCCGGCCCAGATACCAGCCGTCGTTCCGGCCCAGGGCAATGTCCTCCCGACGGCTCCAGAACCGCTCCACCATCCGGTCCTCCTGTTTGAGCAGGATGGTGTAGCAGACCTTGCCCATCAGGTTTTTCAGATCCCGCTGATCCTCCCACCGGCCGATCAGCTGTTCACTGGTGAGATTTGCCATATCATAACCTCGCTTTCTTTGCACGTTACAATAGTATTATATCAAACCAAATCTGATTTGAAAGAAATCCGCAAAAAATGATCTGTCAGGGTGAAAAATGATAAGCAGAGAAAAAGCCCCGGACCATTGGCCCGGGACTTGAAGGATTATTTGGTCTGATCGCCCACCTTGCGCTCGCCGCAGAAGGACGCCACGCAGGTGTAGAGCTCGTCGCCCTGGGGCTTCATGTTGATGGATTTTACCTTGCCGCAGAAGCTGTAGGCAATGGAAGCCTTCAGGGGGAACTGGCCGTTGCCGGTGAAGTAGACGTGCTTGTCCGGCGCCACCTCGGGGATGGATTCCAGATCCAGCTTGTCGATGTCGTAGTTGTGGGGGCCGTTCACCGCAGGCTTGCTCGGGTCGTCCGCCTGATAGTCGATATAGACGTTGTCGCCCTCCTCCCGGACGTTCCACTTGATCTGTCCCCGGGAGTTGTCGTTGTTCATGGGCAGCGTCAGGACCGGGAAGTCCTTGCCGATGGCGGGGATGGAATACATGGCCTGCTCCGGCCACGCCACGCAGGCCATGGCGCCGATGACGGCTTCATTGCCCACACCGGTGATCACATGCATGGCGCCGGTCTTGACCTTTCCGGCCGCGTAGGTCACCGCGTTGCGGAGATAGACCGCATTCCAGTGGTCCTTGGCGCCGGGGCCGCCGGGGCCGCCAGGACCTCCCGGACCGCCGGGGCCTCCCGGACCGCCGGGGCCTCCCGGACCGCCCTTGGGGGCGCTCTCCGGGCCTTTGCCCTCAGGAGCAGGGCCTTTGCCTTCGGGAGCGGGACCCTTGCCCTCGGGCTTGCCGCCCTGGGGAGCGCCGCCGGGACCTCCGGGGCCGGGCATGGGAACGTCCACTGCACCCACGATCTTTCCGAACCGCTCGATGTTCAGGCTGACCTTCAGCTGGGCCTTTTTGGTGTAGGTGTTGTCGTCGTCCATGGTCTTGTAGGGGACCGGGAAGGGAACGGAATTCTGCACCAGCTGCACCGGCGTGTAGTCCACGTGGAGGGGACCCTTATCCTGGAGCCACAGGCCGGTTCCGCTCTCCGGAGGATCCAGCAGGGGTTCCATGGCCGCGCCGCCGGGAGGAGGCCCGCCGGGGCCCGCCTGGGGATTGACAAGCTGCTCGTATTTGTTGTAGGCCGTGTTGGCGCTGTCGAAGGAGCCGCCCATGTCCGGGCAGACCTGCTCGTGGAGGTATTTCCACTCCCCGTCCTCAAAGACGAAGTCGGAGCCGTAGCGCTCCCACAGGGTCATGCAGCGCTGCTTCAGGTTGGCGTTCAGGGTGGAGAACAGCACGCCGGGGGTCAGGAAGGAGCCCCGGGCAGTCATGCCGTCGTCCGCCACCTCCACGATGTCCGTGGCCAGGGTGTGCATGGCCAGCTCCCGGCAGGCCCGGGCGTCAAAGTGGCCGATCTCCGGCAGGATATTGAGAAGCTGCTGATAGTTCCGCTGTCCGCCGCAGTTGTAGGTGGTCACGTTGTTGTAGTATACGCTGTCGTAGCCCCGCATCCGGCCGAAGGAGTGGGCCCAGGAGGTGTCATCGCTCTGGGACCAGACCTGGCCCCACTCCTCGTCGCCGAAGCTCTTGGCGTGGAGATAGGCGTGACGGGCGTGCAGGGATTCCGCGGCCTGGGCGCCCTCGGCGTTGTGAATACGCTGCTCCAAAGTCAGATAGGATTTTCTCATGGTTGCACCTCCTTAACCTTCATAGTCGGGATGTCCCTCGGGACCGTAGCTGATCTCGTCGGTGAACGTATCATAGGGATCGTTCAGCGGCGGATAGTTGTCGCACCAGGTATAGGAGGGATCGTGGGCCAGCATGGGGATGGTGGGATCGCCGAAGTCGATCTCGTCCCGGCCGGTGCCCCGGATGTAGATGGACTGGAGCTCCGAAGTGTCATGGCCGGTCTTCACGGTGAAGTCCTGGGAGAACACCACATGCCAGATCTTCCAGCCGCCGGGCTCCTTGATGAAGTCCGCGCAGATCTTCTGGCAGTTCCAGCTGCAGTCGGCGGTGCCGTCCGCCTCGGGGTAGCAGTCCGCGCCGATGGAGTACCAGGTGCCCTGGGCGGTCTTGCCGTCCCCGGCCACATACACCAGGGGCGTGGACAGGGGATGGAACAGGAACCGGCCGTATCCGGGGGCCTCGTCACCCTTGCCAATGGCGGAGAGGGCGTCGGCCTCCCTGGCGGCATAGTCGTCCACATAGTATTTTTTGATCTCATCCATGCCTACATAGTAGCCCCAGTTCCGGCCGAAGGAGGCCGTTTTCCGGTTCTCCGGCACCTGGACCCAGAGCTCGTCCAGCTCCTCCTGACGGCGGCCGGTGGCCTCGTAGATGCTGCGGCGGCTCATCAGGTCCTTGACCTGCTCCACGTCCCAGACCCGGACAATGCGCTCCTCATTGGAGCGGATCACGTTCTTTTTCTTAGCCATGTTCGTTCCCCTCCTTACATTCCGTAGCTGAAGGTCTCAGCGAAGGTGGCGTAGGGCACCGGCAGCGGCGGCAGGACGGTGGCCTTCCGGGTGCCGGAGTACTTCTCATGGAGCACGGCCTTGACGTTGGGCTCCGGTGGCGTCAGACCCCGCAGGGCCTCGAACTCCGGCCGGTCCTCGTAGGTCCTGGGCTCGATGGTGCCCCAGTCGGAGCCGGCGGGACGGTCGATGTCCACCAGATACTGCATGTGCAGGATCTTCCACATATCGTCTTCATAGACGAAGTCCACGGCCAGGGTGCCCAGGATCCAGTTGGAGATGGGGCCCCGGGTGTCCACGGTGGTGTTGAAGCCGAACAGGCAGCAGAAGCCCTTGGCGGTCTGCCCGTCCTCGGCCACCTCGATGACGTAGTTGGAGATGGACTTGATCTCCATCAGGCCCACGCCGAAGATCTCGTCGTCGGACTTGTCCCCCAGCTTGTCGGGGAACTTCTCCTTCAGGCAGGCGGCCACCTTTGCGGTGTAGCCGGGGAACCAGCCGAAGAAGCCTTTCACGGCCTCCCGCCCGGCATACCAGCCGTCGTTGACGCCGTAGCAGATGTCGTCTCGTCCCGACCACAGATCCGCCACCATGTCCGCCTCCTTCTTCAGGAGCAGGTAGTGGACGAATTTGCCCATCTGGTTTTTCACGTCCCGCCGGTCCTCCCAGCGTTCCACCAGATGCTCGATCTGCAGATTTGTCATGTAGTTACCTCCTTTTTGTCCCCGGGACCCTGCCGGGCCCCGGGTGTCAGCGTTATTCGATGTTCTCCAGATACCGGTCATAGGCGCTCTGGACCGCGTCCAGGGCCTCCTGCAGCCGCATGCCCTCGATCTCGGAGACGTACTGGGCGTAGGTCTGCTCGTTGAGCTCGGTGGCGCCGGTGACGAACTTCAGGGCCATCTCCGCCACATGGGTGGTGATGTCGCTCATGGCCGTGGCCACGGTGTCCGCCTCGGCAACGTTCATCTTGGCGCCGGTGGGAAGACCGGAGGTCTTGACGGTGGACGGGTCGTCGGCCTTGGCGATCCACTCGGTGTAGGCCGCCAGCTGCAGCTCGTTGTACTCCATGTCGAACTTGTGCCGGTCATAGATGAAGCCGCCGCTGGTGCAGAGGAACACGCCGTTGGACATCCGCAGGGAGGGCAGGCCCAGGTCGTTGTTGGTGATGATGCCGCCCAGGACCGGCTTGCCGTTTTCGTCGTATTCGAAGGTCTCGCCCTCATAGCCGTAGTTGATGAACTGGGTCAGCTCCGGGTTGTACCAGATGTCGCACCACTTCATGGCCAGCTCGATGTCGTCGCAGCTCTCGGAGATGGAGAAGCCGCCGGAGCCTGCCACGGACCGGGTGGAGGCGATGTAGCCGCTGCGGGCCTCGTCCTTGCCGGGCTGGGCCATCAGGCTCAGGGTGGCGTCGGGGTTGACCTCCGCCAGCAGGTCCTGATAGGTCTTGATGTAGCCCTGGTCCGAGAACCAGATGCCGGCCATCTCGTTGGAGATGATGGTCTGATCCGGCAGGTTCATGGTCTGGGAGGTGAAATCGTGGTTGATCAGACCCTCGTTATACCAGTCCCGGAACATGCACAGATAATCGTAGTAGGCGTCGGAGATGGTGGCCAGCTCCACCTTGCCGGTCTCCGTGTTGACGATGATGTTGTTGGCGTCGGCCGTGGCGGAGATGCCGTAGCCGCCGGCCATCACGCCCCAGGGGGAGAGCACCTGATAGGGCATGATATAGGGATCGGTGGCGCCGAACTGGCTCTGGAAGGCGGCCATCACGTCGTGCATCTGGTCATAGGTCTGGGGCATATCCATGCCCACCGCGTCCAGCCAGTCCTGCCGGATCAGGAATCCGCCGTCGGAGACCTCCTCGATGGGAAGCTGCAGGTTGGGGAAGTTCAGCACGTGGCCGTCCAGGGTCAGAAGGTCCGCCTTCACGTCGGGAATGTCCTCCAGCACGCCCATGAAGCTGGGCACGCAGTCGGCGTAATCCAGGATATCCACGGCGATGCCGTCCTCATAGGCCTGGTCCGCTGTGTCGTAGTAGTTCAGGGCGTCGTTGATGATGTCGTCGTAGTCGCCGGAGGCGATCATCAGCTGGAAGGTGGTGGTGGCGTCCATCATGGACACCATGTCGAATTCGATGTGGACATTGTAGACGTCCTCAAAGGTCTGGTAGAGATAGCTGGTGTCGTTGGGGCTGTCCATGATGGCCGCCAGCGGTGGCGGCTGGGTGTAGAACATGGTCAGCGTGGCCTTCTCCTCCACCAGGGGCTCGATGGTGGTCCAGTCAAAGTCCTTGTCGCCGGCCACCGGTCCCTCCGGGACGGGCTCCTCCGGCTCCTCCGCGGGCTCCGCCGCCGAGGAAGCATCCTCCTCCGCCGCGGAAAGGGCGGCCTCCGGCGCCTCTGCCGCAGGCTCTGCCTGAACGGTCTCCTCTGCCGCAGGGGCTTCCGCTGCGGATTCCGCCGCTTCCGCCGGAGCGGCAGAGGGGGCAGCGCTTCCGCAGCCGGCCAGGATGCCGATCAGCATCGCCGCCGCCAGCAGACAGGCAAACAGTTTTTTATGCATTCATATCCCTCCTAAATGGTTTCCTGCCGCAGAAAATCTGCAGCTGTGGTTTTATTTTATCGAAGAGGCAAAGACAGTGAAAAGCACCAGTTTTCAAAGTCTGTTATCAAAAATAGGAAACAAAGCCGGATTGGATTCTCAATTCCAGCCGGGGTTTCTCATTCCTGTCCGGCACTCCCGAAGCCCTGCCGGGGCAGGATCGCGGGCAGCAGCCTCTGCTCCGTACCGGATAAGGGCAAATGGCGAACGAATCGAAGAAAAACAGGCGGATCCGGGTTCCGGATCCGCCCTGCGTGTTTTACCGTTACAGTTGACTCAGGCCTCGAAGGGACTCTTGGCGGGCTTGTCGCCCACCCGGACCGCGGGATCGTTGGAGGCCACGCAGTACCAGGTCTCGCCGCCCTCCTTGTAGTACATGGTGTTGCAGTCCCCGCCGAAGGTCTTGGGGAAGTCGAACATGAACAGATAGTGTGCGCCCACCAGCTCCAGCCAGATGTTCTTCCCGGCGCCGATCTCTTTGATCTCCACGTCGCCCAGCGACATCTGGAAGGGATCGGGATTGCCGCCGCCCAGCAGCGTCACCACGATACGCACGTCGTCGCCCTGCTCGGTGACGTCGAACTTCATCATGGGGTTGTCCTTGGGCTCCGCCACCCGCCGCATGGGAACCAGGTCCAGGCTCTTGCCGAAGGGAGGCATATACATCAGGACCTTGTTGGCCCGGAGCTTCTGCTGCAGGGCGATCATGGCCCAGCAGATGCTGTGGCCCTCGAACTCAATGGGTTCGCCGGAGGCCACATAGTCGTTGAAGTAGTCCTGCAGCGCCATGGACCGCTCGTCGGGCCACATCTTCTGGAAGCGCAGGGAGTTGCGCCGGATGGACTCGGGATCCGTGGGGAACTGGGGCGGGCCGCCTGCGGGTTTTCCGCCGGGGCCGCCGGGACCGCCTGCGGGTCTGCCGCCGGGGCCGCCGGGGCCGTCCTCGGCCACATAGCCGAGATCCGCGGCTACCTGATTGAAATTAAAGCGTTTGATTTCTTCCGCCATCGTAATACCTCCTGTTTTGCGCAGAGAACTGCGGCTTATGGATTCTGATCCCATTATTCATGGGAAAAACAGGCAGGTCAAGAAGGTACAAATCCATGACAATGGCAAAAACCTGCCGGCCTGCGGAAAATGAGAAGCCGGGGCGGGAATTGATCAGCGCCGGAGTTTTCCGAAAGAATCGGAAAAACCATATTTCGAAACAAAAAGAAGCGTGGTATAATGGGGTCAGTGAACCGAAGGGAGGGATTCCTATGCTGGAATACGGTGACTATGATATTACGGCGTGTCCGTCTGTACGGCTGGTGGGACCGTCGGAGGGTCCGATGCCGGAGCAGATCTACGGCATGCTCAGCGCGCTGCTGCTGCGCTCCGGGGATATGGGCGACGACGTCGCCTCGGCCATGGCGGACCTGGGTGTCCCGCTGCCGGAGGGCAGCTTCCGGGTGGTACAGTTTTCTCTGGACGACCCCATTCTGGCGCAGGTGCCGGTTCAGGACCGTCACCGCTGCCGGATCAGCCTCTACGACCGGCTGCGGGACTGGGTGCTGGAGCAGCTGGACCCGGAGGACCGGGGGTTTTTGTTCCTGCTGTCAGGGGATCTGCTGGGGATCCTGTATACCGGCGGACGGGAGATCACCTCTCTGTGCGAGGCGGCGGCGGAATACGCAAAGCTGACCCTGGGCGTGAGCATCCATGTGAATATCAGCACCCGGTGGAACGATGTGAAAAATGTGGGTCAGGCCTACCGGATGATCAGTGATGTGGAAAACAGCAGGACCTTTTTTACCGACATGATCGGGCAGGTCTTTTCCATTCCGGAGGGCGTGTTCGACCGGCTGAACAACACCGCCGAGCGGACGGAGATGGAACAGTCCTTCCTCCATGCGTCAAACCGGATCTGCGGAAGCATCCGGGCCGGGGAGGCGGAGATCGCCGCCGGCTATCTCCGGGAGGAGCTGCGGCAGATCGCCGAAAACTCCCTGGGAATGCCCTACCCCACCACCCTGACGCTGACCATCAACCAGTTTGTTTCGGTGCTGCAGTATACGCTGGTGGCGGAGGATCTGGCGGACCTGAGGTATCTGGCCCGCCGGGACTTCAGCCGGGATCTGGTCTCCAGCCGGAATTTGGCGGCCTGCCTCCGCCTGGCGGAGCCCATTGCGGCGGAGCTGGAGGCCCGTGCCAGAGCCCGCCGGGAGGCCCAGCACGACCGCATGATGCATGAGATCCGGGACTATGTGGAGCGGAACGCCACCGATATGAACATCGGTCTGACCGCCATTGCCCGGGATTTCCACATCAGACCCAGGGAAGCCGCGGAATCCTTCCGGCAGTATTACGGAGTCAGCGTCAACGACGTGATCCATCAGACCAGGGTCAAGAAGGCCAAGGAGCTGATCCTGACCACCGACAATTCCATTCAGAGCATTGCCGAAGCGGTGGGATACTGTTCCCTGGCCACCATGTACCGGGCCTTTACCAATATAGAGGGTGTGGCGCCGGGCAAGCTGCGTCAAAACAAGTCCTCCTGAACAGACGGCGACAGGCCGGCCCTTTTAGAAGGGTCGGCCTTTTTCCGCCGCAAAACGCCGCGGCAGCGGCGTTTTTCAATACTCGCTGGATCTTATCATTTTCGTCGAAAAGTTCGGAAAACACCGAAAAACAGGTGAAACTTCCCATTGTCATGCAAATGTGGGTTATTGACCTTTTTCTGGAAGGTTGGTACAGTGAGCACAGTAGCTCCCTGTTTCAGCAGGGGCGGAAACGACTCTCAAAGGAGGAATCACCTTGAGCAAACACTACACAGCGGAGCAGTACGCGGACCGCTGCATGATCATCCGCGAGGTCCAGAATGTGGTCGGCAAGGTGGCCCACTGCGATATGCTGGCGGACTATGACCTGAGCCCGAACTTCTGGAGCAAGGCGGAGGATATCTGCCTGGGCGTCAACGACGGCTACTTCAAGGGCCGGGAAGCGGTTCTGGGGTACTATGCCCAAAAGCTGGAGAACGCCAAGAAGCTCACCCGGCTCGTCATGGAGAAGTGGGCGGATCACAAGGACGTCAAGGGCAAGACCGAGGCGGAGATGTTCGGCGCCGGCTACGTCAAGGGCACCGATATGCACACCCCCATCATTGAGGTGGCGGAGGACATGAAGTCCGCCAAGGCCCTGTGGCAGTTCCAGGCGGCCGACACCCGGGTCACCGCCAAGGGTCCCCTGTCCGTCTGGAAGATCGGCTATATGGCGGCGGATCTGGTGGAGGAGGACGGCGAGTGGAAGATCAAAAATCTGCTCTATGCCCTGGACATCGACCATCCCTGCGCGGAGCCCTGGACGGAAGCGAGCAAGTACCAGGACGACCCGGAGTATGCGGCGTTCGCCATCCCGGAGCCGGTGCCCAATGTGAAGGCGGAGGTCTACAAGTCCTATTCCGTGGACCGGCCCTATCAGGAGCCCCCCAGAATGCCCGAACCCTACGCCACCCTGGCTGAGACCTTCAGCTACGGAATCTGAGAGGAGGAGCAACCATGGAATGGAAATTTGAGACCCGGATGGCCAACGGCAAGCCCTATGACAGATATGAGTATGATTCCGCCATCCGCATGAAATACAGCACCTCCAAACCCGAGGACTTCGATCTGGAGACCCGGGCGTGGCGGGCCTATCAGGTGGAGGAAGTGAAGAAGGTCCTCTCCAAGCGCTCCTATCTGGAGCACGCCAACCGCCGGGCCGAGGCTCTGGACACCCTCTGGACGAAGGAGCGGGCGGATTCCGCCACCTACGGCCGGAACTGGGGCTACTATGTGGGCCTGGAGAACATCCGGAAATACTATGTGGACGGCAACCCCTTCGGCGGCGCGGGCACCGACGTCTGCCATCCCTTCACCACCTATAAGATCATCATTGCCGACGACAACAAGACCGCCCAGGCCACCTGGTACTCCATCGGCTACGAGATCAACCCCGCTCTCGGCAAGGACGTGGACTGCTACTGGGACAACCAGCGCTGCGGCGCGGATCTGGTCTATGAGGACGGGAGCTGGAAGATCTGGCACTATTTCGCGGGCACGGATTTCGCCGTCCGGCCCGGATTCCCCTATGCCTCCCTGCGCACGGAGGAGACTACCCCCTGCGACAAGCAGCTGGAAAAGGAGTTCGGCACCCCCGACGTGGCGTTCAAGGCCTATGATTCCTTCTATAACTACTACTTCTATCCTGAGATCACCATGGAGCATGCCACGTTTGCCGACGCCATCAGCAACGGCCCCGAGGGCAACCCCAACTACAAGGGCTGAGGAGGTACGAAGATGAGAAAAAACATTGATCTGGAAACCAAGCTCGCCATCATCGAGGGCGGCCAGGCCTGCGAAAACGCCCACGCGTGGCACGCTATCCTCCATGCGGCCGGTCACACCACCGAAGAGATCGAGACCTTCTGGTCCAAATACCGGGACGACCTGTACTGGGGCTACAACATGGCCGGCATGTACGGCCGGGAAGAGGTCATGAGCAACTGGGCCGGCGGCCTGGAGGGCGGCGCCCGGGGTCTGTTCCCCGTGTTCAACGAGATGTATCCCGAAACGAAAGATATGGATCCGCTGCCCCTTTCGGAGTATTCCCTCCACGCCATCGGCACGCCCATCGTGGAGGTGGGCGAGGACCTGAAGACGGCCCGGGCCCTGTATTACTCCACAGGCATGCTCTACCGGCGGATCTCCTCCAGCGGCAAGCAGATGGCCGTCTGGATGCTGGAGCGCTACGGTGAGGACTATGTGCGGGAGGACGGCTTCTGGAAAATCGTTCACGAGTGCGTGCTCAACGACGCCGGCGGTGCCCAGGACGTGACCAATTTTGCCATCGACTGCTTCAACAAGTGGAAGAGCCCCATGGGCCCCATGCCCGGCGGCGACGGCCCCAAACCGGAGGGCAAAGGCGGCCCCGGAGGCCCCGGTCCCCAGGGCGCGCAGGGCGGCCCCGGCGGTCCCACCAACAAGCCCAAGAAGGGACAGGCCTACTCCAAGATGGCCGGCGGCCCCCCCAAGGGCTCCATGCCCGCTTCCCACAAGACCTGGTCTCCCGTTCAGCCCGCCCAGGACTCCACCCCGTGGCCGGAGCCCTTTGTGACGCTGGATGACGTGAAGACCCACTATGTGGTGGGCCTGGGTGAAAACAAGGGCGCCCAGCCCAAGCCGAAGCCCTGATGCATTCCCCCGGAAGTATTACCTCTTTGTACTATTTCCGGGGGATTTTGTATTCTGCACCGACAGATGCGTTCCGGAATCAACGAAAAGGAGAACATGATATGCAACAGAAATCCTGGACCCGCCTGCTGGCGATCGGCTGCGCACTGTGCCTGATCCTGGCAGTGTTTGCCGGATGCGGCGCCCGAACGGCGCCGGCGTCCTCCGCGGAGACGGCAGCGGGAGACACGATTGCGTCCGCCCCGGAGCAGGAAACGCCTGAGACCGTCGCGGAACCGGAGGCGGCAGCGCCCGAACCGGAGGCGGCGGACAGCGCGGCGGAGGAAGCGCCGGAGGAGCCGGACGTGCCGGAAGAACCCGCCTATTTCCCCCTGGAGGAGACGAAATCCTTTAACTACTGGTTTGTCTATCCGCCCTTTTTTGAGGGCTTCGCCGAAGGGCCTCAGGACTATCTGATGTACACGGAGGCGGAGCAGCGGCTGAACGTGAGCATCGATTTCACCGCCATCCCGATCCCCGGCGCGGCGGAGCTCTCTGGACGAGGCCATCGACCAGGAGATCATCATCGACCTGAGCGACGCGCTGGAGCAGTATGCCCCGGACTATCTGGCCACCCAGGGAAAAAGCGAGACCCGGGTCCTGGGCTCCTACACCGAGGCGGGACGGCAGGCGGCCATCTACGGATTCCAGACCGACGACGGCCGGATCCCCAAGTTCGGCCCCGTGATCCGGCAGGACTGGCTGGACGAGCTGGGCCTGCAGGCGCCGGTGACCGTGGAGGAATACCACGATGTGCTGGCCGCCTTCCGGGATGAAAAGGGCGCGACTTCGGCCTACGGCCTTGCGGCGGACGGCGTCACCACCCCCGGCAATATGCAGGGCGCTTACGGGATCGTCGTCCCCTCCAACAACGACGCGAACGGATTCTACCAGGTGGACGGAAAGGTCCGTTTTGGCCCGGTGGAAGAGGGCTTCCGGGAGATGCTGACCACCCTGAACCAGTGGTACAGCGAGGGCCTCATCGACTCCAACTTTGTCTCGGATACCAGCAGCGCCACCTCCGGCGAGGTGGATTCCTCCCGGATCGCCAGCGGCGCCGTGGGCCTGTGGCGCGGATATGCCACGAATCTGAGCAACTATGAGGACAACATCGGCGGAGGGGCCAAGGTGACCGGAATCCCCCAGATGAAGAAGAACGCGGGCGATACGCTGCACTTCGGTCTGGACACCGACGGCGCCGCGGCCAATATGTCCGTCTCCGTCTCCACGGCCTGCGAGGATGTGGAGCTGGTGGTCCGGTTCTTCAACTACTACTTCACGGAGGAGGGCAGCCTTCTGGCCAACTACGGCACCGAGGGCTTCACCTTTGAATACAACGACAAGGGCGACCCGGTCTACACCGAGGTCATCACAGCCAACCCCCAGGGCATGACCATGGACGTGGCGCTGGCGCTCTACACCGGCGGCACCACCGGCGGCCCCTATGAGATCGACAACTCCAAGAACTACTACAGCTACACGGAGGCCCAGATGAGCGCCGGAAACGCCTGGAAGCAGGACTCCGACGGCGCATACCAGCTGCCGGCCACCTACTCCGGTCTGCTCAACGCGGCGGAGCAGGAGGAGCTCGACAGCCTGTACAATGACATCGTCACCACGTACCGGGAAAATGTGCTGCAGTTCATCATCGGCCAGCGGCCCCTGAGCGAGTTTGACGATTTCAAACATCAGCTGGAGGAAATGGGGATCGCGCGCTGCATCGAGATCGAGCAGGGCGCTCTGGACCGCTACTATGCCCGGGCGGAATCCTAATTTGACGGAGGGATAACCATGAAAGAATTCACACCCATGGAGCTCCTGGAGCGTCTGGAATGGCGCCGGGAGATCCGGAACGTCATGGGCCGCATTTCCCATGACTACGCCATCAAGCAGGAGGCCCAGGTCTACGACCGCTATTTCTCCCGCCGGGAGGATGTGTGCCTGGGCCTGAACAACGGTTATTACAAGGGCGCGGCGGCGGTCAAGGGCTACTATGACGCGCTGGGAGAGGAGATCCGCCTGTCCTCGGCGCTGATCGCCAAAATGTTCCCCCGGGAGCTGGAGGGAAAAACCGAGGACGAGCTCTACGGCGTGGGCATGATCTCCTATCTGCCCTTTGAGTCCCAGGTCATCGAGATCGCCGACGACGGCCGGACCGCCAAGGGGATCTGGAACGTCCGGGGCTCCACCAGCCGCCTCACCGCCGCCGGCCCCGTGGCCAACTGGATCTTCGGATGGGCCGCGGTGGACTTCGTGCTGGAGGACGGGGAATGGAAGATCCTGAACCTGCTGCTGCTCTACAACGTGGACCATCAGTGCGGCGTGGGCTTCACCGAGCCGGAAAAGGACTTCGAACCGGTGCCGGAGTTCGCGCCCATGGCGGAGTTCCATCTGCCGGAGCCCAACGTCCCCATGACTGTCATGGAGACCTTCCGTCCCGACCGGCCCAGGACCCGGTCTCCCCGGTGCCCCGAGCCCTACGCCACCTTTGCTGACACCTTCAGCTACGGGATCTGAGAGGAGGATCGTCAATGGATAAATTCAAAGAGTACAAGCGGGAATTTACCGATGAGGAAATGGTCCGCCACGCCTGGGACAAGGAGATGATCCAGAACCTGATCAGCCGTTTCGTGCTGGCCTGGGGCAACGGCGATACTGCCGAAGCCATCGAGTCCCTCTGGGTCCGGGAGCCGGAGCATACCGCCGACGCCTCCTTTGCCACCAACACCGGCTTCTATGTGGGCCTCCCGGAGGTCAGCCGCCATCTGGTGGACGAGCGGATCGCCTATGAGGAGGAGACCCTGCGGGCCTTCCAGGAGGCGGTTCCGGGGAAATACGACAGCGCGGAAGCGGGCCTCGGCACCACTGCCATGCACTCCTGCACCACCCCGCTGCTGTTCATCTCCGTGGATGACAAATACGCCCGGTATCTTTGCTATGATCTGGGTCTGACCGGCCGGGGCAGACCCGACGGGTCAGCGGAAAACTATTTTGAGTTCTCCCTGCTGCTGATCGAACTGGTCCGGGAGGCAGACGGCTTTAAGATCTGGCACCTGGTGGAGCAGCACGACTTCTCCATCGAGAGCGGCAAAAACTACAACGACGTCAATACGTTTATCAACGGCTACGATCCCGCCGCCCGGTTCTACGGGGAGCCCACGGTGGAAAAGGAAGTCTATGACAATCAGTACGGCTGGGAATACCTGTTCTACGATATGCCCCGTCCCTTCAAGACCTACGACGAGGACGAGGGCTACGGGCCGAAGGGCAAGGTGGGACGGAAGTTCTACGAGCGGCTGGAGATGCTATGAGGAGGTGCGGATATGAACAAAAACAAGTCTTTCCATGACAGAGTGGCGGCGGTGGTCGCCGGGCAGAAGGTGGAGGAGCTCAAGGCCCGCCATGCCTACCTCCACGGAGTCAACCGGGGCAGGGAGGAATACGGCACCTTCTGGCTCCGCTCCGACCATTCCACATTCGGACACACCTTCGGCCGGATGATGGGCTACCGGGAGCTGGTGCCCGCCCATTTCGGCGAGCCCCTGCGGGCCAACGCCTTCGCCCCGGCGGAGGAGAAATTCGGCATGAAGGACGACGATATGCCCGAGGGCATGCCCTTCGGCGAGGTGTCCGAAAAGAAGTTCGACCGGCCCACGACCATGCGGGACAAGTACGGCATGCTGAACCTCTACGGCCACAACCCCGGCACCTTCGGCCAGAGCTGCCATGTGCTGGCGTCCCCGGTGATCGAGGTGGCGGACGACGGAAAGTCCGCCCGGAGTTTCTATCTGACCCCCGGCACCATGATGGGCATGAACGGTCCGGGCGGCGGCCGGTCCGGCTCCTGGCTCTGGGAGCGCTACGGATCCGACTTCGTCTATCGGGACGGCCGCTGGTGGTGGTTCCATGAGCAGGTCTGCCCGGATATCGCCGACGGCTACGACGACACCAACTGGGCCCAGGACCGGTTCCGGAAATACGTTTCCGGGGAGCTGCAGGTGGGCAAGTGCTCCGGCGCCCCCAGAAGCGGCATCTCCGACCTCCGGCAGGTCCATCAGGACATCTCCATCATCCAGACGGTCCAGGACACCGTTCCGGATCCCAAGCCCTACGAGAAGCTGGACGAGGCGCACACCTACTCCCCCGGCTGCGCGGAATTTGAGAATATCGAGCTATATCCCAACAACAAGGGATACGGAGATCCGATCTACTGAGCGGGAAGGGAGTCAGTCCATGATCCACGGAACCTACTCGATCCGGCTGACGCCGGTCCCCTTCGAGGAAATGCAGCACTACATTCCCCAGGAGGAGCAGGAGGCGGTCCGGCGCGATCCGCCGGCGCCCCCTCCGGTCCATAGGATCACATTCGGAGAGGCCGGCGGCCTGCCCTACGGCATCTATGAGACGGAGCACGGAAAGCAGGTGGTGGGCAACCTCTGCTACACCGGCGATGTGATCCGGTTTACGGCCCTGGCCGGAACGCCGGGGGATGAGTTCTTTCTCTATGCCGTCACCATCCGGGACGGCGTGCTCACCGGAGAGGCCTATCAGCCCGGAAAGCCCCACAGTCCCCTCCGGGGCGAGAAGCTGTCCGACTGAAAAACCCTGAAAAACTCCCGCGGAATTGTCCGCGGGAGTTTTTAGCGGGGACTTGAGTTTTCCCCGATGGTTTCGTATAATATCAGAAAAAGAATCGGGAGGCGGCCATGAAAGAGTTTCTTCGTGTTGTCAAGTTCACCTTTTTCTCCCTGAGCGCGGGGCTCATCGAGATGGGGGCCTTTGCCCTGCTCAACGAGCTGCTGCATCTGCCCTACTGGCTGTGCTACTTCTCCGCCCTGGTGCTGTCGGTGCTGTGGAACTTCACTCTGAACCGGCGGTTTACCTTCCAGTCTGCGGCCAACGTGCCGGAGGCCATGGCCAAGGTGGCCGCGTTCTATGCGGTGTTCGTGCCCCTGTCCACCATGCTGGAGCATTTTCTCACCATGCGCCTGGGCTGGAACGAGTATCTGGTGACGGTGATCAATATGCTGCTGAATTTTGTGACGGAGTTCCTCTACCAGCGGTTCTTCGTCTTCGGCAAATCCATCGACACCAACGCCGCCGCCCAGAGCCGGAAAGAGCGGGAAGATTCATAAAAACCAAAAAAAGCAGCGCCTCCGGGGAGGCGCTGTGTTTGTTTATTCCCCGAACAGAGGGGTGGAGAAATACCGCTCGGCGGTGTCCGGCAGGATGGTGACCACCCGCTTGCCGGGGCCCAGCTTTTTCGCCAGCTTCAGGGCCGCGGCCACATTGGTGCCGCTGGAGATGCCCACCATGAGGCCCTCCTCCCGGGCCAGCCGTTTGGAGGTCTCGATGGCCTCCTCGTCGGTGACCACGTAGATGTCGTCGTAGATCTCCCGGTTGAGAATATCGGGGATGATTCCGTCGCCGATGCCCATCTGCATGTGGGTGCCGATGGTGCCGCCGGCCAGGATCGCCGCATTCTCCGGCTCCACCGCCCAGATCTCCAGATCCGGGTTGTGCTCCCTGAGCACCTCGCCGATGCCGGTGATGGTGCCGCCGGTGCCGATGCCGGAGCAGAAGCCGTGAATGGGACCCTCCGCCTGCTCCAAAATCTCCCGGGCGGTAAAGTTCTTCTGGGCCATGGTGTGGTTGATGTTGGAGAACTGCTGGGGCACAAAGACCCGCGGATCCTTTTCCTGCATCCGCAGGGCCGTGTTCAGACACTCCTCGATGCAGGCGCCGATGTCCCCGGCGTCGTGGATGAGCTTCACGTCCGCCCCGTAATGGCGCACCAGCTTCCGCCGCTCCTCGCTGACCGAGTCCGGCATGATGATGATGGTCCGGTAGCCCTTGACCGCCCCCACCAGCGCCAGGCCGATGCCCTGATTGCCGCTGGTGGGCTCCACGATGATGGTGTCCTCGCGGATCAATCCGTCCTTTTCCGCCTGCTCGATCATATTCAGCGCGGTGCGGGTCTTGATGGAGCCGCCCACGTTCAGCCCCTCCATCTTTACCAGGATCTCGGCGCTGCCGGGCTCCGGCATCCGGTTGAGCCGGACCAGCGGCGTATGTCCCACCGCGTCGAGAATGTTGTTATAGATCATATTGTTCCTCCGTTGCTGTAGCTTTTGCCTGTCGAAGCGGCAAAGCGCGTTTCCTAAATAGTGTACAGCGAACGGAGCACTTTTTCAAGGAAAAGCTTTCACGGACCGGCAGTTTTTTCCGGGAAGAATGCTTGCCAAAGGGGAAAGGACCTACTATAATAGTGCAGGCAATGATGTAGAAACGGAGGAATCGGTTTGCACACGGAAATACAGAACATCCTGTCAAGGGGATGCGCCCTTGCGGCGGATTTAGACGAATGCAGGTGTGAGGAGGCTGCCGCGGTCCTGGAGCAGATGATGGAGGCCAACCGGATCTATCAGGGGCAGGAAAGGAACCCGGCCCGTCTGACCGACGCGGTGCGGAAGGAGACGGCGGAGCATGGACAGCATCCCAAAGCGGTGGTGGTCTGCTGTGCGGATTCCAGAGTGCCGCCGGAGCATATCTTCGGCGCCGGGATCGGCGATCTGTTTGTGATCCGCAACGCGGGCAATCTCATGGGTCCCTTTGACGCGGGAAGCGTGGAATACGCGGTGGAGCATCTGCACGTCCCGCTGGTGCTGGTTATGGGCCACCGGAATTGCGGCGCGGTTGCCTCGGCGCTGAGCCGCGGGGCGGCCGCGGGCGATCTGGCGGCCGTTTTGGCGGAGGTGTCCCTGGCCATCGGAGATGCATCCGACCCGGCGGAGGCGGAGGAACGCAACCTGATCCGCAGTATCTCCCGGCTGCGGGAAAGCGAACTGCTCCGGCAGTTTGCCCGGGCTGGAAAGGTGGGATTCGCCGCAGCGATCTACGACATCCGGACAGGAGAGGTCCGGTTTCTGTCAGAGTGAAAACGCGCCCCGGAAGCAGTGCTTCCGGGGCGTTTGCTTGTCCTACGGGCGCTCCCCGGGATCCTGCCGCAGGGCGTTGCGAAGGGCCCCGGGCGTCACGTCCCCAAAGGTATGGAAGGCACGGTACATGGTGGACAGATCGCTGTATCCCGCGGCCTGGGCGACCTGGCGGGTGGACCATTCCGGATGGGCTCCGATGAGCTGCAGCGCGTACTGATAGCGGGTCTGCTGGAGGAACCGGTAGAGGCTGACGCCGTAATAGTAGCGGAACTGTCTGGCGGCCTGGGGTGCCCCGATCCGGAATCGTTCGGAGATCTTGCCCACGGTCAGCTCCGGATCGGAGATGTGCTCCTCCACGTATTCCCGAATGGTCCGGATGCGTTTTTGCCGGCCGATCCGCCGGAGGGTCTGGTTTTGCCGGTGGAGCTCCAGGATCAGGGCCCGCATGTTCAGCCGGAATTCCGTTTCCCGCTCGAATTCCATGGCCCGGTAGACGATCTGGCGGCTCCGGATGTAGGCTGCGTCCACCAGTCCCGCCCCGCCGAGGTATTCGGTGAAGGTGAGCATAAAGATCTGGGTGTGGTGGTGGATGGACTCCATGGAGGGGACGCAGTTTCCCAGGATCGTATCGCAGATTTGATCGGCCAGGGCGGAGGGGTCCGCGTCCGACCGGGACAGCTGCTCGCCCATGGAGACGGAAAACTGCCGGTAGGCGCTCAGATCCCCGATAAAGGCGCCGTGGAGCTGTTCCTCCGAGTTCAGCTGCAGCGGAGAACGGGTCTCGCCCCGGAAATCAAAGTACTCCATGGCGTGATGGAGGTTGTTGAAGGAGCGGAAGATCCCCGCCTCTCCGAACTGCAGATCGCTGACGATGATCCGCAGGGCCGGGTTCGCCGGCGCCAGACGCTTCTGAAGGGAATCCGCCTCCGACAGGAGCGTCTCCGCTTCTCTGGCGGCTCCGGGATCGTCCTCCTGCAGCCGGGGAAAACAGCACAGGAGATAGACCTGTCCCCCCGTGGAGAAGCAGTACCATAAAGGCGGACGGAAGCACAGACCCGCCGCCTCCACGATCTGAAAAGGCCATGCCGGATCCTCCGGATCGGCGGCGCAGGCGGGATCCTGCTGGAGCAGGATGGAAGCGAAAGCACCGCTGCCCAGAAAGACGCCAAGCTGTTCCAGCCGGGAGAAGCAGAAATCGGAGGCCCGGGGCTGATTGGAGGCAATGGCGCCGAACAGGGCGTCGATCGTCCGCGCGCGGGCGGTTTCGCCAAAGTCGCCAAAGCAGTCCCATTCCGGGTGGAGAGAGCAGTAGTAGAGCATGGGATCACCTCATTTGCAATTATAGCGCAGTATTTGCATATATGCAATATGATGGACAGATAGAATATGCTATAATTCGTAATAATAATATCTGATTGCAAAGGAATAGGGACTTTGCTACACTGAAATCGTAGAATGGAATCCCTATGCAGGCGAGAGAGATCGCCAACTACGTTAAGAAAAGGAGAATCCCATGATGAAAAAACGTATTCTTGCAATGCTCCTGCTTCTGAGCATGGTTTGTCTGCTGTTTGCCGCCTGCGGCAGCACGGCCGAGCCGGCCTCGGCGCAGCAGAGCGCGGCCTCTGAGGCTGCGGCGGCAGAGGAGGCAGAAACCGACGGCGCCGCCGGGACGCCGGAGACGCCGGAGACCCCGGACGCCCCGGAAACCGACGCCCTCTCTGCGGAAGAGGCGGAAGGGAGCGACGGGGAGCCCCTTGAGCTGGTGAAGCCCCACGTGGAACACCGGGCCAGCATGCCCGGCGCGGAAAAGGCGGAGCTGGACTTCATCAACACGGTGAGCCTGCCTCTGACTGACGGTGCGGAGCTGACCATGTTGACCCCGGCGGTGAACCTGATGGGCGACCTGGCCAATCTTGGCATTGAGAACTACAACGGCTTTGATTACATGAAGGAGCTGGAGCAGCGGACCGGCGTCCACGTGGAGACCACGGAGGTCAACTTCTTCACCGCCTCCGAGCAGTACAATGTGATCATTGCCTCCGGAGACTATCCGGATCTGTTCAAAAACATCGGCACCTATTACTCCACGGGCCTTTCCGGCGCCATGGCGGACGAGATCATCATCGATATGACCGACGACCTGGAGGAGTTTGCGCCGAACTACAGCTATCTGATCCACTCCAATCCGGCCGAGACCCCCTACTTCCTGACGGACGGGATGGCGCTCCAGTTTATGGGCACCTACGACAGCTTCATCAACAACCAGGGCCTGGTGGTCCGGAAGGACTGGCTGGAGGATCTGGGCCTGAGCGTACCGGAGACCTACGACGAGCTCCACGACGTGCTGGTGGCCTTCAAGAACGAGAAGGGCGCCTCCACCCCCATCTACATGACCAATAACTGCACCATCACCACCCTGACCGAGGGCTACAACGTGGCCTCCTATCTGGCCAGCGGCGTGGCGGCGGGCCCCAGCGGTTCCGTGGGCCTGCCCTACTATGTGGAGGACGGCGTGGTGAAGTGCTCCCTGATCGAGGACGGCTTCCGGGACTACCTGAAGATGCTCAACTCCTGGCGGGAGGAGGGACTGATGGATCCCGACTTCATCTCCATCGAGTATGATCCCTTCTCCAGCTATCTCGACGGACAGATCACCTCCGATCAGATGGGCGTGTGGCCCACCTCCGGCGAGGGCGTGGACAAATACACCGTGCCCGTGACCTGCATGGCCTCCCCCGTCCAGAACAAGGGCGACATGCAGCACCTGACGGAAATGACCCTTGCGCCCGCCGACGACATCACCTCCATCTCCGTCTCCACCGGATGCGAAGATCCGGAGCTGGCCATGCAGTGGATGGACTACTGGTATTCCGAGGACGGCATCCTGCTCTTTAACTTCGGCATCGAGGGCGTGGACTTCGAGCTGGACGACGAAGGAACGCCGCTGTTTACCGACGCTGTATTGAACAATGAATTCGGTCTTCCCGTGAGCCAGTTTATGCGCTGCCGCTGCGCCTTCGGCACCATGCCGTCTCTGATGCTCCGGTACCGCACCGGTTATCTCAACTCCGATCTGGTGAACGAGGCCTGGGACGTCTGGACCGGCAATCTCGACGGCACCATGGCCATCTCCTCCAACGTGACCATGACCACCGAGCAGAAGGAGCAGGAGGGCCGCATGGCCTCCGACATCCTGACCTACGCCGGAGAGCGGGTGGCCCAGTTCGCCATCGGCGACGCGGACATCGACGCGGAGTGGGACGACTTCGTGGAGAAGCTCAAGAGCATGAACATTGAGGACTGCATCGCGCTGGAGCAGGAGGCCTACGACAACGCGGTGGGATGATCCCCCTGTCAAAAACAGCCCGGCGGAAGCCGGGCTGTTTCCGAGAAAGGAAGATATCATTGAAATACGAACATCTGCTCGCGCCCCTGAAGATCGGCAATGTGACACTGAAAAACCGGATCCTGGGCTCCAAGTGCGTCTCCTCGGACAACATGGAGCCACCCCTGTCCGGCCCCTTCTATGAGCATCTGGCCCGGAACGGCGCGGCCTGGGTCTGCGTGGGCGTGGGCGCCTATCCCGACTGTGAGGGAAACTACAGCAAAATGGCCCCATGCCATATGGACGATCCTCAGGCCATGGCGGACTACCGGGAGATCGTGGAAAAGATCCACCGGCACGGCTCTCTGGCCTCCGCCTCTCTGATGGCCATTGAGCCCCAGAACGTGAACATCTCCGACACCCCCAACTGGGACGAGATCCCCATGACCGGGGACTACTCCCAGAACCTGTTCAACAAACCCGGCATCTCCCCGGAGCGGCTGGAGGGCATGATTCAGGACTTTGTCCACGCGAGCGTGGAGCTCCAGAAGCTGGGCTTTGACGGCGTGACCGTCTACGCCTCCTACCGGGGCAGCATCCTGGCCTGCTCCCTGAGCCCGCTGCTGAACCAGCGCACCGACAAGTACGGCGGAAAGACCATGGCGGACCGCGCCACGCTGACCCTGGAGATCTTCCGGCGGATCAAGGAGGCCTGCGGACAGGACTTCCTGATCGAGATGCAGATCTCCGCCACCGAGGAGGGCGGCTACACCGTGGAGGACTGGCTAAGCTACTGCCAGATGTGCGAGGGCCTGGTGGATATCTTCCAGATCCGGGGCTGGGACGGCTCCTTCACCCACGTCAACAGCCACAATCTTGTGAAGGAAAACCCCTACAACCTTCAGTTCGCCGAGGCCTTCAAAAAGCGGGGCATCAAAGCGGTGGTCTCTCCGGTGGGCGGCTTCCGGGATCCGGATCTCATCGACCGGTTCATTGCCGAGGGCAAGACTGACTGCGTCAGCGTGGCCCGGGCCCTGATCTGCGACGAACACTACATCGACAAGATCAAACAGGGGCGAGGCGAGGATCTGACCCCCTGCCTGCTGTGCAACGGCTGTCACGGCTCCTTCTGTGCGGTGAACCCCTACGCGGGCTACCATCACATGCTGGACCGGATGTTCACCCCTTCCGGAAAGAAGAAGAACGTGGCCGTTCTCGGCGGCGGGCCCGCGGGACTCCGGGCGGCGCTGTTTGCCGTGGAGCAGGGCCATACCGTGACGCTGTATGAGGCCTCCGACCGGCTGGGCGGACAGCTGAAATTCGCCGATCATGTCAGCTTCAAGTGGAACCTGAAGGACTACAAGGACTGGATGGTCCGGGAGGTCATGAAGTCCGGCGCAACGGTTCTTCTGAACACCCCCGCCACGCCGGAGCTGCTCCGGGACAAGGGCTACGATGTGATCATCGCAGCCATGGGCTCCACTGCCAAGCGGATCCCTGTGGAGGGGGCGGACGACCCGAAGGTATGGCTGGCGGAGGACGTGTTCGGCCGGGAGCAGGAGCTTGGGCACAAGGTGGTGGTGATCGGCGGCGGAGACACCGGCCGGGAGGCGGCGCTGTATCTTGCCAAGGCCGGCCATGAGACGGTCATGGTCACCCGGGGAGACGCCATGCTCTTTGACGATCCCCACTCCAAGCGGGCCACGGAGATGGACTACGAGAACGAGCCCAACTTCTCCTACATCGACAACGCGAAGACAGTCAAAATCACGCCCCACGCCGTGACGCTGGACGTGACGCTGAACGTCCCCAAATTTGAGGGGGACTTCGGCATGCTGTTCATGATGATGGGCGACCACGATGAGGGCCCGGAGGTCATGCCCGATTCCCGGCCGGAGGGCTTCCCGCCCCGCGCCGAGCCCTTTGATCCCCATGCGGAGTTTGCCGACGCGGAGATCAAGGACGG
>CACYXZ010000049.1 GCA_902778525.1 Oscillospiraceae bacterium | reverse complement strand
CCCAGAATATCCGTAAAAATCTGATCTCCGGCCAGCGCCGTTTCCTCCGGTCCGGCGTCAAACTGCGCCATGGCGCTTCGGATCCCTCTGGTCGAGGGCTTCCCGGCTCTTTTGACATAGGGGATCCCCCACTTCTCACAGAAGTCAGGGACCCGCCGGCTTTTCCTGCTGTTGGAAACGATCATCACATCCACGCCGGTCTCCCGCAGCTTTTCAAGCCACCGCAGGAACTCCGGGGACGGGTCCGAAACGGTATAGGCAACCACCGTGTTGTCAAAATCCAGGAGCATGAGACGTATCCCGTTGTTTTGAAACCATTCCGGCGTCAGATCCAGGATCGACGAAACCTCCAGATCCGCCAGCAGCGAAAATGCCATAGGACTCTCCCTTCCGCTTCTAATCAGGAAACAACTTCATAAACTGTAATAGCTATTTTATCAGGGGGCCGCTGTCTTGTCAATGAAAGTATGTTCTTCCATCCAGGAGGTGCCGGAGGGATTTTTCCTGGCGGACTGCGCCGTATCCGGAGGCACGATGGCCGATTATATCCGATACCTGATGGAGGCATCCGGCGGAAAGCTCTGTGTTGTCCTGGAGCCCGTGCATATGGACTTCCGGCTCCCCTGTCCCGGCGGGCTCGGCGATTCCGTTTCTTCAGAGGAGCTGGGAAAGCTAAGGCAGGATCTGCCCTGTTATTATTCTGAGGATCTGTGCACGAACTATTTCACATTCTGCAGGGACGGGGCGCCCCACGCGGTCCTGTTCGATTCTCTTCAAAGCCTGCGGAAGAAATATGCCGCCCTGCAGCGTGGCGGCGTTCCGATGGTCCTGATTGAAGATCCGGAGCTGCGGCAGGAGATAAAAAGCACCCCGCCATACGGCGGGGTGCCAAAAACGCATAATGAGAGAAATCAATAATACTTTCTCTTGTTGTTCTTGCGGGCAGCTTCAGACTTCTGCTTGCGCTTCAGGCTGGGGCTGACATAATGCTCACGCTTCTTATACTCCGCAATAACGCCGTCTTTTGCGCAGCTGCGCTTGAATCTCTTGATTGCGCTCTCGAGAGACTCGTTTTCTTTGACGCGGATCTCAGACATGGTTTTCCCTCCCTCCGACGCATTTCCCTGGGAAATGCTTTAAGGGCCATTTACGGCTTTTCTTATTATATGCAAGGATGCATAAAATGTCAAGGGAATTTTGCTGATTTTTGTGATTACTTGATAATGAGATTGATCAGCTTCCCGGGCACCACGATGGTCTTGCGGACTTCGCCGCCGATGTTCGCCATCTGACGCTTGACGATGTCCGTCTCAAGCGCGGCCGCCACAGCGTCCTCCTTGCTGACGTCCGCCGCGATCCGCATGGTGCCGCGGAACTTGCCGTTGACCTGGATGGCCATATCGATCTCCGCGTCGACAGTCTTCGCCTCGTCATAGGCCGGCCAGGGGGCGACAGAGGCGTAGCCCTCGAACCCGTGCATCTCCCAGAGCTCCTCGGCAATATGGGGCGCAAAGGGTGAGAGAATCGTCAGAAGGGTCTTGAGTTCGGCCCGGTTGCAGCCGGTGGAGCCCATGGTGTTCACCAGGCTCATCAGCGCGGCGATGGCGGTGTTGGCCTTCAGACCATCCACGTCCTCCGTCACCTTCTTGATGGTCTTATGCATGGCGGTCTCATTTTTAGCGCTGTATTCAGCGGCGTCGTCCGTGACGGTCTCCGCCAGATTCCAGACCTTGTCCAGGAAGCGCTTGCAGCCCTTCACGGCCTCGTCCGACCAGGTGGCGGTCTTCTCGAAGTCGCCGATAAACATGATATAAAGCCGCATGGTATCGGCGCCGTACTCCTTCACAACGTCGTCGGGATTGACCACATTGCCCAGAGATTTGGACATCTTCACCGCAGGCCGCTGGGCCTGGGCGCCGTACTTCCGGATCAGCTCCGCCTTCTCCTCCTCCGTCTCGGCATAGCCCACATAGTGGGGGTTGCGGCCCAGGATCATGCCGTGGCTGGTGCGCTTAGCGTAGGGTTCGGCATAGGGGACCACGCCGATATCGTGGAGGAAGTTGTTCCAGAACCGGCTGTAGAGCAGATGCAGCGTGGTATGCTCCATTCCGCCGTTGTACCAGTCCACCTGTCCCCAGTACTCCAGCGCCTCCCTGGAGGCCAGCGCTTCGGTGTTGTGGGGATCCATATACCGGAGGAAGTACCAGCTGGAGCCGGCCCACTGGGGCATGGTGTCGGTCTCCCGCTTGGCGGGGCCTCCGCACTTGGGGCAGGAACAGTTGACCCAGTCAGTCATGGAAGCCAGAGGACTTTCGCCGTCGTCGGTGGGCTCATAGCTCTCCACCTCCGGCAGCACCAGCGGAAGCTCGCTCTCCGGAAGCGGCACCGTGCCGCAGGCGGGGCAGTGAACGATCGGGATGGGCTCGCCCCAGTAGCGCTGACGGGAGAATACCCAGTCCCGGAGCTTGTAGTTGACCTTGGCCGCGCCGATCCCCTGCTCCTCCAGCCATTTGGTCATGGCAGGGATGGCGTCCTTCACACTCAGGCCGTTGAGGAATCCGGAATTCACGAGGATCGCGTTTTCGTCCTTGTCGGTAAACGCGGCCTCTTCCACATTTCCGCCGGAGACCACTTCGGTGATCTCGCAGCCGAACTTCTTCGCAAAGGCCCAGTCTCTCGAGTCATGGGCGGGCACCGCCATAATGGCGCCGGTGCCGTAGGTGGCCAGCACATAGTCGGAAATGAAGATGGGGATCTCTTTGCCGTTGACAGGATTGACTGCGCGGACGCCCTGAAGCATCACGCCTGTCTTTTCCTTGTCGGCGGCCAGCTCCGTCCGTTCAAAGTCGGACTTTCGGGCCGCTTCGTCCACATAGGCCTGGACCTCGTCCTGGTTCTTCAGCAGCGGCATCCACTGCTGTACATACCGGTGCTCCGGGGAGATGACCATGTAGGTGGCGCCGAAGAGGGTGTCGGGGCGGGTGGTAAAAACCACGATATCGTCGCCAGTTGTGGCACGGAAGGTGACCTCCGCGCCGGTGGAGCGGCCGATCCAGTTCTTCTGCTGGGTCTTGACCCGCTCGATGAAGTCCACGTTATCCAGGCCGTCGATCAGCTTTTGCGCGTACTCGGTGATCTTCAGCATCCACTGGGATTTCTCTTTCCGGACAACAGGCGCGCCGCAGCGCTCGCATACGCCCTCCACGACCTCCTCGTTGGCCAGCACGCACTTGCAGGAGGTACACCAGTTCACGGGCATGGTGGCCTTGTATGCCAGGCCGTGTTTGTAGAGCTGCAGGAAGATCCACTGGGTCCACTTGTAGTAGTTCGGGTCCGTGGTATCGATGCAGCGGTCCCAGTCAAAGGAATAACCCAGCATATGCAGCTGACGGGTGAAATTCTCGATGTTCTGCTTTGTTACCACCGCAGGATGGATGTGGTTCTTGATGGCGAAATTCTCCGTGGGAAGGCCGAAGGCGTCATATCCGATGGGGAACAGCACGTTATACCCCTCCATCCGCTTTTTCCGGGCGATGGCGTCCATGGCGGTATAGGGTCTGGGATGTCCCACGTGGAGTCCCGCGCCGGAGGGATAGGGAAACTCCACCAGCGCATAGAATTTCTTTTTGTCGGATCCGTTCTCAGCTTTAAAGAGCTTTTTGTCCGCCCAGATCTTCTGCCACTTCGGTTCGATGGCGGCAAAATCATATTTCATGTTACTCACCTTGTTTCCTCAAAATATCATCATGCCTGGGGATTCAGAATCGGATCCAGATCCACGATCGGGGCGTCGCCCCAGAGTCGTTCCAGGTCATAGAACTTACGCTGTTCTTCCGTAAACACGTGCACGATCACGCCGCAGAAGTCCATCACGATCCAGGTGTCGCCGCGATAGCCCTCCCGGTGCCAGACCTGTTCGCCGGCTTCCTCCATTTTCTTCTCCACCTCGTCGCACAGCGCCCGAAGATGGGTATCGGAGGTGCCGGTGGACAGGATCATGTACTCCGCCAGAGTTGTTACGCCCTTGACCTCCAGCATCATCAGATTCCTGGCCTTTTTGCTGTCGAGTGCCTTTGCCGCAATGACGGCGGCTTCTTTTGCTGATAACAATATTATTCCTCCTGTTGCGGGATTTCTTCAACGGGCTCGCCCAGCTCCCGGGCGATAAAATCTCTGGCCTCTCTGGAGTCCTTGCAGACGTTTTTGTTCTCCCGGACCAGTTCCTCAATGCACATGGTAAAGGCCAGCAGCATGGCCCGGTCCAGATCTGTCCAGGCAAGCTCCCGCAGCTTTTCGACGCCGGGAAAATCCCGGGTTGGTTCCATGTAGTCCGCCAGATAGATGATCTTCTCCATCAGGCTCATGTCGGCTTTTCCTGTGGTGTGCCAGAAAATCGCCTTCTGGATCTCCTCCGACTCGCCGAACACGTATTTTGCCACATATGCGCCGGTTTTTGCGTGGAGCAGCTTGGGATGGCTCCGCTCAAAATCACTGATGAGTATATCATACTTGTCCACCAATAGCAACTGGTCTTCCCCGTCGATGGCCTTGGTCACATCGTGGAGAAGTCCAGCCCGGTAGGCCGCGGTCTCATCCGCGCCGTACAGCCGGGCCAGCTTCCTTGCCGTGTCCGCGCATCCCAGCACATGATTGACGCGGGACTCCTTGAGAAGGCCCACCGCCACGCGGCGCAGCTCCTCCTCCGGAAGGTTCCGGTAGTCCTGATCTGTATTGTAGAGGCCCCGGGTCCGGATGATCGAAAGCACCGGCTCCGGAACATACTTCTCCGCGCCGCCCAGGATTAAAAGGCGCCGGACTCTGGAGGATGAGATCTCCAGCACCCGGTTTTCAACCAGCTCCACTCTGGCTCCGAACTGCTTTTCCAGACGATTCTTCTGGGCCTGGAACGCTCCGTCCCTGTCGCCCTCCGTCCTTCGCAGTCCGACGATTACTGCATACCGGCAGATCTCCTCAGGATGATACCACTGATGCAGGCTCAGGAACATATCCGTACCGGTGATCAGGTACAGCGTATCGTCCGGAAAGCGGTCCCGGAGCAGCCGGAGCGTATCGGCCGTATAGCTCTTCCCCTCCCGGCGAAGCTCCATGTCGTCCGCCTCTGCAAAGGGAAGCTCCCCGATCGCGGCCTGCACCAGCTCCAGCCTGGTCCGGCCGTCCGGCGTACCGTCCGGCACCTGCTTGTGGGGCGGTTCCCGGTCCGGGATAAACAGAACCCGGTCCAGCTCCAACACCCGGGCGACCTCCTCCGCCGCCTGAAGATGCCCCCTGTGGGGCGGGTTGAATGTTCCTCCGAATACGCCGATTCTTGCCATACTGTTTTCCCCTCCCGATGGTCGCTTTTTCTCTCTCAGCCGAAACTGTTATTTTTTCTCTCTGCGCTCCTTTTCCCGCTGCTGCCGGAAGAACTCATCCCGGCGCTCCTTGTCCTTCTTTGCCTTTGCGCGGCGTTTCTGGATTCCGGCCCGAACGGGATTGACCTTCTTCGCCGCCCGTTCCTTCGCCTTTTCCTGAGCCCGCTGCGCCTCCAGCTTTTTGGATTTCCGGTAGATCACAAAGGTGTTGCCCACGCAGGAAACTCCCTCCGCGCCGGTCATGGCGCACAGGGCGTCGCTGGCCTCCCGCGCCGTCAGTCCGGCCGTCTCCAGAACCCGGCCCTTGATCAGTTCCCGGTTCTCCAGCTGCCCGGAGGCGGTCTCCGCCGTGCCGCCGGAGATCCCCTCTTTTCCGATCATCAGCGTCACCTCAAGGCCGTTGGCTTTGGCCCGAAGCTCTGCCCGCTGTTTACTTGTCAGCATGTTCGTTCTCCTTCATCAGTTTCTCAACAAAGCGCCTCAGCGCCTCAGCCCGGTGGGAGATCTGATTCTTCCGTTCCGGGGAAAGCTGCGCCATGGTGCAGCCCTCCGACGGGATGTAAAACAGCGGATCGTAGCCGAAGCCGCCGTCTCCCTCCGCCTGCCGGAGGATCTTGCCCGGAAGTTCTCCCCGGGCGGAGACCGTGCTGCCGTCCGGGCGGATCATCGTGATCACCGAGACAAACCTGGCGTTCCGCTCCCCGTCCGGCACGGACTCCATATTGCGCAGCAGCAGTTCGTTTCTGGCACTGTCATCCGGGCAGGCGTCCCCGCCGTACCGGGCGGAGTGTACGCCCGGCGCGCCGCAGAGCGCGTCCACCTCGATGCCGGAATCGTCGGCAACGGCGGCAAGACCGCTCGCCTCCATCACCGCACGGGCTTTGATGGCGGAATTCTCCTCAAAGGTCAGTCCGTTTTCCTCCGGGTCCACATGAACGCCGGCCTCCCTCTGGCTCAGGACCTCCCATCCAAGCGGCGCCAGGATGGCCTTGATCTCCCGGATCTTGTTGGGGTTGTTGCTGGCCACTACTACTGTCATACCAGTTCCCCCAGCACTTCCCGCTGCCTGCTCTGAAGCAGCTTGTTTCCGTGCCCGCAGAGCTCCAGGAGCCGCTGCTGCTCCTCCAGGGTGAAGGGGCGGCCCTCTCCGGTCCCCTGCAGCTCGATGATCCCGCCGTTTCCGTCCATAACGCAGTTGAGGTCCACGTCCGCCCGGGAGTCCTCATAGTACTGCAGATCCAGCATGGGGACGCCGTTGACGATCCCCGCAGACACGCCGGAAACAAAGGTGCGAACCGGTATTTCGGCGATTTTCCCTTCCTCCAGCAGCTTCCGGAAGCACAGCACCAGCGCCACGAAGCCGCCGGTCACGGAGGCGGTCCGGGTTCCTCCGTCCCCCTGCAGCACGTCGCAGTCCAGGGTGATGCTGATCCCCTCCAGCTTGGAAAGGTCCACCGCGCTGCGGAGGCTGCGGCCGATGAGCCGCTGGATCTCGGCGCTTCTGGGGCTGAGCTTCAGCTTGCTCACGTCCCGGCGGCTGCGCTCCCGGTTGGCCCGGGGCAGCATGGAATACTCTGCAGTGATCCATCCGCCGGAGGTCACATGGCCCGGCACCTTCTCCTCCACCGAGGCGTTGCACAGTACCATGGTGTCTCCGCAGGTGATCAGGCAGCTCCCCTCTGCGAATTTTGTAAAACCGGTCTGAAGTCTTACGGGCCGCAGCTCATTCAGCTTTCTTCCGTCGATTCTCTCCATAGTTCCTCCCATCAGAGCAAGGCGTCCACAAATTCCCTGGCCTCAAAGGGCATCAGGTCGTCGATTCCTTCTCCTACGCCGATATATTTCACCGGGATCTTCAGCGCATCCGCCACGGCGATGACGATGCCGCCCTTGGCCGTGCCGTCCAGCTTGGTCAGCACCATGCCTGTGACGCCGGCGATCTCGGAAAACTGTCTGGCCTGCATGAGGCCGTTCTGGCCTGTGGTGCCGTCCAGCACCAAAAGCACCTCTTTATCCGCGTCCGGCAGCTCCCGGTCGATGATCCGGGAGATCTTGCCCAGCTCGTTCATCAGGTTCTGCTTGTTGTGGAGCCGTCCTGCCGTGTCACAGAGGATCACGTCGCTGGCTCTCGCCCGGGCCGCGGAAATGGCGTCAAACACCACCGCCGCTGGGTCCGCCCCCTCGTGCTGGCGGATGATATCCACACCGGCCCGCTCCGACCAGATCTCCAGCTGGTCCGCCGCCGCCGCCCGGAAGGTATCCGCCGCGCAGAGCAGGACCTTTTTGCCGTCCGCCTTGAGCTGTGCCGCCAGCTTACCGATGGTGGTGGTCTTGCCCACGCCGTTGACGCCGATCACGAGGATCACCGACGGCCGGGTGCTCATCCGCAGGGCAGTATCCCCCACGTCGAGCATCCCCGCAAGGATATCCTTCAGCGCCTCCCGGACTTCATCTCCGGACTTCAGGTGCTGCATGTTGACCCGTTCCCGAAGCTCTTCCACCGCGCGGACCGCCGTGTCGACGCCCAGATCCGCCAGGATCAGGCTCTCCTCCAGGTCGTCATAGAAATCGTCGTCAATGCCGTGGAATCCGGCAAACATGCCGCCGATGGTACTCTGCATGGCATGACGCGTTTTGCTCAGGCCCTGCCTGATTCGTTCAAAAAAACCCATTGATCTTCCTCCTGATTGGGTGTTAGGTGATATTCAGTTCCCGGGCAATCTGGTTGATGTCCACAGACAGGATCCGGGAAACACCCTGCTCCTGCATGGTCACGCCGTAGAGCACGTCCGCCGCCTCCATGGTGCCGCGGCGGTGGGTGATGACGATAAACTGCGTCTTTCCCGCCAGATTCCGCAGGTAAGCGGCAAACCGGGCCACATTCCGGTCGTCCAGGGCAGCGTCGATCTCGTCGAGCATACAGAAAGGCGTGGGTCGGACCTTCATGATCGCGAAGTACAGCGCGATGGCCACGAAGGCCTTTTCTCCGCCGGAGAGCAGCATGATCGTCTTTACCTGCTTGCCCGGAGGCTGGACCTTGATCTCGATCCCGCAGGACAGGATGTCGTTTTCGTCCTCCAGCAGGAGGCTCGCCCGGCCGCCGCCGAACATCTCGGTAAAGGTCTGTCCGAAGTACTCGTTGATCTTCTGGAACTCCACCCGGAAGATCTCCGTCATCTCAGTGGTGATATCCCCGACGATCTTCATCAGCTCCCGCTCGCTGGTCTGTACATCGTCCCGCTGGCCGGTGAGGTACTCATAACGCTCGTTGACCCGCTGGAATTCCTCAATGGCTCCAATATTCGGATGGCCAAGGGCGTTCATTTTCCGTTTCAGCTCGGCAATGCGCTTCTGGGCGGCGGAAACGCTTTCGATCTCCACCCGGGCGTTCTGCGCCGTGGTGTTGGTCAGCTCATAGTTCTCCCAGAGTCTGTCGAGGATCTGCTTTTCCTCCATGGCTGTAGTGGTCTTTTTCTGCTCCAGCCTGGCACACTCCCGTTCCATATCCATGAGGTCCTTGTTCTTCTGCTGGGCCTCCCGTTCCGCCGCCGTCTTTCCGGCTTCCACCTCCATGCGGCGCCGGGATACATCCTGCAGGTCCTTTCGAACCGCATCGCAGTTTTCAGAAAAGAATTCCGCCTTCTTCCTGTGGTCCTCAATTTCCCCGGACAGTCTCCGGTTCTCTGCTTCATATGTCTCGATCAGCCGGATCCGCTCTTCCCGGTCACCGTGGAGCGCCTTGGCAAGCACCTCCAGCTGTTCCCGGCTTGCCGCTGCGGAGACAGATTCCGCGTCCAGCGCCGACCGCTTCACCTCACTTTGATGGGTCTGCTGCTCAGAAGCGGCGATCGTCTCATTCAATGCGTCAAGGGACAGCTGTGCCTCCATGATCTGTGTTTCCAGAGCAGAAGCCTCCCGGTCGCAGGCCTCGGACTTCTCCAGCAGGTTCTTCCGCTGGGATTCGCCGCCGGACATCAGTTCCGTCACGGTGTCGATCTCCCGCTGGGCCGCCGAGATCGCAGTCTCCAGCGTGGAGATCAGCGCATCGTAATTTTCCTCCTGCTGCGTCAGGCGCAGCACCTGGTCCTCCGCTTCCCGAAGGCTGTTCCGGCTGCCGGCGATCTCCGCCTCCGCCTGCGCCGCCTGGCGCGCAGCCTCCTGAAGCTGTTCAGACGCGGTTTTCAGCTTGCCCTCCAGGTCGCCCATCTGCCGTTCCATCCGCGCCAGCTCGTTGGCTCTGGTCAGAACGCCGGAGCTCTTCTGGGTGGAGCCGCCGGTCATGGAGCCGCCTGCATTGAGCACCTGGCCGTCCAGGGTCACGATCCGGAACCGGTGGCCGTGGTTTCCGGCAATGGCGATCGCCGTGTCCATGTCCTCCGCGATCACGGTGCGGCCCAGCAGATTGACCATGATCTCATGGTACTGCTTTTCATAGGAAATCAGTTCGCAGGCGATCCCGACAAATCCGTATTCGTCTTCCAGCCCGTTTTCCGAGAGCCTGCGGCCCCGGATCACGGAGATGGGAAGGAACGTGGCCCGTCCCCCCTCCCGGCGGCGCAGCAGATTGATGGCGGCTTTGCCGTCCTGCTCGGAGTCCACAACAATGGACTGCATGGACGCCCCAAGGGCGGTCTCAATGGCCACAGTATACTCGTCTTTCGTCTGGATCAGCTTGGAAACCGGCCCGTGGATATGGCGAAGATTTCCTTTCGCAGACTCCTGCATGACGATGCGGGTGGCTTTGGAGTATCCCTCGTAGCCCTGCTCCATTTCCCGGTACATCCGGATCCGGGACTGCAGGGTATCCCGCTGGATCTTCAGTGCGGAAACCTGCTCGTCCAGTTCACTGCGCTTTCTGATGCGGCCCTGGGCCCGAAGCTCATAGCCGCTGATGGCGTTTTTCGCCTCACTGACCTTATTGTTCCATTCGGCCAGATTTCCAAGGAGCGTTTCCCGCTCCTGTTCCACCGAATCCAGCCGGGTCCGGGCCTCGGTGCGTGTCTTTTCCACTTCGCTCCGCCGGTCCATCAGCTTCTGCGTATCGGAATCATTGGCGATCAGGCCGGAACGGAGCTCCGCCGCCTGCTCGGCAAGGGCGGTCTGACGGCCGCGCAAAGCTTCGATTTCCTCTGTTTTCCGGATACGGTCCAGCAGCAGGAGCTGATGGCTCTGTCCCTGCTCCTGCAGCTCAGCCTCCAGCGTCTTCTTTTCCTCTTCGATCTCCCTGAGCCTTCGCTCATGGGATGCAATCTGCTCCTGAAGATCCCCGCTGCGGCCCTCCTGCGCATCCATCTCCTGATGAAGCCTTCTTATGTTGGCCTCATTTCCCTGCATTTTTGTTTCGAGAACTGCGGCCTGGCTCTGTTCCTCTGCTATGGAACCTTCCAGCGCTGAGATCTTCTGGCGGATCTTTTCCGCCTCCACATCCATCTCCCGCAGCGAAGCGGCCAGGGATTCTGCCTTCTCATAAAGCGCGTCGAGGTCAGCCTTTCCCTGCTCCAGCAGGAACTGCGCCGAAGCGTAGTCCGCTTCCGCTTTCTTCGCCGTCTCCGACAGCTTCTCCAGCTGGGACAGCCATACCGTGACCTCCAGTCCCCGAAGCTCATCCCGGAACACCAGATATTTTTTCGCCTTTTCCGCCTGCTCCCGCAGCGGGTTGACCTGAAGCTCCAGCTCGGAGATCTTGTCGTTGATCCGAAGGAGGTTGTCCCGGGTCTGCTGGAGCTTCCGCTCCGTCTCCTCTTTCCGGTGGCGGTATTTGGATATGCCCGCCGCCTCCTCGAAGATCTCCCGCCGGTCCGTGGACTTGGCGGACAGGATCTCGTCAATCCTGCCCTGTCCGATGTTGCTGTAGCCCTCCTTGCCGAGGCCGGTATCCATGAACAGCTCATTGATGTCCTTGAGACGGGCGGACTGTCGGTTGATGTAATATTCGCTCTCACCGGACCGGTAATACCGGCGGGTCACCATGATCTCCGTACCCTCGTTGTCAAACGTGTGCTCGGAATTGTCCAGGATCAGGGAAACCTCCGCAAAACTGACCTGCGCCCGTTTGAGCGTCCCGCCGAAGATCACGTCCTCCATTTTGGTGCCGCGGAGGGCTTTGGAGCTCATTTCTCCCATAACCCAGCGGATGGCATCGGAAATATTGGACTTTCCGCTGCCGTTCGGCCCTACTATCGCGGTAAAATCGCTGCCGAAGGTGAGTACGGTTTTATCCGGGAATGACTTGAATCCCTGGATCTCTATGGCTTTTAGATACACGTACACACCTCCTACTTCCTGTTATAATCATAATTCTCCCCTAAAAATGGATTGATTAGCTATATATTTTACCACAGAATATGGCATTATATCAAGTGGAAACCGTCTTGTATTGCCGGAAAAGATCACAAAATCCCCGAACAAATCTTCCATAGATTTGTTCGGGGATCGTTATGGTGGAGCTGAGGGGAATTGAA
>CACYXZ010000048.1 GCA_902778525.1 Oscillospiraceae bacterium | reverse complement strand
CACATCACCGCCAACAAGAACACCGTCCCCGGTGAGACCCGCTCCCCCTTCGTCACCTCCGGCCTGCGTCTGGGCACTCCCGCCGTCACCACCCGGGGCATGGGACCCGCGGAAATGGACGTGATCGCCGGCTGCATCGCCGACTGCATCTTTGAGTTCGAGGCCAAAAAAGCCGATGTGCTCTCCAGGGTCGAGGCGCTGGTCAAGCGGTTCCCGCTGTACGAATAACAGAAAAAAACAGCCTGCCGGCGGCAGGCTGTTTTTTGTTCAGAACATTGCGGCAAGGAAGCCGAAGCTCAGCGCCACCGACAGAATCGACAGCAGGATGCTTCCCACCACGCCGACGATCACGCCGATCAGCGCGCCCTTTCCCGCGGATCCGGCCCGCAGAGGCGTCTGATCCTTCCACACCAGATACAGGATCAGGCCCACCACCGGGATGAAGAATCCCAGCACTGCATATCCCCCGGAGGGCGCGTCATAGGGATCCGTCCCGGCGTAGGGAGACTGGGCATATGAGGACTGCGCATTTGGGGCATATCCGTTCCCGGCGTAAGGACCGTTGTACGCCGCTGTCCGGTAGGCCGGAGGAACCGTCCTCGGCGCAGGCTTTTCCACCAGGGAGAACAGAGCGATCACATAGGCTATCCCGGAAGCAAGACCGGTCAGGGAGGCCATCAGCGTGTCGATCAGAGAAAACGGCGGCATATGGCCGAACAGGAATATGTTCAGCAGAGAACCCAGTCCGCCCAAGATCGTCAGGATCAGCACGATCACCGCAAAGGCCGTGGGTACTTTTTTCCGCAGGGTAAAGATCCAGTACAGGACCAGCACCACCAGGGAGACAAGCAGCGGCAGATACGTCCCGATGATCATGCGGGGAATCAGTATGGCGCCGCGATACACTGCCGTCCCGGCGGCGATCAGGCTCTGCACCACTCCGGCGCTCCGGGGGATGGCGGTAAGCCAGGGGATCTTTTTCGTGTGCGCCAGCAGCAGGACCGCCAGCACCAGCGCGATCACGATCTGAACCACAAAGCCAGGAAGGCCGATCGAGAAGTTCCCGCTGCCGTACGCCCGCTGCATGGAGTATGTCAGCACGGCCGGCCGGGCAAGATTCAGCAGCAGCGCAATCAGCGCGAAGACGCCCGCCGCCACGGGCCATTTCCCCGTCTCCTCCTGCCGGTCAAGCACCGCCGCCGGCGCAGCTCCGTCATAAACCGGGACCGTGGGCGCCGCCGGAGGCTCCGGGAAATCCATTTTCAGTCCGGGATTCCGAACCCCCTCGGCCACCGGTTTTCCGCAGCTTCTGCAGAATCTGGCGCCATTGGGGTTTTCAGTTCCGCAATGTACACAAAACATCCTGTTTCTCTCCTTTCTCCTGAGGTTCCCTCTTTTTCCAGTTTACACGGTTTGGGGAAATAATCAACCCCCGTCCTCCGATTTCTGTCGAAAAAACAGGCCCGCCGCTGATGCGGCGGGCCTGTCCGGTTCGTATTGGGAATCAGTCGACCTCCGGTGTCTCGTAGATCCGGTAGGTGTTCTCCCGATCCATGGTCTTGTAGGGCTCTGGCCATGCCACGGTGTTCTGCACATGCATGATGGGCGTGTAGTTGAAGTGGATGGGACCGGGAACGCCCACATGGACCTCGCCCTTGGCGCCGCCTGCGGAGGTTGCACCCCGGGTCGCGCCCTTGGTCTTGATCTTCATGCCCGGCACCTGAGCGTTGCCGTCCGCGCCGCGCTGTTCGCCGGGGCCGCCGGGTGCGCCCTGTGGAGCGCCGCCCATGCCCTGGGGAGGAGGACCGCCCTGGGGACCGCCTGCGCCGGGAGCGCCGCCCATGCCCTGAGGGGGACCGCCTGCACCGGGGCCGCCGCCTGCGCCGGGACCGGGTCCGGGGCCCTTTCCGCCGGGGGCGCCGCCGATACCCATGAGCTTGTTGTAGGCGTCCATGCCGGGGTTGCACACATCCATGGGACCGCCCATGTCCGGGCAGACCTGCTCATGGAGATACAGCCACTGGCCCTCGTCCTCGTCATAGATGAAGTCGGAGCCGTAGCGCTCCCAGAGGGTCAGGCCCCGGTAATGGTGATTGGCATTGAAGGCGAACATCAGAACGCCGGGGGTCAGGAAGGAGGCCCGGACGGTCTTGCCGTCGTCGGCGGCCTCGATGATGTCGGTGGCCAGGGTGTGCATGGAGATCTCCCGCATGGAACGGGCGTCGAACCAGGAGATCTCCGGGTGCTGTTTGGCCAGATTGATAAAGCCCCGGTATCCGTCGGGATCGTAGTTGGTCACGGAGTTGTACCACACCTCGTCAAAGCCGCACATGACGCCGAACAGATGGCCCCAGGAGGCCTCTTCGCTGGTGTCCCAGAACTCGCCCCACTCCTCCTTGCAGTAGGAGGTGGCGTGGAGATAGGTGTGCCGGGCGTGGAGATACTCCGCCGCCTGGATGCCCTCGGCGTTGTGGATCCGCTGGGACAGGGTCAGATGGGTTTTCATCAGCCATTCTCCTTTCTGTAGTTGGGATGGCCCTTGTGCCATCTGGGCCGTCCCTCGGGGCCGTAGCCCTCGGCTGGATCATAGGAGTAGTAGGCCACGGGGGGCACGGTGGGATAGCCGTCGGACCAGCCGTAGTCGGGGTTGTGCACCACATAGGGCAGGGTGGGCTCGCCGAACTCCTTCTGAGCCTCGGTGGGCGCGCCGGTGAAGGTCTCCACGTCGCCCAGGTTGGTGCCGGCCTCATACTCCACGTCCAGGGAGATCAGCAGGTGCCAGATCTTCCAGTCGCCGCTGTCCTCCTTGACGAAGTCCGCGCAGATCCGTTCGGGATACCATTTGGCCTCGCAGGAGCCGTCGGGCTTGCCCAGGCTCCGGACGCCCAGGGAGTACCAGACGCCCTTGGCGGTCTTGCCGTCCCCGGCCAGGACCACGCAGGGGGTGGACACATGGTGGGCGATCAGGTCGCCGTAGCCGAAGTTGTCCCGGATGTTGCGCAGTCCGGGGTTGGCGGCGCACTTTTCATCCAGCGCCTTCTGGAGCCGGTCGGTGTACTGCACCACATAGTAGTTGGAGATCTCGTCCATCCCCACATAGTAGCCCCAGTTGGAGCCCATGGAGGCCGTTTTCCGGTACTTGGGCTCGGTGACCCAGAGCGTATCCAGCTCCTTCCGGCGCTCGTTGTTCATGTTGAGGACCTGCCGCCGGGCCATGAGGTCCTTGACCTCCTCCACGTCCCAGACGCGGATGATCCGCTCGTCATCGGAATAATACTGCTTTCTCATCTCCACGCCTCCTGACTGTCCGCGCCGTAGCTGAAGGTGTTGGCAAAGGTGTCATAGGGTTCCGGCACCTTCGGCAGCTTCGTAAAGGGCCGGGATCCGGTATAAAGGGTCCGGAGCTCCATGGGCCGGTTGGGTTTTGCGGTCTCCACACCCTTCATGGCGGCGAAATTCTCCATCTCCGGGAACTGCTCGATGGCGTTGGGATCCCCCCACTTCTTTCCGGCGGGGGTGTCCACGTCCTCCAGATACAGTACATGCCAGATCTTCCAGACGCCGTCCTCCCGGATGAAGTCGAAGCAGCAGCTTCCCAGCACCCAGTTGGAGACCGGGCCCCGCTCGGAGATGTCGGTCACAAGACCGAACACATAGAAAAACGCCTTGGCGGTCTCCCCGTCGTCGGCGATCTCAATTATGGCGTTGTCCAGAGACCGGATCTCCATGGGTCCCCGGCCGTAGAGCTTTTCGTCGGAGTATTCCCCCAGATCCTCCGGGAACACCTCCTTGAGCACCTGGGCTTTCTTTTTGGTGGCGGCGTCGATGGAGGCATAATATGCCGCCAGCGCGTCTCTGCCCGCGTAGTAGCCGCCGTCCACACCCAGGGATATATCATCCCGGGCCGACCACAGATCCTTAAGGATCGTGGGTTCTTTCTTCAGGAGCAGGCTCATGACGTATTTGCCGGCCAGGTTTTTTACATCCCGCCGGTCCTCAAACCGTCCCACCAGCTCTTCTGTGTTAAAACGCAGCGTTGACATAGACGGACTCCTTTCTGTTCTTATTTCCAATTGAAATTATATCGGAAAAGCGGGCCCGTTTACAATACGAAAAAGATATGAACCATTCCCTGAGGTTATCAGTCCCGGGAAAACGGCGCGCGATCCGCGCTTTTCTGAAAAGCATTTGCCCTTTCAGTCAAACTGTGTTAGAATTTGTTCTATTGTGTTTAGGGAGTGAAAAATGTGAAACAACCAACGACCAAGCGGGGATTCTCCGGAAAACTCGGATATGTTCTGGCCACAGCAGGCTCTGCGGTGGGCCTCGGAAACATCTGGCGGTTCCCCTATCTGGCGGCGAAATACGGCGGCGGCGCGTTTCTGCTGGTCTACATCATTCTCGCGCTGACCTTCGGCTATGCCATGATCATGTCCGAGACCGCCCTGGGCCGCATGACCGGCAAGAGTCCCGTGGGCGCCTTTTCCCGGTTCAGCCGGCGGGGACTGGTTCGTGCCGGCGGCTGGATCAACGCCGTCATTCCGATCCTGATCGTCCCCTATTACTCCGTGATCGGCGGCTGGGTCTTACATTATCTGCTCGGATATCTGCGTGGTCAGTCCGCGGCCATGGCGGACGACGCCTTCTTCACTGCGTTTCTCGCCAGTCCGCTGATGATGGAGCTCTGCTTCCTGGCCTTTGCGCTCATGACCATGCTGGTCATCTTCTCCGGCGTTCAGCACGGGATCGAACGGGTCTCCAAAATCATGATGCCCGTTCTGGTGGTACTGAGCCTGATCGTGGTGGGCTATTCCGTCACCCGTCCCGGCGCGCTGGCCGGCGTGCGGTATTTCCTGATCCCTGATTTCCGGAGCTTCTCTCTGATGACGTTCGTCTCCGCCCTGGGACAGATGTTCTATTCCCTGTCCATCGCCATGGGCATTCTCATCACCTTCGGCTCCTACACCGGCCGGGACGTGAACATTGAGAGCACCACCGCCCAGGTGGAAATCTTCGATACGCTGATCGCGATCCTGGCGGGACTGATGATCATCCCGGCGGTATTTGCCTTCTCCGGCGGAGACGCCGCCGCTCTCAACAAGGGCCCCGCCCTGATGTTCGTGACCCTGCCGAAGGTCTTTTCCTCCATGGGCGGCGCATGGATCGGCATCCTGTTCTTCCTTCTGGTTCTGCTTGCGGCGCTGACCAGCTCCGTATCTCTGGCGGAGAGTGCCTGCGCCACCTTCGAGGACGAGCTGGGCTGGTCCCGGCCCCGGTCCGCGGCGCTGATGTCCGTCATTTTGGTGGGTCTCGGTTCGCTGTCCTGTCTGGGCTTCAATCTGCTCTCCGGAGTCACGCCTATGGGCATGGACATCCTGAGCTTTTTCGACTTTCTCACCAACTCGGTGATGATGCCTGTGGCGGCCGCCGCCATCTGCCTGCTGATCCTCTTTGTGATCGGACTGGACCGGATGGAAACCGAGATCTCCAGTTCCTCTCCTTTCCGGCGCAGACGGGTCTACCGGATCGTTATCCGGTATTTTGCGCTGGTGCTTCTGGCCGTGATCCTGATCAGCTCGCTGGCGGACGCCTTCGGTCTGATCCACATCTGAACCTCTCTGCGTCCCGGGAACAGGAGGCCCGCCGCTTTCGCGGCGGGCCTCCTGCCGTTTCCACGCACTTTTCCGGTTCTTTTCAAATTAGTGCGTGATGGACGATTGACGAAAGCCGTGAAATCTGTATAATCGGAATTGGTAAGACTTCCACATATTTTCGTTGAACCAACCACAGCCTGCCGGACATTCAGGGCCGGCGGCAAAAGGAGGAGTTGTCATGAAGAAACGCAAAGCGGTGGTCCTCTACGGTTCCCTCACCGGAAACACGGAGATGGTGGGAAAGGCCTTTGCGGAGGTTCTGGAGGAATACGGCTTTGAGACCCGCTGCGAAAAGCTCAAGGCCGGAAAGGACTGGTCAGAGGATCCTGTCATCTTTTCCGATTATGACATCGTCGTACTCGGTTCCCTGATCGTGGCGGGCCTTCCCTACAAAGAGGTCTATCAGCTTTTGGGACTTCAGGGGAACCGCACCATCAGCGGCGTCAAAATGGAGCCCGGTGCGGAGCCGGATCCGGAGAAGAATCCCATGGGGCGGCTGCAGCTCCACTCCGGCATTCCCGGCATTGTCGCGCCCTCCGTGGCCACCGGTTCCCCCGGCGCCAAGGGCGACATGCTTCCCACCATCTACGGCGTGGTCTATGCCACCTACGGCGGCAGCGGCGTGGGTCCCCCGGAGTGCTACGGCTCCCTGGAGGTCATGGAGGAGCTGCTGCGGGTCAACGGCGTCCGGACCGTGGGCAAGTTCGCCTGCCCCGGCAAGGAAATGCGCCACGAGGCGGTGGACGGCATCGCCAAGGCCCTGAATATCAACATCGCCGACTCCATGGCCATGATCCAGCGGTTTACGCTGGACCCGGACGCGGAGGAGTTCCAGTCCATGGATGCGGAGAAGATCACCGCCATCAAGCACTATCTGGGCATTGAGGATGACTATTCTATGCTCGAGGGTAACGATCCCCTGGGAATCGGCAAACCCGGCTCCACCTTCTGGCACTACGACAGCGGGAAGCGGCCCTCCCAGCGGGATCTGACCAAGGCGAAGATTTTTATGGCAGAGATCATTGAGGACTACTTCCTCACCACCACCGGCGATCCCCGCCCCCCCTACGCCATGTACACCTGCATCAGCTGAGGAGGAACGGATATGGAACAGACCTACAGGCATATTCTCACACCGCTGGCGGTCCAGGGCGTGGTTCTGAAAAACCGGCTCTACGGCACCAAGGGCCTGCCCCATTTCCAGCAGGGTCCGGAGACCTTCCCCAGTGAGAACGTCCTGCGCTACTACGCCAATCTGGCCAGGAACGGCGCCGCCGTTGTCACGGTCAAGGGCATGAGCCCTCTGCGGGACCGCAGAAACATGCACGGGGACAGCGCCCACATGACCATGTGGGACATCACCGATCCTGCGGTAAAAAACTACATGGCCCAGATGGCGGAGCTGATCCACTACTACGGCTCCAAATGCTTCATCAACATCCAGCGTGCCCAGCCGGACGGGGTGAACATCAGCGAGGTGACGCCGGAAAAAGCCATGGCCCTCGGCGCTCCCATGGGGATGGCCATGGGCCGGGAGATCACAAAGGAGGAGATCCGGAAGACCATTGCGGGCATCGTTGACACCTGCCGGATGTATCAGGATCTGGGGTTTGACGGCGTCAACCTCTACGCCAGTTATCAGGCCTCCCTGCTTGCCAACAGCTTTTCCCCGCTGGTAAACTGCCGAACCGACGAGTACGGCGGCTCCCTGGACAACCGGTGCCGTCTGATTCTGGAGCTGGCTTCGGCTGTCAAATCCGCCTGCGGCCCGCGGTTCCTGGTGGAGCTGCAGTTCTCCGGCGAGGAGGGCATCCCGGGGGGCTATACCCTCGACGACACCGCTTATCTGCTGAAAAAGGCAGAAGGTCTGGTGGATATCGTGCAGATCCGGGCCGTGAACGGAGACCTGGCCCACCCCGTGGGTCTCAACTCCGAGAAGGAGGCGCCCATCACACTGGCCTATTCGGCATACCTGAAGCAGGCCGGCGTACCCACCGTCTGCGCCCCCAACGGCGGGTATCAGGACCCGGCTCTCATCGACCGATGGATCGCAGAGGGAAAGATGGACATGGCCGCCATGTGCCGCAGCTTTATCTGCGACTTTGACTACTACGAAAAGATCCTCGACGGAAGAGGGGAAGACGTGACCCCCTGCATCCGCTGCAACAACTGCCACGGCATCAACTTTGACGGTCCCTGGCACAGCTTCTGCTCCGTCAATCCGGAGATGGGCATCCAGTCCCGGAAGGATCTGCTGGCGCCTCCCGCCGCGGCGAAAAAGAACGTCGCCATCATCGGCGGCGGGCCCGCCGGCATGCGGGCGGCACTGGAAGCGGCAAAGCGGGGCCACGCGGTGACGCTCTTCGAGAAATCCGCTGTTCTGGGCGGCCAGCTGATCCACGCGGACTTCTGCTCCTTCAAGTGGCCCCTGCGGGACTACAAAAACTGGCTGATCGCGCAGCTGGACAAGCATGGCGTTGCCGTCAGGACCGGCTGCGCCCCCACGCCGGAGGAGATCTCGGCGGCCGGATTCGACGCGGTGATCGCCGCCACCGGCGCCGTGGCGAAGCGTCCGCCCATTCCTGGAGCGGAGGATCCGAAGATCTTCACCCCCATGCAGGTGTTCGGCCGGGCGTCGGCGCTGGGCCGCCGGGTCGTGGTGGTGGGCGGCAGCGAGACCGGTATGGAGACCGCCCTGTATCTGGCGGAGCAGGGTCATGAGGTGACGGTGCTGTCCCGGCAGACAAAGCTGGCCTCCGACGCCAATCAAATCCACTACATCGCAGCCCTGAGAAAGTTCTATTCCGCCTTGGACAATTTCCACTACGCGGTAAATGCCGCCACCACAAGCGTATCCCCCACGGAGGTGCGCTTCACGGTGAAGCGGCCGGAGGCTCCCTCCATGCCGCCTATGCCCGGGATGGCGCCTATGCCGCAGGCGGCGGAGACCGGCCCCTATGCCGCCGACGGGGACTATGTGATCCCCTGCGACAGCGTGGTGGTCTGCGGCGGGGTGGCGCCGGAGCAGAGCGCGGGACTGCAGTACAGCGGCTGCGCCAGACAGTTTTTCCTGATCGGCGACTGTGAGACGCCAGGGCGGGTCTATCAGGCCACCCGGGCCGCCTACGCCGCCGCCAGCCAGATCTGACATTACCGAACCGGAAAGGAGCATTATGATGGAATTTGTGAAATTCACCCCCGGCGAGTATCTGGACTTTGAAAAGGACGCCGTTCAGCTTCGGCTGGACATCGCCGCCGGCAAGGCCGAGATGCCCCCCATGGGCGGCCCCTTCGGCAAAAAGGAGCCTAAGCCCTACACACAGGAGGAGATCATCGCCTACAACAAGAAATGGGATCCCTACAACCCCCTGTTCAATGACCCCGAGTACGCCAAAAAGGCGGGATATGCGGATATCCCCGCCTATCCCGGCTTCTGCATGGCCATGGCCATGGGCGCCCCCGGCTTTGACAAGACCATGCCCTCCGGCGGATTCTACTACACCAACGACGGCACCGACATCTACCTCTCCCGCCCCGTGGTGGCCGGGGACTTCCTGAAGCCCGGAGAGAGCAAGGGCGAATTCTACGAGGTCACGGAGCCGGGCAGCGAGCTGCGCCAGTGGTACATGGGCGGCGAGGGCACCCTGGTGGACGAGGCTGGAACGACCGTGGTCCACTCCTACTCCAACACCCGGGACTGCTACAAGCAGTATGTTGACCCGGCGAAGCACAAGGACCTCAGCGAGAACATGGCGGAGTGGTGCGACTATTTCCCGCCGGCCCATTACACCTCCGACGAGGACTGGGACTACATCCGTCAGCTTTGGAGCAGGGAGGAGATCCGGGGCGCCGAGCCCCGCTACTGGGAGGATGTGGCGGTCGGCACCTTCATGACCGAGACCTGCTCCGGTCCCATCACCTACATGGATATGATCACCCTCTACGGCAACGGCATGCCCCTTTCCCGGCAGCAGCTGTGCGACAAGGAGGGCCTGAAGAAGATGTTCCGGGATCCCTACGGCAACTATCTCTTTGAGACCTCCATCCATCTGGGCACCCGGAACCTGCCCAACGGCAGGATGGTGTTCTACAACGACACCGCCGCCCGGCTCCTGGCCCGGACCGTCACCAACTGGATCGGGGACGCCGGATACGTCAGCCGCTTCTGCTGGCGGTTCTTCCCCTTCTTCAAGGAGATGCGCAACCACTATGTGCCCAAGGACTACGATCTCATCACCCGGGTGGTGCCGGGATACGAAAACCGCCCCCTGAACCGTCACGGCTCCGAGGGCGACACGGTCATCGGCAAGGCCTATATCTACGACAAGCGGGTGGACGAGCTGGGCCGCCACGTCATCGACATCTGCGCCTGGGGCGAGACCCTGGACGGAGACATCATTCAGGTCTGCCCCATGCAGGCAGTGCTGCCCACCAGGGGCTGATCCGCAGACGAAATCCGGCCGGGACGGTATGGATTCCATACCGTCCCGGTTCTGCTATTCCATTCCGGAATCGATCTGCCGGGAAATAAAATTGCAGCGTTTCTGCTTCTGCCGTATGATAGGGTCAGGATACGATCTGTCCTCCTATCCCATTAAACCAAAAGGAGCGTGAAACAAATGAAAAAGAATCTGTTATGTCTGCTGCTGGCTGCGGTCCTGGTGCTGTCCCTGCTTGCCGGATGCGGATCCCAGACCGCCCCGGCAGCCCAGAGCGCCGCTGCTTCCGATCCCGCGGAAACAGAAGCTGAGGTGCCGGAGGCCGCCGCGGAACCCGAGGCAGCCGCGCAGAGCGCGGCGGAATCGGAACCCGTCTCTGCGGAGGAGCCTCCCGCGCAGCCCGAATACGCGCTGCAGGAAGTGGACCTTCCCCTGTTTGAAGAGACCCGGGAGTACACCATGTGGGCCATGCTTCCCTTCTTTATGGACGGCCTGGTCACCGACATGGCCCAGGACATCAACACGCTGCGGCTCCTGCAGGAGTACTGCAACGCGAAGCTGGACATCCAGACCGTGGGCGACCAGGTGGTGGATGAGCAGTTCAACCTGATGGTGGCCTCCGGCGACTATACCGACATCATCGCCGACGGCGTGAGCCACTACGCCAAGGGCTATGACGCGGCCATCTCCGACGACATCATCATCGACCTCTATGATCTGGCCGAGGAATACGCCCCCAACTATATGTACTACATCAATTCGGATCCGGAGATCCGGGCCTCCTTGATCACCGACAACGGCTGTCTTCCCTCCGCCGCCATCATCTACAAGGAGCGCGGCGCGGAGAACGGCGGCCTGATCGTCCGGGGAGACTGGCTCCGGGAGCTGGGTCTGGAAACGCCGGACACCTATGACGCCTTCCACGACTATGTTCAGACCACCATGCAGGAATACGGCGCCCACGGCATGTCCATCGGCAACGCCATGAACGCCAACAAGGCAGACGACGTCCTCTTCAGCTACGGCTTCGACTTCAACGCCGGCGGCTACAACGTCATCGACGGAGAGGTAGTCTACTCCTACCTGAACGAAAACTACTATGCGTATCTCCGTATGCTGGCCGACTGGTACGCCGACGGCACCATCTATTCCGACTTCTTCAACGCCACCATGGGTCTGCCGGACCGGTGGTTTGCCTCCGGCGAGTGCGGCGCCAACTCCGCCACCGCCGCCAACATCGCCACCATCGCCGCCTACGCCGATCCCAGCTATCCCTATGAGATCGCCCCGGTGGGCGCGCTGAAGAAGGACGCCGGGGACCAGCTGCATTTCTCCTGGACCGACACCCATTCCCAGATCAAGCAGCAGGACACCTGGGCCATCTCCACCGCCTGCGAAGACCCCGAGGGGATCATGATGATGGTCAACTTCCTGTTCTCCCCCGCCGGGGAGCTGATGTTCAACTTTGGCGACGAGGGAAACACCTTCGAATATGACGAAAACGGCCAGCCCCAGTACACGGACCTGGTGAAAAACAACCCGGACCTCAGCTACATGGACGCCTGCTTCATTCTGGTTTCCGCCGCCGCCTCCGGCCACATGCCCGGCATTCTGGACCTGCGGCCCGGCTACTATTACTTCGGCGACGCCGAATGGGCCGTCTTTGACAGCTTCAAGACCTGTGACGCCGACGGCAGCTACAACCTGCCCAACGGCGTGGCCCTCAACGAAGAGGAGACCGAGGAATACGCCCGGATCTCCTCCGACGT
>CACYXZ010000047.1 GCA_902778525.1 Oscillospiraceae bacterium | reverse complement strand
GAGGCGATGGCTCCATGCTGACGGATGGCCCGGGCCACCTCGCTCCACTTCTGCACAGTGGTCCTGTCCAGGATCGGATGCCGGGGCGTCGTGAACCCCCGCTCCTCCACTGGGGTGTCGCCCACGGTAATGACGGCCGCTCCGCCCTTTGCCTTCTCCTCATAGTAGCCTACCATGTATTCCGTGGGAGACCCGTCCGGGTTCAACGCAGACATCATATTCGGCGCAGAAATGATTCGGTTCCTGAGGGTCAAAGAGCCCACGCTCAGCGGCTCAAACAGCTTTGGATATTGCATAAACAACATTCCTTTTCGTTTATTTATCGTGCGCTCAGGCAACCGTCAGCACGATATGTCCCTGATAGCCCCCTCCGGGGAGCAGTTCCGTTTCCTTCCCGTCCACGGTCATGGTCAGGGTCTTCCCGGCCGGAGCTTTGACCTGAGATGCTTTGCCCAGCTCCAGCTTCGTCAGATAGCTGGTATCCGTGACTACCCAGGTGCTGTTCGTATCCATGCAGACATGGACGCCGTTGTTGACGGTGGGTGCGGCGGTCTGGGTGATGTTGCTCATCTCCAGCCTGAGGTCCTCCTCGATCTCAGTCAGGCCCTCCCGATAGGCGGCAGTCGCCGAACTGATCTGTCCCTCGATCCTGGTGTTGTTCAGATTCAGGACCAGGTTTTTGGGGCCGCGCAGGCCGTCGTCATAGTTCTGTTTCTCGGTCTGCTTTTCTTCGGGAATGTCGTCCAGGAAGCTGATGGAGTCGGAATCCGGCTTCGGGTCGAACATACCGCCAAAGGTGACCTTTCCGCTTCTCCCGGCAACAGCCTCCTTCTCCATATGCAGATCGGTGGTGGAATTGAAGAAGTTGCCGAACACCTTCATATCCGTCAGATTCAGGATCACATCATTTTCCGGATCCGCTGAATACAGGTCATGAGAGGGATCGTACACATCCTGTCTGCCCACAGGGATCTTCACAGTCTTGATGAACATGCCGGCCTCGTCGTTGTCCATGAGCTGAAGGATGACGTTGTCTCCGGCCTTCAGCACGGAATTGCGGATGTCAAATTCCGTGGCGGAACCCTTCACCACAATAGCGGCCCGGTCCGTGTCTATGGTGGAATCGTGAATGGTCACGGGCGTGTGGTAATCGCCAATGCAGAGGATGCCGAAACGCTCCCCGGTGAACTCGGTCCCGTTCTTCACCTCGGCTCTTGCGTTTCCTGTCATGCCCCGGACGATCAGGGAATAGCCGTTGACATGGACCTTGCAGTGATCGAAGGAGACCACATTCCGGTCGCCGATGCAGAAGGAACCGTACCCGTGGGTATTCGTTCCGGACAGGTTCATACGGCAGTCCTTGAAATAATAGGAGACCGCCTTGTCATGGCCGTCAATGGACGCCACGCCCCATCCATTGGTGTCGAAATCACAATCATTATAGTATGCCGTGCCGTTGTCGCAGAGCTGAACCAGCCGGTTGCATCCCACAAAGCCCACGCCCCAGGAGAAGTCCCCGATCCATTCCTGATTGTCAGGGCTGTGGTTGAGGAAGGAGCAGTTGTTGGCTGTGAACACACTGTCGCCGCCTACATGGACGGCACAGCGAGTGACGCCGTGCATGACAATCCGGGAATCGTTCAGGGTCACATGGGCATTGTCAATGGCGGTTACGCCGGCACCCACGCCCATGAAATCGTTGGCGCCGAATCCATCGAATTCAATGTCCGCATTGTTGATCTCATATGTGCTGTCGCCGGTGACCAGGATACCGTTGAAGGATTCCTCGCTGCTGGCGATCCGCACATTCTTCGCGCATTTGCCGTCCGCCTCTCCCCGGCGCAGGAGCGCCGGCACGGACTGGGCCTCCGCCACCTGATTGCCGGTAATCACCAGCGCATTTCGAAACTCTTCGGAACGTCCCATCGCGCGCATCAGTCCGTGGGGCGGCATATGGTACAGATCCGCGACACTCAGGACAATGTCCCCTGTATAGGTTCCCGGAACAATGGGACGGCCTATGCCTCCGACGGTCATGGTCACAAACTTACCCGCGGGCGCCTGAATGCTTCCGCCCTCCTCCACAGTCAGACGATCCAGACACACGGTTTCAGTCAGAAGCCATGTATCCGAAACGGTTTTCTCTATCATATTCGAGCTCCTTTCATTTCTAATCCAAAATAATTTTCTGTAGGAAAAGTGCCTGGTCTGACAGACCAGGCACTGTCTGTCTTATCGTTGCGTTTCAGGAACCTGGAAATCCGCTCCCGGTTACAGTCCGTTGATCTCCCGCACATGATGGCAGGCCACGAAATGATTGGGCCGAACCTCCTCCACGGCAGGCTGTACACTGCGGCATTCGTCCGTGGCATAGGGGCAGCGGTTGGCAAACCGGCAGCCGGGCTTGGGATTGACCGGGCTGGTCAACTCGCCCTGCATGATGATCCGCTTCTTCTCTACATTGATGCTGGGAATGGGCACCGCAGAGAGCATACCCTTGGTATAGGGGTGCAGCGGATAGTCAAAGAGCTCATGGGACGCACACTTTTCCACCATGCATCCCACATACATCACCATGATGTCGTCTGAGATATGACGGACCACGGAAAGATCATGGGTGATAAAGATGTAGGTCAGATTCTTGGCCGCCTGCAGATCCTGAAGCAGATTCAGCACCTGTGCCTGAATCGAGACATCCAGCGCCGAGACCGGCTCGTCGCAGACGATGAACTTCGGCTCCAGCGCAAGCGCCCGGGCCACTCCGATTCTCTGGCGGCGGCCGCCGTCAAGCTCATGGGGATAGGAGTATGTCAGCCGCCGGGCGAGGCCCACGGTCTCCATCAGATCCGCAACTCGCTGCTCCAGTTCCCGCTTGTTCCTGCAGACCTTGTTGATCCGCAGTGGCGCGGCGATCTGCTCAAACACCGTCTTTCTCGGATCCAGCGAGGAGAAGGGATCCTGGAAAATCATCTGCATATTCGTCAGGAACTTCCGGCGTTCCCTGCCCTTGAGATGGGTCACGTCCTGGCCCTCAAAGAGCACCTGGCCGTCGGTTGCCTCGTTCAGTCCGATCAGGGCCCGGCCCAGTGTGGACTTTCCGCAGCCGGATTCGCCCACAACGCCAAGGGTTTTGCCCCGCTCGATCGTGAAGGAGATATCGTCCACCGCGTGCAGCAGTCCGCCCCGGGTTTGGAAATATTTCTTCAGGTGTACCGCTTCGAGCAGCACGTCCGGTGTCTGCTGCTGCTTTTCCGCTGCAGCGGCCACGGCAGGATTCTCCTCTTCCGCAGTATTCTCGGCGCCAAGCTGTCCGTCGCAGAACAGGCAGCGGGCAAGATGGCCGTCGCCGTAGTCCCGGAGTTCGGGATGGGATTCCGCGCATTCCGGACGGGCGTAGGGGCATCTGGGATGGAACGGACAGCCCGAAGGAAGGTCCGTAGGATCCGGCATCAGGCCATGGATGGGGCGCAGCCGGTCCGCATCCTTGTCCAGAGATGGCAAGGAGTTGAACAGGCCCATGGTATAAGGGTGCATCGTATGGTTGAAGATATGCTCCAGCGTGCCGTATTCGACGATCTCTCCCGCGTACATGATGGCGACCTTGTCACAGACCTCCGCCACCACTCCAAGGTCATGGGTGATCAGCAGCATGGCTGTCTCAAGCTGGTCCTTGAGGTTTTTCATCATGTCCAGGACCTGAGCCTGAATGGTCACGTCCAGAGCCGTGGTGGGCTCATCGGCGATAATCAGAGCCGGCTGGCAGGCAAGCGCAATGGCAATGACCACTCTTTGCTTCATGCCGCCGGAAAACTGATGCGGATATTCATCGGCCCGCTCGCCGGGAATGCCGACCATTTCCAGCATCTCCCTGGCCTTTTCCATGCTCTCCGCACGGGAGCAGTCATTGTGCAGGAAATAGATCTCCGCGATCTGCTCCCCTACGGTCAGGACAGGGTTCAGCGCGGTCATCGGGTCCTGAAAGATCATGCTGATCTCATCGCCCCGCATGGCCCGGAGTTCTTCGCCGGACATCTTCATGATGTCCTTGCCCTTCAGCAGAATCTGGCCGGACTTGATCACGCCGGGAGGATCGGGGATCAGCCGGAGGACGCCCAGGGCCGTGGTGGTTTTTCCCGCGCCGGTCTCGCCGACCAGTCCCAGGGTCTCCCCTTCCTCCAGGTCCAGATTGATGTTGTTGACCGCATGGACCGTTCCGTCCATGGTCTGGTATTCAATTACAAGATCTTTGATCTCCAATACTTTCATCCGTGGCCCTCCTTACTGCTTGAGCTTCGGATCCAGCGCGTCCCGGAGTCCGTCGCCGAACACGTTGAAGCCGAACATGGTCAGCGCAATGGCAATGCCCGGGAATGTAATCAGCGGCCAGAAGGTGCTGACATATTCCCGCCCGGAGTTCAGGATCGCGCCCCATTCAGGAATGGGCGGCTGTACGCCCAGGCCCACAAAGCTCAGGGCGGAGATCATCATGATGTTGCCGCCGATGCTCATCGTGGTGTTGACGATGATGGGCGCAAGACAGTTCGGTATGATATTGCTCAGGAGGATTCGGAGCGTGCCGGAACCGGAGGCTCTGGCCGCCTCGATGTATTCCTGGTTTCGCAGGGTCAGCGTCTGTCCACGAACCAGGCGGCATACGCCGGCGATACCTGCCACGGCGATGGCCAGGGCAGTCTGCCAGACGCCGCCGCCCATGGCCGCTGAAATACAAACCGCCATAAGAATGCCCGGAATCGCCATGAGAATGTCCATCAGGCGCATAATCACGGAGTCCACTTTGCCGCCCATGTAACCGGACACAGCCCCCAGAAGGCCGCCGATCACCAGAGAAACGATCACCGCCAGCAGGGATACCAGCAGGGAGATCCGCCCACCGTAAATCAGACGGGAGAGAATGTCACGGCCCATATTGTCGGTTCCCATCAGGTGCTGGGCCGAGGGCATCTGGAGCCGCTCGGCGATACTCTGAACCTGATAGTCATAGGGCGCAATGACGGGAGCAAATATTGCCATCAGCGCCAGGAGGACCGCAATGACCATGCCCACCATGGCCAGCTTGTTGCGGCGGAGACGGATCCAGACGTCCTTCCACTGACTGCTCTTGCGGAGCTTCTCCGCAGAACCGGAGTTCTTCTGTGCATTCATGCCGCCGCCTCCTTTTCCGTTTTCTCTTTCCCGCCGCGCTTCTTGCCGGAAACGAACTGGCTGCGGATCTGCGGATCCACCAGGCTGTAGACAATGTCCACCACCAGGTTGCAGATGCACACAAACACGGAGGTGACCAGCGTCACGCCCATGATAACGGGGTAATCCCGCTGATTGATGGCGCTGAGCATCAGCGAGCCCATCCCGGGAATATTGAAGATGGTCTCAATGATGATGGAGCCGCCCACCACCATGCCCACCTGATTGCCCAGGACGGTGATCACCGGGATCAGCGCGTTTTTCAGCGCATGCTTGAAGATGACCCGGGTCTCCTTCATGCCCTTGGACCGGGCCGTGCGGATATAATCCTGCCGGATCACCTCCAGCATAGAGCTTCGGGTCATGCGAACCAGAGAGGCCAGCGTCATCATGGAGGCGCAGGCCACCGGCATGATGTAATGCTTCCAGGAGGTCAGGCCGGACGCCGGCAGGATGCGCAGCTTCGCCGAGAAGATCAATATCGCCTCCATGGCCAGCCAGAATCCCGGCAGCGACGCCAGAATAATGGACAGCGTGGTGATGGTATAGTCCGGTATCGTGTTCTGCCGGACCGCGGAAAAAATACCGATTGGGATACCCAAAATGCCCGCCAGACACAGGCTCATCAAGCCCAGCTGAATACTCACGCCCACCCGCTGGGCCAGAGATTCGGTCACCGGCCGGTTGGTGGCGTAGCTCTCACCCAGGTCCAGCCGGGTCACTACGCCCCATAGGTAACTGCCAAGCCGGACTACAAAGGGCTGGTCCAGGCCAAGCTGATGCTCCATGGCGTCATACTGTTCCTGGGTATAGTTTTGCGTTCCCAGTTTGTTGATGACCGGGTCTCCGGGCATAAAGCAGCTCAGTGCGTATACGATGATCAGCACGCCCAGAAGGACCGGAATCATCACAAGCAGCCGCCTGCCAATAAATCTCAGCATGATAATTCTCCTATCTCACACCAGGAATAACAGCCGGAGCTCCGGGCCCGGGTCACAGGCTCCGGAGCTCCGTATTTGTCATACAATGAATAATCAGAGTTCAGATCGTTCTGTCGCTATCGAGTTATCCCACCAGGATCCGGCGGAGGTTGCAGCTCTCAGGCGCCACAAAGATCATATCCTTCACAACGCCATTGGCGCCGTAGGCGTAGGCGCTGAGCCATTCCACCACAGGCACGCAGTAGACATTGTCCAGGTTGTACTGCTGGAGCTCCTTGTAGATCTCCCGGCGTTCTTCCGTGGTGGCGCCGTTGCGGGCGCGGATCACGATATCGTTCCATTCGGCGCCCTGCTTCCGCATGCAGGCCAGGTCGGTGGTCTCACACATGTTGTTGAGGAGCGTGGAGGGATCGCCGGGGATGTTGGCGTTGTCGCTGCCCTGGAACTGGAAGGCAGTGGCGCCCGGGGTGAGCCAGTACTGGATACAGGTCATGACGTCATAGGGCTGCAGGTCGATGTTGATGCCGATGTTCCGCATCTGCTCCTTCCAGACCTCAGCCATATCGGCGGTCCCGGTATCGCAGATGAAGGGAAGGGTCAGGCCCTCGTAGCCCAGGTCCTTGACCATCTTGGCGGCTTCCTCCGGGTTATATTCAAAGGTATAGCCCTCAGAGGCGAACTGGGAATCGGCAGAGAACATGCCGATGGGAAGACGGCCCAGAGCGCCGTAGCCCACAATGGCCAGATCCTCAATGTTGGTACCCATGGCGATGGCCTTGCGGAGCTCCACATCCGCCAGCTCGGGGGTGTTGTCCACATCCAGGATCAGCTCCACCACGGACTTGGAGGACTTTGCGGCGGCGGTGCCCAGAGCCGGATCGTTCTGGATCTGGGTGTACTGGGTCTCGCTGATGCCCATGATGGCGTCCAGCACGCCGTTCTGATAGTCAACCAGCATGGTGGAGGCGTCCGCATAGGACTTGGTGATGATGGTCTGGGGCTGGGCGACCGCGGCGGAGGCGGTATCCTTCTGCCACCAGTCTTCCCGCTTCTCATAGGTCACATGGTCATCGGCCACATACTCCGTGACCTGATAAGGACCGGAGCCGCAGACCAGCGTGGGATCGGTGTAGTCAAAGTTGTCGCCGCCATGCTCCTCGATCCAGTCCTTGTTCATAATGACGGCGGCCTCGATGATGACCCGCCAGTCGCCGCGGTAGGAATTCAGAGGAATGGTGGTGGTGTAGCCGTCCACGGTGGCGTTCTCGAAGTCGAACATCTGATAGTCGCCCATCAGACGGGGATGCGCGCCCTTGCGCTGCAGGGACCAGATGATGTCATAGCCGTCCATCTCTTCGCCGTTGGAGAACAGGACGCCGGGCTTCAGAACAAAGACCATGTTCTTCTCGTCGTCGGTGACATAGTAGTCCTCAAGGATGTCGGAGTAATAGTCCTGGGTGCCGTCTTCCAGCACGTCCATGCGGATCAGCGTGTCAAAGGCCAGATATCCGGCGGGCAGGGCCAGCTGATCGTTGGCGATCTGCATCATGTCGAACACGCCCACAAACCGGGGATAGGTGGAACCGATGGTCACGGTAACAGGCTCCGTGGGAACGGCGATCTCCTCTTCTGCGGGGAGCGCCTCCTGCTCCACGACCTCCACGGCAGGCTGCGCATCCGCCGCAGGAGCCTCCGCCGCAGGAGCCTCTGCCGCAGCAGAACCCTCCGCCGCAGGAGCGGAAGCAGGAGCTTCGGCAGCACTTCCGCCGCAGGCGGCAAACATGCTCAGGCAAAGCGCCACGGTTAAAAGCAGTGCTAAGTACTTTTTCATTGTCTTATCTCCTTTTCTTTAATATTCAGCGCTGCTTTACAGCGCGGAATTTCCTGTGATATAATAATCGTATCATCCGATCCCCGCAGGGATCCGGAAAGGAGGTCCCCATGGAACTCAATCAGCTGTACTATTTCCGTGTGGCGGCGGAAACACAGAATATCACCGAAGCCGCCGAACGTCTGCACATCACACAACCGACGCTCAGCAAGGTCATCAAACGTCTGGAAACGGATCTGGGCGTTCAGCTTTTCGACCGGCGCCCATCCCGGCTGGAGCTCAACCCCTACGGCGGATCCTTTCTGGTGTACGTCAACCAGGCGCTCGACGCGCTGGATCGGGGGCAGCAGTATCTGGAATCCATGAAGACCGGGGAAAACCGTGGTTTACGGATGGTGTCCACATTTTTCGGAATTCCCAGCATGATGGTGGAGCAGTATGTAAAGCTGCACCCGGATCTTCCCGTAATTGAGATCAACGAAACCCCGGAAAACGTGCTGACTATGCTGCTCAACGATCATGCAGATTACGCTCTGACGCTTTTCCCGTTGGATCATCCGGAGATAGAGCCCATCGTTTCCATTCGGGAACCCCTCCTGCTGGTGGTACCGGAGAGCATGGACCCGCCTGCGTCCCCGGTACGGCTGGCCGACTATGAGTCCGCCAGGTTCGGGATTTTCGAGGGTGGAAAAGATCTCAATGCCACCTACCTCCGATGCTGTAGCGAGGCCCATTTTGTCCCGAATATCGTCTATCGGTCCACAAGGTCCCAGATCGTCCATCAGTTGGTCAACGAGTTGGGGGTCTGCACCCTGATGCCCGCCCACATGGTGCTCAACAACTGGAACAACCTGCCGCCGGAGACCCAGCAGCGGATCCGGCTGGTGGACGAGCCAAAGTGCTACCGCACCATCTGCCTGAGCGGCAGACGCCAGAGCCAGGACGCCGCCTTGGAAAAATCCGGGTTTTCCGATTTTGCGGAATATGCGCGCTATTTCATTCAGAGCATCGACCGGGACGTCAGCAATCTGCTGCGGGACAGGCAGCCGTAGTTTCTGCGTTGAAACGCATACAGCGTTCTCTTCACAAAATCTTCTTATTTCTTTTTTTATTATATCTTTTTTCCATAACTCTGTCCAATGATTATTCAAGTCAAAGAGCATAGCCTTCAGGCTATGCTCTATTGCTTCGTATACAAAGTTTATGTTTACAAATATGTTTCCCCGTATTATAATGATTCTGCAGAACATCGCATTTCAATACAGAAAGGGAGGACGATGCGTATGAAAAACCTACACCCTGACGCTATGCTGGAGCGGTTGGAATGGCGCCGTGACATCCGCAATCTGATGGGCAGAATCTCTGCGGACTACTCCGTCCGGGAAGAGGGGCAGATCTATGCCCGCTACTGGTCTAGACGGGAGGATGTATGCCTTGGCGTAAACGAGGGCTGGTATGTGGGGCCGGACGCTGTAGCCGATTACTATCAGGCTCTGGACGAGGAGATCATGCTGTCCGCCAAGTGCGTGCAGAAGGACTTCCCGGAAAAACTGGAGGGTTTGACGGACGAGGCGCTCAAGGGCGTCGGCGTGATGAGCTATATTCCCGTGGATTCCCATGTGATCGAGATTGCCGATGACGGCCAGACTGCCAAGGGACTCTTCAACATCCGAGGCTCCTACAACAGGATCACCACCTCCGGTCCCATCGCCTACTGGCTCTTCGGCTGGGCCGCGGCGGACTTCATTCTGGAGGACGGACAGTGGAAGATCTGGCACATGCAATGGCTGCGGAACGTGGACGTCCAGTGTGGCACGCCCTTCGGCCAGACGCCGGAGCAGTTCCCCGAGGTAGAAGCATATGCCGATATGGCAGACTTCCGCATGCCGGAACCCACTGTAAAGGCAGTCCTCATGGAAAACTACTATACCGACCGGCCTTTTACAAAGTCTCCCAAGGTTCCGGAGCCCTATGAGACCTTTGCCGATACGTTCAGCTACGGGATGTGAGAGGAGGATTCAGCATGTATAAAGAGAACCGGAAACTCTTCACCGACGACGAATACATCGTCCGGATGTGGGAAAAGGAATACATTCAGGATCTGGTTGCCCGCTTTATGTACGCCTGGTCCAACGGCGAGCGCCGGGAGGCGCTGGAGAACTGCTGGGTTCGTAAAACCCACAACCGCCGGGACGCCTCCTGGGGGGAAAACAACGGCTTCTATGTGGGCTACGACGAAGTAGTAAGACACTTTGTGGCCGAATATGAGGACGAATGCAAGGCGGACCTCAAAGCCTTCCAGGACGCCCGGCCCGAAAAGGGCTATACCGGCGCGGATCTTGGACTGGGCAAAACGCTTCTGCACGACTGCACCACTCCCCTGCTCTATATTGCCGATGACGGTCAGACCGCCCGCTATCTCTGCTACGACGTGGGCATGGAGTCCACCGGAAAGCCTGACGGCAGCTCCGAGAGCTTTTTTGAAGTGGGTCTATGCTTCATTGAGCTAATCAAAGAGGGAGATGACTGGCGGATCTGGCATCTTGTTTACGAGCACGACTTCTCTATGGAGGCGGGAAAGGACTACGGTTCCCTGCCCCGGATCCTCTCCCCGGAGGATGACGCCGTCTTCACCCGGCATCATGGAACGCCCACCAAGGCCAGCGACGTTTACAACGACCTCTACGGCTGGGAGTATATCTATTGGGATATGCCCGCTCCCTATAAGACCTACGAGGAAGAAGAAGGCTACGGTCCCCGGGGCAAGATCGGCAAGAAATACTACGACCGGATCATCTGAGAAAGGAGTCACGAACTATGAATACGAAACTATCCAGACAGCAGCGCATTTTCAACGTGGCCGCCGGTCAGATGGTGGAGGAGCTCAAGGGCCGTCATGCATACCTCCACGGCGTAAACTTCGGCCGGGAGGAATACGGCGTCTTCTGGCTCCGCTCCACAGACACCACCTGGGGACACGGATGGGGCCGGCTCATCGGCTATGACGAGATGTTCAAGGCCCACTGCGGCCCCGCCGCGGACGAGATGTTCGGCTCCGCCCGCTTTACCGGCTGGTTCGGCCATGAAATGGACGGCCACGACCGCCGCTCCACAAACTGGGGTGCCAGCCATGTGCTGGCCTCCCCTGTCATTGAGGTGGCAGACGACGGCAAAACTGCCCGGAGCTGGTATCTGACCCCGGGAACCATGATGAACCGGTTCGGCCGGGACGGCAAGCACCGCTCAGGCGGCTGGCTCTGGGAACGTTATGGCTCAGACTTCGTCTATCATGACGGAAAATGGTGGTGGGCACATGAGCAGGTCTGCCCGGATATCGCCGGCTCCATGGACGCGGAAAACTGGGCAAGAAAAATGTATGACCGCTGCAAGGCCAGCGGTGATCTCGGCCCCGCTGTCAGCGCGCCGAAGAATGCGGATCACGGTCCTCCGCGGACAGACAAGGTCTCCCGTCATCAGGAGTGGAGCCTGTGGCAGACGGTCCAGCACACGGTGGATCCACCGGTGCCCTACGCACACATGGACGAGGAGAACACTTACTCCCCCGGATACAACAAATTTGACGTGATCCTACCCCAGAACCGCCAGTACGGCGGCGACGTGATCGACGATTGAATGCAAAAACGAAGTGCGGCAGCCTTCTGGCTGCCGTACTTTCAGCCTGTCAAAGAACCCGCCAGGTGGCGGGTTCTTTGGTATAATAAGGGAATAGGTGGTGACAGGGATTCGATTAAGGGATGCGCAGTATGGAAGAACTGCAACGACACATTCCAAATCAGCAAAAATAATCAAAATAGCATTATTTCTTGTTATTTCTTGATGATTCTTTTGACTGTTTGGCAGTTATAATTGGATCAGAAAAGCAAAGCAGTTTGTCGAAGATACTGGCGGACGCCAGACAGAACGGAACGGACAGCCGGTATTTCGGCGCGGTGCAGAAGAACGAAATCGTAGGAACGGTGATCACCATCGTTCGCAGAA
>CACYXZ010000046.1 GCA_902778525.1 Oscillospiraceae bacterium | reverse complement strand
CCGCCGGAAACCCCGATCACCGGCTTTGCGTTTGTCACGGTCAGCCGCTTGACGAGCCCGGCCACCTGCATCTGGAAAATATCCCGGCAGCGGTTCTGCCGGTCCTGACGGGTAGAAGGCACAAAGGGCAGTTTCCTCAAGGGATACAGGCTTCCGTCCGCATCGCATGCGAGGCTTCCGGCCAATTCCACGCTGGAAATACAAGCCTGTCCGTATACGCGGGCCGTATCCGCAAAGCTGCGGTTTCTTCTCCGGTCTGCCCGGATCTTCCCCAGATCCACATCCATGGTCAGGATATAGTCCGTATCCAGCAGGTTTTCGTTTTCAGTCAGGATCGCCCCGTTTTCCGCAATCAGACTGTGACCGGAAAACACAAGATCCTGCGTGGATTCCGTACGTCCGGCAGAACAATAGGCGTATGCGCACAGGCACCGGGCGGATTGCTGCGCCACCAGACTGCGGCGGTAGGCCCGCTTGGAGATGGTCTCGTTGCTGGCCGACAGGTTCAGGATCAGTTCTGCGCCGCCCATCGTCAGGAACGTGCTGGGCGGGAGCGGCGTCCACAGATCCTCACAGAGCTCCACCCCGAAGGTCACATCCGCCGCTCGGAACAGCATATTCCGCCCGAATGCAGTTCGCAGATCCCCCAATCTCACTTCCAGCGTTCTGTCCTCCGGCAGATCCTCCGCAGAGGAAAACCAGCGCTTTTCGTAGTACTCGCCGTAGTTGGGAAGAAAATGCTTTGGGACGATCCCGGCAACGGTCCCGCGGTCCAGTACAACGGCGCAGTTATAGATCTGGCCGTTCACGGACACGGGCATTCCGATCACCGCCGTGATCTGAAGCTCCCCGGACAGTGCGGCAAGCTCCTGTGCGGCGCTCCCGCAGTCATCCAGAAGCGTCTGCTGGAAAAACAGGTCCTGACAGGTATATCCCGTCAGACACAGTTCCGGGAACACCGCAATGGAAGTCCCCTGCTCCGCCGCTTTTCTCATCTGGTTGCCGATTTTTACTGCGTTTCCAGCCACATCCGCCACGGCAATGTCCGGTACACAACAGGATACCCGGATATAATCAAACATAGCAATCATCCTTTTGATGGAATAATTCTATTTTACTACGGCGATAAAAATCCGTCAAGAAAAGGGCCGCCCGCAGGCGGCCCTTTTTGATGCTTAAACCCGAAGAATCGCGCCCTTGTCCGCGGAGGAAACCAGCTTGGCATACCGTGCCAGATAACCGGTCTTGACCTTCGGCTCCGGCGCCGTCCACTTCGCTCTGCGGGCGGCAAGAGTTTCGTCGGAGACCTTCAGCTCGATTTTGCAGGCGGGAATATCGATGGCGATCCGATCGCCCTCCTCGACCAGCGCGATCACGCCTCCGTCCGCCGCCTCCGGGGAGACGTGACCGATGGCGGCGCCGCGGGTGGCGCCGGAGAACCGGCCGTCCGTGATCAAGGCAACGCTCTCGCCCAGTCCCATGCCGCAGATGGCAGAGGTGGGATTGAGCATTTCCCGCATACCGGGGCCGCCTCTGGGGCCTTCATAGCGGATCACGACCACGTCTCCGGCCTTGATCTTCTGATTGTAAATGGCCTCGATGGCCTCTTCCTCGGAGTCAAAAACCCGGGCGGGGCCCTCGTGCTTCATCATCTCCGGGGCCACAGCGGACTGTTTCACCACGCATCCGTCGGCCGCGAGATTGCCCTTCAGCACGGCAATGCCGCCGTTCTGGCTGTAGGGGTTCTCGATGGGACGGATCAGTTCCTCGTCCAGATTGACGACGCCTTCCAGATTCTCCTCGATGGTCTTTCCGGTCACGGTCATGCAGGATGTATCCAGCAGGCCCTTCTTTGTCAGTTCCTTCATCACGGCCCAGACGCCGCCGGCCCGGTCCAGATCCTCCATAAAGGTGTCGCCCGCAGGGGCCAGATGGCACAGGTTCGGGGTGTTGGCGGAGATCTCATTGGCCTTGTCCAGGTCGATCTCCACGCCGGCCTCATGGGCGATGGCAGGCAGATGCAGCATGGTATTGGTGGAACAGCCCAGCGCCATATCCACGGTCTCGGCATTGTGGAACGCCGCGGCCGTCATGATATCCCGGGGGCGAATATTCTTTTCCAGAAGCTCCATGACCTTCATGCCGGCCTGCTTTGCCAGCCGGATCCGAGCGGAATAGACGGCGGGAATGGTGCCGTTGCCCCGAAGCGCCATGCCGATGGCTTCGGTCAGGCAGTTCATGGAGTTTGCGGTGTACATGCCGGAGCAGGAGCCGCAGGTGGGACAGGCGTTCTCCACATACTCGTCCACGCCCTTTTCGTCCATGGTACCTGCGTGATAGGCGCCCACCGCCTCAAACATATGGCTCAGGCACGTGCGGCGGCCGTCGGTCAGGTGACCGGCCAGCATGGGGCCGCCGGAGACAAAGATGGTGGGCACATTGATCCGCGCCGCAGCCATCAAAAGGCCCGGAACATTCTTGTCGCAGTTGGGGATCATGACCAGCGCGTCAAACTGATGGGCGATGGCCATGGCCTCGGTGGAGTCCGCGATCAGGTCGCGGGTCACCAGAGAATACTTCATACCGATATGGCCCATGGCGATGCCGTCGCACACGGCGATGGCGGGGAACATCACCGGGGTGCCTCCGGCCATGGCAACGCCCTGCTTCACCGCGTCGGCGATCTTGTCCAGATTCATATGGCCGGGAACGATCTCATTATAGGAACATACGATTCCCACCAGGGGGCGCTCCAGCTCCTCTTTGGTATAGCCCAAAGCGTTGAACAGGGAGCGGTTCGGCGCACGATCCACGCCGGTTGTAACATTAGCGGAAAGCTTCATCTAAAAACCTCCAGATTATTTGGTAAAAAGGAGGCGGCGCAGCCGCCTCCTTTCCGCATTGAAAAATCAGTTGGACGCAGCATCCAGGCCCTTATCGCCCTCGGCGGAATCCTTCCAGAGCATGTTGTTGCGCAGCTCTTCGCCGACGATCTCCATCTGATGCTTGGCCAGCAGCTCCCGCTTGGAGTTGAAGAAGGAACGGCCGTTCTTGTTTTCAGCGATCCACTTGGAGGCGAAGGTGCCGTCCTGGATATCGGCGAGCACCGCCCGCATGTTGGCCTTGACCATGTCGTGGGGCAGGACCCGGGGACCGGAGACATACTCGCCGAACTCCGCGGTGTCGGAGATGGAGTAGTTCATGGCAGCGATGCCGCCCTTGTTGATCAGGTCCACGATGAGCTTCATCTCATGAATGCACTCGAAGTAGGCGTTCTCAGGCTCGTAACCGGCCTCCACCAGCACCTCAAAGCCGCACTGCATCAGATCCACAACGCCGCCGCACAGAACGGTCTGCTCGCCGAACAGGTCGGTCTCGGTCTCGTCATGCATGGTGGTCTCCATGATGCCGGCACGGGCGCCGCCGATCCCGGCGATATAGGCAAGGGCAATCTGCAGCGCGTTGCCGGAGGCGTTCTGCTCCACGGCCACCAGGCAGGGAACACCCTTGCCGGCCACATACTGGCTGCGGACCGTGTGGCCGGGGCCCTTGGGAGCCGCCATAAACACATCCACGTCAGCGGGGGGTACGATCTGCTTGTAGCGGATATTAAAGCCGTGGGCAAAGGCAATGGCCTTGCCGGCCTCCAGATTCGGGGCGATGCTCTCCTTATAGATGTCGGCAGCACGCTCGTCGTTGACCAGAATCATGATGATATCGGCAGCTTTAGTGGCCTCCGCCACCGTCATAACGGTAAATCCGTCCTCCGTGGCCTTGTTCCAGGACTTGCCCTGACGCAGGCCGACGATCACGTCGCAGCCGGAATCCCGCAGGTTCTGCGCGTGGGCATGGCCCTGGGAGCCGTAACCGACAATCGCGATCCGCTTGCCGGAAAGGACAGACAGATCACAGTCTTTCTCATAATACATTTTTGCCATGATGAACAGTCTCCTTTATCATTGAATTTATTAAATTTTATTTTATCACGCTTTTATACATTTTGCAAGTAAAGCGTTAAAAATCAGTGCAAGTTTTTTCCGTAATTGTACTCATCCTTCAGTTTATTCTGGTCGTGGATGGTTTTCTCGCCCCGCTGCAGAGCAACGAGTCCCGTATTTACCGTCTCCAGAATGCCGTAATCCTCCAGCAGCTTCATCATTGCCCGGATCTTATCCGAGGTGCCCACTGCGGCGATCACCAGGGAATCCGTGCCGAAATCGACGATGTTCGCCCGGAATACGTTGATGATCTGGATAATCCCCTCCCGAACTTCTCTGGTGTCCGCTTTGACTTTGATCAGGCAGAGCTCCCGCTGAATGGATTCCTCCCCCTCCAGCACATCCACGGAAATGACCAGAAGGAGCTTGCTCAGCTGTGTGGCGAGCTGATGGATCTCCGCCTCGTCACAGATTGCAACCACCGAGATCCGCGTGGTTCCGGGGCTGCGGGTGGGTCCGGCGCATATGGATTCAATGTTGTATCCTTTTCTGGAAAACAGGCGGGCCACCTGACTCAGCACACCGGGCGTATCCTCCACCAGGATCGACAGGGTATAGGCTTTCTTTTCTGAATTCATGATGTCCCCTCCTCTCAGATCAGCATGAAGTTTGTAATTGGCTGTCCGCCGCCGACCATGGGCCGGACCATCTCATCGGTGTCGATCATGCAGTCCACCACATAGCCGTGTCCCCATTCCAGTGCCTCATGAATGGCGTCTTCCAGTTCCTGAACATTGGTCACGCGCTTTCCCTTCAGACCGTAGGCCTCCGCCAGCTTGACAAAGTCCGGCGCAAAGTCCAGATCCGTCTGGGAAAAACGCTTGTGGTAAATCAGATTCTGCCACTGGCGTACCATGCCGAGGGTCCGGTTGTCAAACACGAATGTGATGACCGGAATGTCGTAATGACTTTCCGTTGCCATTTCCTGACCGTTCATCCGGAAACAACCGTCGCCGGTGATATGGAGGACAGTCTTATCCGGACAGCCGACCTTCGCACCCAGCGCCGCGCCAAGCCCGAAGCCCATGGTGCCGAATCCGCCGGAGGTCAGGAGCTGACCGGGATAGTCAAAGTTGAAATGCTGGATCGTCCACATCTGATGCTGTCCCACATCGGTGGCAACGATGGAATCGCCGGGAACGATCTGCCGGATCGTCTCCAGGACCTGCTGCGGTGTGAGCTGGTCCGGCTTGTCCTCGTAGGCAACACGCTTGGGATAGGAGAAAATGAAGTTCTTCCAGCGGGTATGCTCCATGGGCTCGACCATTTCACACAGGAGCTCCAGCACCCGTTTGGCGTCGCCGATGATGTGGTGGTCCGTCCGGACGTTCTTTCCGATCTCCGCCCGGTCGATGTCGATATGGACGATTTTCGCGTTGGAGGCAAAGGTCTCAGGATCCAGCGCGACCCGGTCGGAGAACCGGCATCCCACCGCGATCAGCAGGTCGCAGTTGTCGCAGGCCATGTTGGAGGCCTGGGAACCGTGCATTCCGATCATGCCGGTGGCAAGCTCGTGTCCGCCGGGGAAACCGCCGCCGCCCATGACTGTGATCGCCACCGGGGCGTCGATTTTCTCGGCCAATGCCCGGAACTGCTCGTGGGCGCGGCCCCTGACCACACCGCCGCCGCAGATGAGGAGCGGCTTCTCAGAATTCTGAACCATTTCCGCCAGCTTCCTGATGTCCTCATGGTTCGGCTCCGGGGTTTTGATGTCCCAGCCGATCCGGTGTGTCAGGGCCTGAAGCCTGCCGTGCTTGATGTGCTCCTTCCGCTCCATGGGCTCATAGTCGATCAGCACGTCCGGAGCCGTGACGTTTTTCAGAAAATCGATCAGCACCGGACCGGGCCGGCCGGTGGCCGCCACCGCGAAGGCTTCCCGGAGAATATCCGGAATGGTCTCCGGATCTCGGACCAGATAGGTGGCCTTGGTGATGGGCATTGCAATGCCGGTAATATCCACTTCCTGAAACGCGTCCTTACCCAGAAGGTTTTCCGTCACGTTGCAGGTGATAAACACCACGGGGGAGGAATCATAGTACGCCGTCGCGATTCCGGTCGTGAGATTGGTAGCACCGGGGCCGGAGGTGGCAAAGCAAACGCCGACTTTTCCGGTGGCTCTGGCATAGCCGTCGGCGGCATGGGCGGCGCCCTGCTCGTGGGCGGTCAGAATATGGTGAAGCCGGTCCTGATAGTCATACAGCTCGTCATAGATATTCAGGATCGTGCCTCCGGGGTATCCGAATATTGTGTCTACGCCCTGCTCCAGCAGGCACTCAAGGATGGCAACGGTAGATTTGACCTTCATAGTATTCTCCTTGCTTTACATTTTTCCGCTGCCCTTCTGGACAGCGATCAGCCCGGTCCGGGCCACCTCCAGGATCGAGAACGGCCGCAGCAGACTCAGGAACAGCTCCAGCCGGTCCCCGGTGTCGCTGAGTTCCAGCGTCATGGTGTTCGGCGACACGTCCGCGATCTTTGCGCCCATGATCTGGCAGAGGTTCATGATATCCGTTCTTGTTTTGACCGTACAGGACACCTTCACGATCAGCAGCTCTCTTGCGATCATCTTGTCGTCATCCAGCGTCCGGACCTTGATCACGTCCACCAGCTTGTTGAGCTGCTTTTCCACCTGCTCCACAACGGAGTTGCCGCTGTCAACGATGATGGTGATCCGGGAGATCGACGGATCGTCCGTCACACCCACCGCCAGAGACTCGATGTTGAAGGCCCGGCGGGAAAACAGATTGGTAATACGGTTCAAAACGCCGGCCTGGTTTTCCACCAGCACTGAAATCGTCTGTTTCATCGGTAGCCTCCTTAATCTCCGGTCTTGGCGTCGGGATCGATTCTGCAGCAGAGAATGTACGGCCCGTCATGGGACAGCATCTTCTCCAGCGCGCGGTCGATCTCACCGTCGGAATCCAGCACACCGCCGGAGATGCCGTATGCCTCCGCCAGCTTCAGGAAATCCGGGGAATGATCCAGCGCCACCCCGAAGGGACCGCTGTAGGATGAATGCTGGATCTCATTCACCAGGCCCAGCACATTGTTCTGCATCAGAACGATCTTCACCGGCGCGCCGAGATTCCGCACGGTGGCAAGCTCGTTTTCAAACATCTGAAAGCTTCCGTCGCCGCAGATCACCACATTCTGCCGGTCCCGGTCCGCAACAAAGGCGCCCAGTGCGGCCGGCAGTGAATATCCCATCGTTCCCAGGCCGCCGGAGGTCAGAAACCGTCCGTTTTTCTGGGTCAGATGCTTACAGGCCCAGATCTGGTTCTGACCCACGTCAACGGATACGCACGCATGCTCATCGAGCTTTTCCCCCAGCGCCCGAATGATCCGGGCGGGGTGGGCATATCCGGTTTTGGTGGGAAGATCCCGGGTAAGCTCTTTGTTCCGCCGGGCCCGGAGGGTCTCAAGATCCTGGGTCTGGGCAACCGGGCAGTGCTCCATCAGCTGGAGCAGGACCTGCTTCACATCGCCCACGACGGGAATGTTCGTAGATACGTTCTTTCCGATCTCCGCCGGATCCACATCGATGTGGATCGTCTTCATCAGCTTGCCGATCTGGTCCGGCGCAAGCACGGCCCGGTTCGCCACTCTGGCGCCGACCAGGATCAGAAGGTCGGCGTTGCCCAGCGTTTTATTGGCGCAGGTATGTCCGAAGGACCCGATCATCCCCATATAGAGCGGGTGATCCGTGGGAATGGCGCTCAGGCCCATCATGGTGGTCACCACCGGGATCCCGGAGGCCTCCGCAAAGGCGATGGCTTCCCGCTCGGCATGGGCGGAAATGACGCCGCCGCCAAGACAAAGCACCGGCTTTTTGGCCTGGCAAATGGCCTTTGCCGCCCGCTCGATCTGTTTGATGTTTCCCTTGTAGGAGGGCTTGTAGCCGCGGATATCCACACTGTCGGGATAGACGGGCTCAAACATGGCTTTCTGCACGTCGATGGGGATGTCCAGCAGCACCGGCCCGGGCCGGCCCGTCGACGCGATATGGAACGCCTCTTTCACGATCCGGGGAATCTGCTTGACGTCCTTCACCAGATAACTGTGCTTGATGAACGGCGCGACCGCGCCGGTCATGTCCACTTCCTGAAAAATATCGCGGCCCAGCAGATAGCTCTCCACCTGGCCGGTAATGGCTACCATAGGGATCGAATCCATATAGGCCGTGGCGATTCCGGTAATCAGGTTCGTGGCGCCCGGTCCGGATGTGACCATGCAGACGCCGGTTTTCCCGGAGATTCTGGCATAGCCGGAGGCCATGTGGCCTGCGTTCTGCTCGATCCGAACCAGCGTATAGTGGATATCAGAATGCTTCAGAGCGTCCGCCGCAGGGCAGATCGTCGCGCCGGCATATCCGAAGATCTCCGTGACGCCCTCCCGTTTCAAGCTCTCAATAAGCGCTTCCGCACCGCTGATCATGCAATGACCTCCTCGTCAGATTGAATTGATTGGAGATATAAAAACAGCCCCGTCCCGCATTTTAGGACGAAGCCACCTCCGCGTTACCACCTAAATTCCCGCGCAGGGCGGGCCCTCAGTGCCGCATTGATCCCAATGCGGTCGCCCCGATAACGGCGGGATCCGTCTCCGCTTAGACCGCAGGGTTCGGCAGAGAGGCTCTGAGGCGACTTCCCTCCGGCGCAGCGGACATTTGCACCAACCATGTCCTCTCTGCAGCTCCGGCCCGGAGATACTATTCCTCTTCACAGCCTGTATAATTATTGAAGTTGTATTCATCATACTAAAGTGCCCTCCGTTTGTCAATGAGATTTTCCCGGATGGGTTTATTTTTAGCATTCTGCATTCCTTTTTTTGTGAAAGTACAGCTTTTTTCGTCAGGTTTACAATATCTTCTGCACTAAGCCGGATTATAACATATTATTTGAAAGTTTTTCTTTACAAATATGAAATCAGTGGTATAATTATAGGGCATGCCCAATCGCCCAGTTGCGGGATACAGCCGGCAAAACCGGTATCACCTCGCCCGCTACTTAGGATTCGGGCAATATATTCAGAAAGGTGGAAAACACAATGATTCGGAAAGAAATCAAAGACCAGATCATCAAAGAGTATGCGACCCATGAGGGCGACACCGGTTCCCCCGAGGTTCAGGTTGCCGTTCTGACCTACCGCATCAACGAGCTGACTGATCATCTGCGCACCCATATCCACGACGACCACAGCCGTCGCGGCCTGCTGAAGATGGTCGGTAAGCGCCGGAACCTTCTGGACTATCTGGCCAAGAAGGACATCAACCGCTATCGTGCTCTGATCGCCAGACTGGGTCTTCGTAAGTAAGACCGGTACTGCCGCCCGGCAAAGCGGAACCATTCGTAGAAAAAGGGCGGCTCCCCGGAGCCGCCTTTTTCATAACAAAGCGGCACAGTACTGTTTTAGCAGTTGAAAGAGCATCCGGCCGGAATCCGTTTCCGGATCCTGTTTCAAGTGCTAAACGTCCTGTGCCGGAGAAAACAAAACAGGAGGTTTCTCTATGGTAACGAAAAAAGAATTCCCCAACCAGCATGTATTCGAGACCGAAATCGGCGGCCGCCCCTTCACCGTCATTACCGGCAAGGTCGCGGAGCTGTGCAACGGCGAGTGCATCTGCCGGTACGGCGACACCGTGGTGCTGGTCACCGCCGTGGCGTCTTCCGCCCCCAAGTCCGGCATCGAGTATTTCCCGCTGACCATCGATTTTGAAGAGCGGATGTACTCCGTGGGCCGGATCCCCGGTGCATATCTGCGCCGCGAGGGCCGTCCCTCTGAGCGCGGCATTCTGGTGAGCCGTCTGATCGACCGGCCTATGCGTCCCTTCTTTGACGACGACCTGCGCAACGACGTTGTCATCACCTGCACCGCCCTTTCCAACGACTACGACAACTCCATTGAGGTTGTCGCCTCCCTGGGCGCTTTCATCGCCACAGCCTATTCCGATATTCCCTGGAACGGCCCCATGGCCACGACGCAGGTGGCCTATGTGGACGGCGGCTACGTTGTAAACCCCAGCTATGATCAGCATCAGCGGGCGGACATGTTCATCACCATCGCCTCCACTGCGGAGAAGGTGGTCATGATTGAGACCGAGGCCAACGAGATCCCCGAGGACATCCTGCTCGGCGGCATCAAGCTGGCCCACGAGACCAACCAGAAGATCGTTGCGTTCATCAACGACATTGTCAAGGAGATCGGCAAGCCCAAGTTCACCTTTGAAAAGGCTGCGGTCAACCACGAAATGCTCGATGACCTGATGGAGTACGGCCTCGACCAGATCGAATACGCTCTGGACACCGACGACAAGAACATCCGGGAAGAGCGGCTCGCCGCCATCCGTCTGGATTTCGCCGAGAAGTTTGCGGACAAGTATGAGGACTACGACCAGCACATCGAGGTGTGCCTGTACAAGATGCAGAAGAAGGTCGTCAAAAAGTGGCTGATGGCCGGCAAGCGTGTGGACGGCCGCCAGACCGACGAGATTCGTCCCCTGGCCGCCGAAGTCGGCGTGCTGCCCAGAGTCCACGGTTCCGGCCTGTTCACCCGCGGACAGACTCAGGTCCTGTCCATCTGCACCCTGGCCTCTCTGAGCGCCATGCAGAAGCTGGATACCATCTTCCCCGAAGAGAGCAAGCGGTGGATGCACCATTACAACATGCCCTCCTTCTCCACTGGCGAGGCACGGGGCAGCCGCTCCACCTCCCGCCGGGAATACGGTCATGGCGCCCTGGTCGAGAAGGCCATCGCCCCGGTTCTCCCCTCCGTAGAGGAGTTCCCCTACGCCATCCGCGTGGTGTCCGACGTGCTCAGCTCCAACGGTTCCACCTCTCAGGGCTCCATCTGCGGCACCACCCTGGCTCTGATGGACGCCGGTGTGCCCATCAAGCGCCCCGTGGCCGGCATCTCCTGCGGCCTGATCTCTGAGGGTGACAACTTCCGCACCTTCATCGACATTCAGGGCGTTGAGGACTTCCACGGCGAAATGGACTTCAAGGTCGCAGGCACCACCGAGGGCGTCACCGCCATCCAGATGGATCTGAAGAACGACGGCCTGACCATGGAGATCATCGAGAACGCACTGGAGATCTGCCGGAAGGCCCGACTGGAGATCCTGGATCAGATCATGCTCCCCTGCATCCCCGAGCCCCGGAAGGAAGTCAGCGAGTACGCCCCCAAGATGATCTCTATGAAGATCCCCGTGGACAAGATCCGCGAGGTCATCGGCTCCGGCGGAAAGACCATCCAGAAGATCACCGCCGAGACCGGCGCCAAGATAGACATCGACGACGACGGCTCCATCTTCATCTCCGCTGTGGACGCAGGCGCCTGCAAGGCAGCCAAAGCCGCCATCGACAATATCTGCTTCGTGCCGGAGGTCGGTAAGCTCTACTACGGCAAGGTCGTGCGGATCATCCCCATCGGCGCTTTCGTGGAGCTGGTACCCGGCAAGGACGGCATGATCCACATCTCCAAGCTGGAGAACCATCGGGTGGAAAAGGTCGAGGACGTGCTCAACGTCGGCGACATGACCTGGGTCAAGGTCACGGACATCGACGAAAAGGGCCGTGTCAACCTCTCCCGGAAGGCTGCGCTTCAGGAAATGGCCAAAAATCAGTAAAATGCTAAAGGGCGGCAGGATCTGATCCTGCCGCCCTTTTCTTTGTGTCTCCAGTATACAGCAGCCCGTCCGGGTAACGGACGGGGTGCCGTTTTTTAATCGTCTTCCTCATTCAGCCACTGAAATGTATCATAGCAGCCGTAGTAGTCGCCCAGGGACTCTATGGCGCCCTCCACGCTGTCCTCGGGAAGCAGGCCGGAATCATCCTCATTGCTGAGGATTACCTCAAATCCATATTCTCCCCCGGTCACGCCAAGCAGGATCTCATCCCCAAAATAATCATCGTTTTCATTGAATTTTGCGACCCATTTTGTCATGGTCTGTCTCACTCCCGTGAATCCAAATTATATGATCAAGAGGATTATAGCATTTCTATCGGGATTGTAAAGAGGGAAAACACAAAACGACAGGAAAACTATTCAGCCAGCCGCAATTCGTCCCCGGGTTTTACGGTCCCATCCCGCAGGACTCTGACAAAAATCCCTTCCCGGGGCATCACGCAGTCCCCGGCCTGCCGCCGGATGGCGCAGTCCGCATGGCACTCCTTTCCGATCTGAGTGACCTCCACCAGCGCTGTGCCAAGATAGAGCTTTGTACCAACAGGAAGCTGATACACCGTCATGCCTTCCACCAGTATGTTCTCTGCAAAATCACCGGGTTTCAGCTCCAGAGCGATCCGCTCCTGAAGTTTCCGGACGCTGTCGCAGCCAAGAATCGACACCTGCCGGTGCCAGGAGCCCGCATGGGCGTCCCCGACGATCCCGTGATCCGTCCGGAGCTCCGCCTCCGGCACCGGATGCTTCTGGATCCCCCGGACCTCGCTGATACAGACCGCCAACACCTTAGCCATGATGATGCTCCTGATGCAGCTCCGCACAGTCGTGGCTCACGCCGCGGAGTATTTCCAGTCCGTGGCGCACCGCACGGGTCACTGCGGAGAAGTTTTCCGTGGATGCTTTTTTGCTTCCGGGCAGGTTGATGATCAGTGTCCCTTTCCGGAGC
>CACYXZ010000045.1 GCA_902778525.1 Oscillospiraceae bacterium | reverse complement strand
AACCGGATTAAGTGGAAAGACCGTAAAAAACATCAATGCAGTTCTGCACAAATCATTCAACAAGGCAATTCAACTTGGATACATTTTGGCAAATCCCTGTGATGCTGCGGATCTTCCGAAAGTGGTTGACAAAGAAATCTATCCACTGACAGATGCTGATATTCCGGCGTTCATTAAAGCAATAGATAAAAGTAAATACAGAAATTTGTTTGCTATCATGCTGTTCTGTGGCCTTCGTGAAGGGGAGGCGATGGGCTTAAGCTGGGATAAGATTGATTTTAATAAGAAGACAATCACGATTTCGCAACAGCTTCAACATGGAAAGGAAAAAGGGCAAGGGTATTGGATCCTGGATAGTACCAAGGGCGGAAAGCCAAGGACAATTACTCCAATTCCAAAAGCATGGGAATATCTGAAGGCAGAACGGACAGCGCAGATGAATAAACATATTGGAGCCGGATCGGCTTGGAATAATAAATGGAATCTTGTGTTTACCAGGGAAGATAGTCAATACCTCTGCTTCAATACTGTCTATTTAGAGTTCAAGAGGATTGCAAACAGAATCGGACGGCCTGACCTCCGGCCTCATGATCTAAGGCATACTTGCGCTACTGTTGCAATTGCATCCGGGTCGGATTATAAATCAGTACAAGACTTGATGGGCCATGCGGTAGCCTCATTTACGTTAAATAAATACGCTCACGCCACGGACAGAATGAGACAAGACACGGCTGACAGAATGCAAAAATACTACGCCTCATTAGAAGCGTAAAAGATGCGGTCTTGATGGTAGGTAAGGGAAAAAATAAGGGAAAAACAGTGGTTTTTCCGATAGTCATAGACATTACATGGAACAATTTAAGGCAAATAACACCGATATAAACGCAAAAACACCCGGTATTCTCAACAAATACCGGGTGCATCCTTTGGCGGAGAGAGAGGGATTCGAACCCTCGAGACGCTATTAACGCCTACACGATTTCCAATCGTGCGCCTTCGGCCAGCTCAGCCATCTCTCCAAGCGTTGCGGAAATCGTATCAACAGCTTGAATACTATAACACGGAGTCTTTCTGTTGTCAAGTCAAAAAATGAAAAATCAGCTTGGACGAGGTGTGAAAAAAGATTTACTTGTAATCAACTCCGGGATGATATATGATGGTGACGACAAATATCAGAAGGAGGAGATCACATGGAAACCAGACCTTATGTATCCTGGGAACTGATCGGAAACTTCATGACCGACGCATTCCGCGCGGTGGGCGTGCCGGAGGAGGACGCGAAGATCTGCGCGGATGTGCTGATGGAGAGCGACCGCCGGGGCATCGAGAGCCACGGCTGCAACCGGTTCAAGCCTATCTACATCGACCGGATCAACGCGGGGATTCAGAAGCCTGTGACAGAATATGAAATACTCAAGGAGACGCCGACCACTCTGCTTGTAGATGCCCACGACGGAATGGGGATGGTGGCCTCCTACCGGGCCATGAATTCGATCATTGAGAAGGCGAAGACCTACGGACTGGGCATGGCGGCGATCCGGAATTCCACCCATTACGGCATTGCCGGATACTGGGCCATGATGGCCTCCAGGCAGGGGATGATCGGCGTCACCGGCACCAACGCCCGGCCCTCCATCGCGCCAACCTTCGGCGTAGAGAATATGCTGGGAACCAATCCGCTGACCTTTGCCCTCCCCACCGATGACGAGTTCCCCTTTGTGCTGGACTGCGCCACCTCCATCACCCAGCGCGGCAAGATCGAATACTTTGCCAGGAACGGGAAGTCCACCCCTGCCGGGATGGTCATCGGAAGAGACGGGGAGGCCAAAACGGACAGCCAGCAGATCCTCAAGGACCTGACGGCCGGAGAAGCGGCTCTGGCGCCCCTCGGCGGCATCGGGGAGGATCTGGCCGGATACAAGGGGTACGGATACGCGACGGTGGTGGAGATCCTCTCCGCCGCGCTGCAGGGGGGCAGCTTCCTCAAGGCGCTGACAGGGATCGGACCGGATGGGGAGAAGCAGCCCTATCATCTGGGCCACTTCTTCCTGGTGATCAATCCGGAGTTCTTTATGGGGACGGAGTCCTTCAAGGCAACGGCTTCTGAGATCCTCAAGGAGCTCCGGGAATCCCAGCGCGCCCCCGGACAGGACCGGATCTACACAGCGGGCGAAAAGGAATACCTCGTATGGCTGGAGCGGAAGGACAAGGGCGTTCCGGTCAGCGAATCGGTTCAGAAGGAACTGATCGAGGTGCGGGACAAATACAATCTGCCCTATCATTTCCCCTTTGAAGATTGACAGAAGAACCCCCGGCCAAAGGCCGGGGGCTCCTTTTATGCAGATCAGATGTTGTTTGCGGTGACGTAAGCGCTGCGGTTGGTGGTCTGGATGGTGCCGGGCTTGCGGCAGTCGCCCACCATGTAGAAGCCTGGGTTGGTGCCGTAGAAGGAGAGCGCCTCGTCCGTCTTGGAGCGCATGCCCACCGACAGAATCACGGAGTCTGCAGGCAGATCGTGATCGGTCCCTTCCTTGTCCGTGTAGGTCACGTGGTCCGCGGTGATCTCCTTGGCGGTGGCGTTGAGCACATAATGGAAGTTGGGGATCGCCTCCCAGGCGGCCTGGAACATGGAGCGGTAGTGCATGACCGTGGTGTCGGCCGCGAGCTCATCCCGCATTTCCACCACCGTGACCTCATGGCCGTTCTGAGCCAGGAACATGCCGGTCTCCACGCCGACCTCGCCGCCGCCGATGACCACGACCTGATGGCCGATCTTCTCCTTGTGCATGATGGCGTCTGTAGCCACGGTGACGTTTTCGCCGTCCGCGCCGGGAATCCGGGGGATGATGGGCTGTGCGCCCACAGCGGCGACGACTGCGTCATACCGGTCTGCCACCATTTCGGGCGTCGCCTTGGTGTTGAGGACGACTTTGATGCCCTTCTTATCCACCTGATAGATCAGGTAGTCCTTGTAATCCCGAAGCGTCCATTTGAAGGGGACGTAATCCGCATGGCGGATGGCGCCGCCCAGCTCGCCTTCGGCCTCATAGATCGTCACCTTGTGGCCGCGGTCCGCCAGATACAGTGCGGTGCGCATGCCGCCGGGACCGCCGCCGATGACGGCGATCTCCTTGACGCCCTTGGGCGCGGTGGTCAGATAACGGTCTACCATCTCGAAGCCGAACTTCGGGTTGACGGAACAGCAGGTGGTCATGATGTCATTCTTGCCCCGGCCGTGGCATTTGTTGCAGCGCAGGCAGGGGACGATATCGTCCGCCCGATCCTCGTAAAGCAGCTCGCCGTAGTTGGGGTTGGAGATCCAGGCACGGGCCATGGCCACCATGTCCAGCATGCCGTCGGCGATGGCCTGGTCGGCGATGGAGGGATCAAAGTAACCGCCCACGTTGCTGACCACGAAGTCCAGGCCCTCGGCCTTGATGCGGCCGGCCAGTTCCAGGAAGGGCGTCGGGTTGAGTTCGAAGGGGATGGGGTGGTTGGGGTCGCCCTCGGCGGAGCGGACCTGCACGATGTCCACATACTTCTGGGCCAGCTTCAGGAATTCGATGCCCTCTTCCACGGTGTAGCCGCCCTCCGGCTCCTCGGCGGAGAACTGGATCTCGATGAGCATGTCGTTGCCGACGGCCTTGCGGACCTCGGAGAGCATCTCCAGCGGGAACTTGCAGCGACCCTCGAAGGTGACGCCGTATTCGTCGGTCCGGGTGTTGCTCAGAGGGGAGAGGAGCTGGCCCGGAAGCTGGGCGCGATAGGACATATGGATGGTGACGGCGTCAAAGCCCAGACGCTTGTAGAACGCGGCCCGCTGACCGTAGCTGACGGCGATTTTGTGCAGGTCTTCTGCGGAGATCTCGTCGCCCACGAACTGATAGGCCATCGCGGTGGCGCCCAGTCCCACGTCGACAGGGGGATTGGCGTCCACGATCTCCTCCGTGCCGTCGGGATGGGTGTAGCGGTACTTCTTGTTGGCGGAGAACAGGGAGCCGGATACGATGGAGCCGGTGTAGTGCATGGCCTCGATCATTTCCACCAGATAGTTCTGACATTTCGCGTTGTGGATGTCAAAGTCCGGGAAGTGGGACACGTCCAGCGTGTCAGGAAGGGGCGGATTGTCGATGTTGTCGTCCATGCCTGCAAAGGTGACAAAGGCGGCGCCGGTCCGGGCCCGGCCTACAAAATGGGCAATGGTAGCCTCAGCGGGGTACTCTTCCGGGCCCTGAGAGAAATGAGGCAGAGAATTGGAGGACTGCATCCTGTTCTTCAGTACGAATTTGCCGATTTTGATGGGACGCAGCAGATTGGGATATGCGTTTGTCATATTCATGCTCCTTTGCTGTTTTTTTGTATTACTACGTTATGATAACATCATTCCGGCGGAAAGGCAACAAGAAAAAGGACCTCCCGAAGGAGGTCCTTTGCAGTCGGATCATTCCATATAGCGGTCATAAGCGGACTGCTGCTGCTCGATGCAGGTGGCAATGTCCATGCTCTCAATGTTGGAGACGTACTCGTCCCAGAGGTCGTCAATGTTTTCCTTGCCGAGGATCACGGACAGCGTATGTTCGGCCACGTAGGTGGCGATATCGCTGTAGGTGGAGGCAAAGATCTCGGATTCCTCTGTGGTCATGGATACCTTTCTGGGGATTGTGTAGTCCGAATCGCCCATGGACCAGATTTCGCCGGCCTCCCATTGCTCGGGAGTGTACTCGGCGTACATTCTGTAGGCATCCTCCACACCTACCAGGTTGAAGGTGGTGTACTTGGTGATGGCCAGCATGGTGGGCATAATCTCGTTATGAAGGATCAGGTCCCCAAGCTTGGGCTCGCCGTTTTCGTCATAATCGAAGGTTTCGCCTTCCACGCCGAAGTTGGAGAGGAGCTGGCCCTCTTCGGTGTAGATGTAGTCCGCCCAGCGGGCAACCGTTTCCAGATCTTCACAGGCAGTGGAGATGCAGTATCCGCCGCCGGCCTCTCCGGTCCGGTCGGAGGCGAAGTGGGTGGTGTCGCCCTTGTTTTCCACGGGATCAAACGCCGCCACCAGCCGCAGCTCCTCGTTGGTGCCGGTCACGGAATTGTACCGCTCGGCGATGTCCTGGGTGTTGCAGCCGAAGACGCCCATCTGGTCGCCGGTCACCAGACCGTCGGGGGGCATGGTGTTGGACTCAAAGTGGGTGTAGAAGTCCTGATAGATCAGACCCTCGGAGTACCACTTGGCCATGGTCTCCAGATACTTCTTGTAGCCTTCTTCCATGGGGCCGTACTTGACCTGGCCGTCCACCTGATAGAAGGGCTGGGAACCGTTGACCAGGGAGCCGTTGACGCCGAAACCGGAGCAGAAGAAGTTGCCCTGATAGCTGCCGCAGTTGGAGAGCATCATGGGAGCGCTGGCGCCCATCTCATTCTTGAAGGCGGTCAGAACGTCGTAGTACTCGTCATAGGTCTCCGGACGGTCCTTGCCGATCTTATCCAGCCAGTCCTGCCGGATGACCAGACCGTAGTCCGGGAAGCCGGGATCCTCACGGACGATGGAGATCAGGTACATATTGCCTTCATCGGAGGTGAGGTCGTCCACGAACTTGGCGTTGCTGTAGATCACCTTTTTGTAGTTGGGCATCCATTCAGACATCAGGTCGTCGATGGGAATGATGACCTCGTCCTCCCAGGCCTTGTCCAGACCGCCGACATAGTTGGTGTCCACATCATGCATCAGGTCCCGGTAGTCGCCGGTGGCGACCATCAGGTTGAACTGCTCGGCGGCCTGCTCCGCGTTGACCAGCGTGAATTCGGTTTTGACGCCGGTGCGCTTCTCCATCTCCTGGAAGAACAGGGTGTCGTCGAAGCTCTCAAAGAACGCGCTGAAGAAGGGGAACCATCCGTCCCAGATCGTGATGGTCTTTTCACCGGGATCACAGATGGGCCATACGCCGGCGCCCTCCTCAAAGGTGTCCTCATAGGGGACCGCGTCCGCGTCCACAGGCGCGCCTTCCTCGACGGCGGAGACGGCGGAACCCTCTGTCTCCGGCGCGGCGGCGACAGTCTCCGGCGCTTCCGCTTCTTCCTGAGCGGGAGCTTCCGCAGCCTCTTCCGCAGCGCTTTCCGGCGCGGCGGCAGAAGAAGCGGGGGCGGCGGTGGAACCGCAAGCTGACAGCACGCCGATCAGCATGCACAGCACCAGCAGCCATGCCGCAAATTTCTTTTTCATATTCTTACCTCTTTTCGTAGGATCTTAAATATACCGAAGAACGATATATTTATACTATAAATATATCGTACAAAGCTTCTCTCTCCAAGTATCAAAAATTGAGATTTAGTCGCGAAATATTACCATTGTTTCTTTCCTGTTTTTGCTTTTCTTTTTCTCCGGTCTGTGCTATAATACTTCTGGGAACACCGTTCCCAAGTCACTCAAGAAGGAGCTGAAACGCGATGGATGTGAAGTTGAACGAGAAAAAGTGCACCGTGGATGAAAAGACCAAAGCCTATGCGCTGAAGAAAGTCGGCAAGCTGGAACGGTACTTCAAGGGAGATGCCGAAGCCTCGGTCACATTCCGCATGGAGAAGAAAAACTGCCGTGTGGAGCTCACCGTACATGCCAGCAGCTTTTACTTCCGGGCAGAGGAAACGACCACCGACATGATGGCCTCGGTCGACGCGGCTGTTTCTTCCATCGAAGGGCAGATCCGCCGGAACAAGACCCGTCTTGCCAAGCGGATCCGGACCGATGCATTTACTCGTACAGCGGAGCTGCCCGAGACCTCCTCCGGGGAGGAAGAAGAGACGAGCTTTGAGGTGGTCCGCTCCAAGAAGTTCTCCATTAAGCCAATGACGGTGGAAGAAGCGATCCTCCAGATGAATATGCTGGGACACAACTTCTTTGTGTTCCGGGATCATGAGTCCGGCGGCTCGGTAGCCGTGGTCTATACACGAAATGACGGAGGCTACGGTCTGATCGAGGATGACGCCTGATTGTATATCCACGCCCCGCACCGGCCCGGTGCGGGGCTTTTATTGATATGCGATGCCTGGAAAAACCCCCTGCGCGGCTGCGCAGGGGGTTTTTGACTGTCTCCGTTTCGGATCAGTCCTCAGACCCGAACAGGTATCCGTAATAATCATTGTCCACCACCCTCTGGGAGAAGGTGATCTTATTGGAGACGATGGAGCTGATCCGGGATATGTATTCCTCGTCGTTTTCAAATCCGGGATTGGGTGTGAATTCGTACTCGATGGAGTCGAATTTGCCGCGCTCGGTGACCCAGGAGTAGTTGTTCCAGAGGACGATGGGCTCCGCGTCGGAGAATACGTCGCGGCCCACCAGCAAACGGGAATCGAATTCCACGCCGAACAGGTTGGACAGGGTGGGAACCACGTCGAGGCTGTAGGTGGGAGCGGAGATCTCGCAGGCCATGTCCTTGTTCTCGTGCTCCAGGCAGCCGGACCAGATGATCAGACCGTTGTGGTCCTGCTCATAGCTGTTGGTGTATTTATAGCCGTAGAGATCGGTGACGTAGTCCTCGGAATTCTGGAAGGTGTCGGACTTCTCCAGACCGTAGGGGTAGTGATCTCCCGTCATGGCAATGACGGTGTCGTCGGCGATGCCCTTTTCCTCCAGCTTTTCGATCATCCGGGTCAGCGCGTTTTCCAGCTCGGTCTGGTAGCAGAGGTAGTACAAGGTGGTGTCTTTATACTTGCTGCCGAAGACCTCCTGGACCCGGCTGAGATACTTTGTCACATAGGGAGAACCTTCCACATAGATGCAGTGTCCGCTGAGCGTCATGTAGTAGATGCTGAAGGGCTGATGGTCCAGATAGGTGTCCATGGTGGTCTCGAACATCTTGGTGTCGCTGTTGTCGCCGTCCAGAAGCTCTTCCAGACCGTTCCCGTAACCCAGATACTCGTCATAGCCGAAGGTCGTATGGGTGAGATCCCGGTCGTAGAAATCATAGACGCCGTTGTGATAGGCCCGGCTGTAATAGCCCAGCCGGTTGAGCTGGGAACCCAGGGTGAAGTAGTTGTTGTTATAGCGGACGTCCAGGATGGTGTCGATGCCGTCCAGGGGAACCAACCCGAACAGGAAGGAAAACTCTCCGGTGGATGTGCTGCCGCCCCAGGAGGGCTGATAGAACTCGGAGAAATAGAAGCCGTTATGCATCATGCGGTACATGGTGGGCGTCAGCTTTTCGTCCACGGCGCTGTCGCTCCAGGCTTCCGCGCAGATCAGAATCAGGTTCTTTCCCTCGAACAGTCCGGTGTAGGCGTTTTTCTTGGTGGGCGTCAGGGACTGGACATACTCGTTCATGGACAGCAGCGTCTCGTCGTAGGTCTCCTCGTTGAGCGCGTCAAAGTCGATATCCATGACGTTGTCCCCGTAGACAATGGGAGAGGGAGAGGGCGAAGGCTCGGCGGCAGCCGCCGGAGCGGCGGAGGGAGAGGGGGAGGGCTCGGCGCTGTCCAGTGTAAACTCCCCGGTGCCTGCCCCGCTGCGGGAATACTTGGACTCCAGCCTTGTGCTGGTGATCAGACCGAAGACCTGGGTCGCGGTGTTGAAGTTGTACTGGCCCTTGTATTTGGCGCCGTTGGCGCCGTGGGAGGCGCCGAGCACGCCGACTCCCTGCAGGAGCAGCGCGGCGATCAGCAGTGCGCCAACGAAGGGAAGCTGGTAGCGGCGGGCCGGCATTCTGCGCTTCCCGGTGCCGATATAGAGGATCGCGGGCAGGAAGAACATAAAGATCTTGGGGATGCCCTTGAAGATCGCCCGGAACAGATCGGAGGCGAATCCGCCCATGACGCCGCCGGCGCCCGTGGTGATGGCCTTCATGGTCATGTAAACCTGATAGCTGTTCTTGATCAGGCATTCCGTGGTAAACCAGAATCCGAATACCAGCAGGATGACGATGGAGATGATCCGGTTCAGCTTCGGCTTGAAGGCGGACGTCAGCGCCGCGCAGAGCAGTCCGCAGGCCAGACCGAAGAGCAGCGGATAGATCAGGCTTTTGAACAGACCTGTCTTGGTGAAGAGCCTGAGCAGGATCTCCATATAGACCAGCGCTGCCGGGAACAGTCCCAGATGGGAAACCTGCCATTTCTGCCGCCGATAGATACGGAGCAGATTTTTCCGGATGTTGTTGAGAACTATGATAAACGGCGCGATCACGCGCGCAATCGAGATCAATATGGAATACAGAACAGAGCCCGGTGTGGTGTTTCGATTGGATGGCAATGGGTTCACCTCGTTTTGAGAGCATAGTATATCTTTTTTATTCTACCATTTTTGACGAAAAAAAACAACAGAATATGACAAAAAGATGAGACGAAAAAAAGCTTGCGCAGGGAGAAATGATTTGTTATAATACCCAAGACAGCGAGTGGCATGACTGCGTAAATCCGGTTGTTGCCCTTGCTGTTTTTTTGCCCGTTTGGGAATTGAATCATGACCCGGAAGGGAAATCTGCGTGTTGCCGATGGCGTAAATCCAGCGTCCGGCAGCGCGTTTTTTGTTTTAGGAGGTTTTTGCATGGAAGGAAAGTCAAATGCTTTTCTTGAAACGGAAAAAGTCGGAAAACTGATGGCAAAGTACGCGGTGCCCTGCGTGATCTCCCTGCTGGTGGCGGCGCTGTACAATATCGTGGATCAGATCTTTATCGCCAACGCGGACTACCTCGGTTCCTTCGGCAACGCGGCCAACACGGTGGTGTTTCCGCTGACTGTGGTGGCGCTGGCGGTGGCGGTGATGATCGGAGACGGCTGCTGCGCCTACGTCAGCATCTGCCTCGGGGCCAACGAAAAGGAGAACGCCCACAAGAGCATCGGAAGCGCCGTGATCCTGACGGTGTTCAGTGGCCTTGTGCTGATGGCGGTGTATCTCTTGTTTCAGAGCCCGATCCTGACCATGTTCGGCGGGCGGGTCAATGAAGAGACCTTTCTCCATTCCAGGGAGTATTTCTTCTGGATCACGGTGGGCATCCCGTTTTATATGTTCGGCCAGGCCATGAACCCGGTGATCCGCTCGGACGGAAGTCCGCGCTTTGCCATGATCTCTACGGTGGCGGGTGCCGTGGTCAATCTGGTTCTGGATCCGGTGTTTATCTATCTGTTCCGGTGGGGCATGATGGGCGCGGCGGTTGCGACCGTGATCGGTCAGATCCTGACCGCGGCGCTGGCGGTGTGGTATCTCCGGCATATGAAGGCAGTCGCACTGACGCCCGGGAGCTTCCGGGTCCATCCGGAACTGGTGAAACGGTACATTCCCCTGGGGATCTGCAGCTTTCTTTCACAGATCTCTCTGGTGGCAGCCATGGCGGCGATCAACAATATGATCCGGAAATACGGCGCGCTGGACGAGATCTTCGGGCAGGAGCAGTTCGCGCAGATCCCCATGGCAGTAGTGGGCATTGTGATGAAATTCTTCCAGATCGTGATCTCCATCACCGTGGGAATCGCAGCAGGCTGCATCCCGATCGTGGGATACAATATCGGAGCGGGACGGAAAGACCGGGCAAAGGAACTCCTGACCCATCTGCTGATTGCGGAGGCGGCGGTTGGCGCCGTTGCCCTGGTGATCGTGGAGCTGTTTCCGCGGCAGCTCATCACGCTGTTCGGAGCGGCGAACGAGAGCGTATACTACACGGATTTTGCGGTGCGGGCATTCCGGATCTACCTCTGCATGATGGTCCTTGCCACCGTGAACAAGGGGACGTTTATCTATCTGCAGTCTCTGGGCAAAGCGCTGGAATCCACTATGCTTTCCATGGTGCGGGAACTCGTGTTCGGCGTAGGGTTTGCGCTGCTGCTTCCGCTGCGGTTCGGGCTGGACGGTGTGCTGTATTCCATGCCGGTTTCGGACGTGCTGACGTCTGTGATTGCGGTCGTTTTGATCCTGCACACCTACCGGCAGCTCAGCGGACGGAGCGGCCGGACGGAATTCGCCTGAACCGGACGGAAAGCGCCAGGTTTCACGGGTTGCGGAACCACGAGAATTGTGATATAATACTCCGGCAAGGCAGGTGAGACCCGTGGCGGATCAGAGCGGCATCAAAATCATAGCCAAGAATCCCAAGGCTTTTCATGAATACTATATTGAGGAACGGTATGAGGCCGGGATCGAGCTGTTCGGCACGGAAGTCAAGTCCATCCGCAACGGAGGGATCAGCCTGAAGGAGGCCTGGTGTTCGATCCAGAACGGAGAACTGTATCTCAAGCAGATGCATATTGCGCCCTACGAGCACGGCAGCTTTTCCAATCAGGATCCCCTGAGGCCAAAGCGCCTGCTCATGCACAAGAAAGAGATCATGACGCTGATGGGGAAGACACAGCAGGCCGGCTACGCGCTGGTGCCCCTGAGCGTGTATTTCAAAAACTCCCGGGTCAAGGTGGAGATCGCACTGGCCAAGGGCAAAAAACTCCATGACAAGCGGTCTGCCGCGGCGGAAAAGGACGCAAAACGCCAGATGGACCGCGCCATGAAAGAGAGGAATCAATACTGATGGCAAATCCTGTAGTAACGATTGAATTGGAAAACGGCAAGAAGATCGTGGCCGAGCTGTATCCGGAAATCGCGCCGGAGACAGTCAACAACTTCGTTTCCCTGGCGGCCAAGGGCTTTTATGACGGCCTGATTTTCCACCGGGTGATCTCCGGCTTCATGATCCAGGGCGGAGACCCGGACGGCGTTGGAACCGGCGGCCCCGGCTACTGCATCAAGGGCGAATTCCTGATGAACGGCGTGAAGAACGAGCTGAGCCACAAGCGGGGCGTCCTGTCCATGGCCCGGGCCAATCATCCGAACTCCGCCGGCAGCCAGTTCTTTATCATGCATCAGGACGGCAAGTTCCTGAACAACCAGTACGCCGCCTTCGGCAAGGTAATCGAGGGCATTGAGGTGGTGGATGAGATCGCCGCCGTGAAAACCGACGCCAACGACAAGCCGAAGGAAGACGTCCGGATGAAGAAGGTCACCGTGGAGACCTTTGGAGAGACCTATCCGGAGCCGAACAAGCTGCCGGATCCCTTCGGCCGGTATTAAAAAAGATCGATCCCGGGCAGGGAGACCTGCCCGGACTCCCTCGTACGATATGAGGTACGCGCGTCCCATCTTCGATGATGAACGCATGTCCCGCCTTCGGCGGGTCCCTCACGCGGAATGGGTCCCTCGCACGATATGAGGTACGCGCGTCCCGCCTTCGGCGGGTCCCTCGCACGATATGGGGTACGCGCGTCCCGCCTTCGGCGGGTCCCTCGCACGATATGGGGCTGTAACGGGTTCGACGGGGGCAGTGAGGCTTGATCAGCGGGCAGAGGCGCCTGGCCTCTATAAAACGGGCAACTTAAAATTAACTGACAACGATAATCTCGTTCTGGCTGCTGCTTAATTAGCGGCCCATCCGCCCCGGAAGGACCACGAGCCGGGCTCGGGTGTGATTTTAGTGGTGACCGTGCGTACGCTAAGCTTTGCGCGTACCATGCATTATGAAGCTACCAAACCATGAAGTGTGACGGTTCACGCCATGGCAAGGGAATGTAAATAACCGTCTGCGCCCGGAGAAGATCCTGTCAAGCTGTTTTCGGACAGGGGTTCAATTCCCCTCAGCTCCACCATAACGATCCCCGAACAAATCTATGGAAGATTTGTTCGGGGATTTTGTGATCTTTTCCGGCAATACAAGACGGTTTC
>CACYXZ010000044.1 GCA_902778525.1 Oscillospiraceae bacterium | reverse complement strand
CTTCTGTAAAGCGTTTTCTTTGCGCTCAGCCGCCGAGATACGCCTTCTGCACGCGCTCGTCCGTGAGCAGGTCCTTTGCCGAACCGCTCATGGAGATCGTGCCGGTCTCCAGCACATAGGCCCGGTCGGCCACGGACAGGGCCATCTGGGCGTTCTGCTCCACCAGGAGGATGGTGGTGCCGGCCTTGTGCAGCTCCTTGATGATGTCAAAGATCTGCTCCACCAGGATCGGCGCCAGGCCCATGGAGGGTTCGTCCAGCATCAGCAGCTTGGGCTTGGACATCAGCGCGCGGCCCATGGCCAGCATCTGCTGCTCGCCGCCGGAGAGGGTCCCCGCCGTCTGGCGATAGCGCTCCTTGAGCCGGGGAAACCGCTCGTACACGTCGGCGATGGAGGCCTCGATCTCGGAGGCGGGACGGGTATAACCGCCCATCTCCAGGTTCTCCTGCACGGTCATCTGCAGGAACACCCGGCGGCCCTCCGGGCAAAGGGCCATTCCGTGGGAGACGATCTTATGGGCCGGAACGCCCACAATATTGTGTCCCTCAAAGGTCACGCTGCCGGACCGGGGCTTGAGCAGGCCCGTGATGGTGTTCAGTGTGGTGGACTTGCCCGCGCCGTTGGCGCCGATCAGCGTCACGATCTCTCCCTCGCTGACGTCAAAGGAGATGCCCTTGATGGCATGAATACTGCCGTAATAGACGTGGAGATCCTCCACCTTCAGCATACTCATTGTCCGTCCTCCTTCTGCTTGCCGAGATACGCCTCGATGACCTGGGGATTGTTCTGGATCTCTTCCGGCGTGCCCTTGGCGATGATTTTGCCGTAGTTCAGCACGGCGATACCCTCGCAGATGCCCATGACCAGATTCATATCATGCTCGATGAGCATGACGGCGATCTGGAAGGTGTCCCGGATCTTGCGGATGTTCTCCATCAGCTCCGCCGTCTCCGAGGGGTTCATGCCCGCGGCAGGTTCGTCCAGCAGCAAAAGGCTGGGATTGGTGGCCAGAGCCCGGACGATCTCCAGACGCCGCTGGGCGCCGTAGGGCAGGCTTCCGGCCTGATGGTTCGCCAGATCCTCCATCTCGAAGATGCTCAGCAGCTCCAGCGCCCGCTCGTGTGCCACCCGCTCGTTCTTCCAGTGGCGGGGCAGCCGCAGGATCCCGGAAAACATGCCCGCGTTCATGGAGTTGTGCAGGCCGATCTTCACGTTGTCCTCCACGGTCAGGGCGGAGAACAGCCGGATATTCTGGAAGGTCCGGGCGATGCCGGCCTTGTTCACCTGCACGGTGTTCATGCCGGAGGTCTCCTTGCCGTTGAGGAGGATGGTGCCCCGGGTGGGCTGATAGACCTTGGTCAGCAGATTGAAGACGGTGGTCTTGCCCGCGCCGTTGGGGCCGATCAGGCCCACGATCTCTGTCCGGCCGATGGTCAGATTGAATTCATCCACTGCGGTCAGGCCGCCGAAGTCGATGCCCAGATGCATGGTCTCCAGCACGGGGGACTTGTCGATATCCCGCTCCAGCAGCATGGCGTTGGAGGGGACTTCAATATACTTACTGCTCATGGACGCCGCCTCCTTCCGCTGCCGGCTCCGGGGTCTTCTTCCGCCAGAAGGCCAGCTTTTCCTTCACCAGAGTCCATCCGTTTTTCAGGATCGGGTTGTTCGTCACCAGCATGACCAGAATCAGGACCACCGCGTAGATCAGCATCCGGTAGTCGTTCAGCGCCCGCAGGGCCTCCGGCAGGATGGTCAGGACCGTGGCGGCGATGATGGACCCGCGGATGTTGCCCATGCCGCCCAGCACCACGAACACCAGCACCAGGATCGAGGTGTTGAAGTCGAATTTCTTGGGCAGGATCGAGGAGTAGTTCATGGCGTACAGGGCGCCGGACATTCCGGCCAGCACCGCAGAGGTCACAAAGGCCATGAGCTTGTATTTGGTGATGTTGATGCCCACGGACTCCGCCGCGATGCGGTTGTCCCGGATGGCCATGATGGCCCGGCCGGAACGGCTCCGGATCAGGTTCAGGGTCACCGTCAAAACGATCAGCACCAGGATAAAGCCCGCCACAAAGGTACTGAGCTTTTCGATGCCGGGGGCGCCCATGGGCCCGTTGATCAGGATCGTGCCGTTATCCAGGTTCAGAGAAGCGGTGTCCTTCATGGAGAAGTGCAGGCCGTGGCTGTCCACGCCCACATAGATGTTGTTGAGCAGGTTCTTGATGATCTCGCCGAAGGCCAGCGTCACGATGGCCAGATAGTCGCCCCGGAGCCGCAGCACCGGCACGCCCACGATGACGCCCGCAATACCGGCCATGATGCCGCCGATGACGATGGCGAGGACCAGCCGCACCGGGCCTGCCGCGTTCTGGATGCTCATGGCAACCACCACACCGGTGAAGGCGCCCACGCTCATAAAGCCCGCGTGTCCCAGGCTCAGTTCGCCCAGGATGCCCACGGTCAGGTTCAGGCTCACTGCCATGCAGATATACACGCAGATAGGCACCAGCTGGCCGGCCAGAGAATTGGACACATGGCCGGTCACAGACAGGATCTGCATGATCACAAAGGCTGCAACCACCATGGCGTAGGTGATCAGATTGCTGCGGGTGGTCTTGGAAATCTTTTTCATGGCAGCCACCTACACTTTCTCGCTGATCTTCTTGCCCAGCAGGCCCGTGGGCTTGATGAGCAGCACGATGATCAGCACGGCGAACACGATGGCGTCGGAGAGCTGGGTGGAGATATAGGCTTTGCCGAAGATCTCGATCACGCCCAGCAGCACGCCGCCCAGCATGGCCCCGGGAATGGAGCCGATGCCCCCCAGCACCGCCGCGGTAAAGGCCTTGATGCCGGGCATGGAGCCGGTGGTGGGCATCAGGGTGGGATAGGCGGAGCAGAGCAGCACGCCCGCAATCGCCGCCAGTCCGGAACCAATGGCAAAGGTCAGGGAAATGGTGCTGTTGACATTGATGCCCATGAGCTGCGCCGCGCCCTTGTCCTCAGACACCGCACGCATGGCCTTGCCCTTCTTGGTGCGGCTGGTGAACAGCGTCAGGCCGACCATGATCACGATATTGGCAAGCACCGTCACGATGGTCACAGGGCTGATCGTCATCTCGCCGCCAAAGAGCTTCAGTCCGGGCCAGCCGTCCACCACGGAGGTAAATACCTTCGGATCGGACTTCCAGATCAGCAGCGCCGTATTCTGGAGGAAATAGCTCACGCCGATGGCGGTGATCAGAACGGCCAGGCTGGTCGCCTCCCGCAGAGGCTTGTAGGCCAGCCGCTCGATGATCATGCCGAGGGCTGTACACACAATCATGGCAAGCACGACCCCCACCAGTGGAGGCAGATTCAGATAGCTCATGGCGCAGAAGCAGATGTATGCGCCAACCATGATCACGTCTCCGTGGGCGAAGTTGAGCATCTTGGCGATGCCGTAGACCATGGTGTAGCCCAGTGCAATGATGGCATAGACGCTTCCCAGGCTGATGCCGTTGATCAAGTTGAGAAGCAGATTCATACCCTGCACCTCCCTTTCAACTTTTTGGTTGCCGAAAAACCGGCAAACGGGGGCTGCCACAGCTGGCAGCCCCCGTTGATCTTTCTGTTAGGGGCGGGATCACATACCGACGTAAACGCCGTTCTGAATTACCATGCCCTTCGGCGCCTTGGAAACCTCGCCGCTGTCGGACCAGGTCACGCCGGTGCCGGTGATGCCGTCGAAGGTAAAGTCGCCGGTAAAGGTGGCGATCATCTTCTCGCAGATGTCGGCGGCGGACATGTCCGCGGTGACGCCGTTGGCCTGCACAGCGTTGTAGATGGCATAGACGCAGTCATAAGCGTCGGCGGCAAACTGGTTGGGCACGTCGCCGTACTTCTCCTGATAGGTCTTGACGAAGTTCTGGGTCTTCTCGTCAGAGGCGTCGGGGGAGAAGGGGGTCAGCAGCATAACGCCCTCGGCCAAGGAGGTGTCGAAGCCCTCCAGGGTCAGGATGCCGTCCATGCCGTCCACGCCGAAGAACTTGGGCGCATAGTCCATATCCTTGGCCTGAGCCAGGATCAGGGACGCGGGCTGATAGTAGATGGGCAGGAACAGCAGATCGGCGCCGGCGTTCTTGGCGTCGCCCAGCTGCACGGAGAAGTCGTTGGCGGAGTCGTCGGTGAAGGTGGTGGTGGACACGACCTCCAGGCCCAGGGTCTCAGCCTCGGAGATGAACTTGTTGTAGATGCCGGTGGAGTAGGCGTCGCCGTTGTTGTAGATGATGGCGATCTTGGTGCCCAGGTTCTGATCCTTGATGTACTGGGCGGAAGCGGTGCCCTGGTTGGGATCGGTGAAGCACATCTGGAACACGTTGTCCTTCCGGGCGATGCCGTCCGTCTGGCCGCCGATGACGTCGACAGAGGAGGCGGAGGGAGTCAGCTGGAAGATGCGGTCCGCGTTGGACTCCGCGGAAACCGCGACGCAGGGGCCGGTCGTGGTGCAGCCCACCAGCATCTGCATACCCCAGTCCTTGAGGTTGTTGTAGGCGTTGACGGACTTCTCGGGATCATGCTCGTCGTCCTGCCAGTTCAGCTCGAACTGGATGCCGCCCAGAGCGTTGATCTCGTCCACGGCGATCTGCGCGCCGTTCATGGTGGCGGTGCCGTAGATGGCAGCAGCGCCGGTGGTGGGTCCGATGCCGCCAAGCTTGATGGCGGCGCCGGCGTTCTCAGCGGGAGCAGCCTCAGCGCTGCCGGCAGCCTCGCCGGAAGCAGCGGCCTCAGCGCTGCCGGAGGTGCTGGAGCCGCAGGCGGCCAGAGAAAGCACCATGGCAAGGCACAGAAGCACTGCAAGAAGCTTCTTCATATTTTTCATGTTTTCTTTCCTCCATTCAATTGCAATGTAAACGAATCCATAATTCATTCACAATATGTTAATACTTTATCACAGCAAGGCGCTATCCGTCAAGCGGTTGGCAAAGTCCAATTTGCACCGAATTTCAACCGCTTTGCCCTGAACTTTTGTATGTTTTTCCTACCCTTTTTTCGGAAGGGACTTTTCGCCGCCGGATTTGCGCGCTTCCCAGGCTTTCCAGCACCGTTTTGCAAGAAATGCGCCCGCTAATCCGCACACGATCCCCACGATCGCGCCGCACAGCACGTCGGTCGGAAAATGCATATAAAGATACAGCCGGCTCAGCCCGATCAGGATGGACAGCGCCAGCGCCGGGATCCAGCCCCGGCACCGCATCCCCAGCAGGGCGAAGGTCCCCGCAAAGGCCGCCGCGGTGTGGCCCGACGGGAAGGAATAGTCCCGCATCTGCCGGATCACTTCCAGCTCCGGTCTCCAGGTGTAGGGCCTGGGCCGGGCCACCAGCGGCTTCAGGATCCCGTTGCACAGCACCACGTCCAGCAACAGCGCAAAAACCATGGCCAGTCCCAGCTTTCTGGTTCTGGGGTAGATCAGAAGTCCCAGCGCCAGCAGGATCCAGAACACGCCGTACTCGCCAAAGAGCGTGATGACCTGCATCACTGCGTCCATGGCCCCGCTCCGCAGATGCGCCTGGATCCAGTCCAGGGCCGTCAGCTCCGCCTGTGTAATCATGACTCAGCCTCCAATAGATCATGCACCTGGGGGAACAGCTCCAGACTGCGGGCCAGGATCCCGCCGGCCTGGGCCAGGAATATGCCGTAGTTCGTCATGGGCACGCCCTGCACCGCCGCCCGCCGAAGCCGGTTTTTCATCTCTTTTTCGTTGAGCGTGCATCCGCCGCAGTGGATCACAAGATCATATCCTGTCAGGTCCTCCGGGAACTCCACGCCGCTGGTGAAGGACACCTCCAGCGCTTTTCCCGTACAGCGGCGGAGCGCTTTCGGGATCTTTTCCGTCCCGATATCGCCGCACTGCCGGTGGTGGGTGCACCCCTCTGAGATCAGCACCCGTGCCCCGTCCTTCAGTTTCTTCAGCGCCCGCACGCCAGCCACCAGCGTTCCGAGGTCTCCTTTATAGCGCGCCATGAGGATGGAGAAGGAGGTCAGCGGGATCTCCTCCGGAACGATCTTTGCCACCGTCCCGAACACCTGGGAATCCGTGATCACCATTCTGGGCGGTTTGCCCAGGGCCCGGAGGGTGCTTTCCAGCTCTGTATCCCGGGTCACGACGGCCGCCGCGCCCGCCTCGAGGATGTCCCGTATGGTCTGCTGCTGGGGCAGGATCAGCCGCCCCTTGGGCGCCGCCTTGTCGATGGGAACCACCAGAACCGCTGTGTCTCCCGGCTGCAGCAGATCGCCGACAATGCGTCTGCCCTCCCCGTCCTCCGGCGCCAGTGCTGCGATCCGCTCTTTGAGCAGATAGATATTCGTGCCCTGAACCGCGCTGACGTAGATCGTGTGCTCGTCCTCCGGCTGGGGGATCTGCTCCAGAAGGTCGCATTTGTTCCGGACGATCAGATAGGGGAGCTTCCTCTCTTCAAAGGCCTCGATCAGATGCCGCTCCGTATCATCCAGCGGCTGGGTGCAGTCCGACACCAGGATCGCAATATCGGTCTTGGCCAGCTCCTGCAGCGCCTTTTTGACCCGCAGGGCGCCCAGCTCCCCCTCGTCGTCCAGACCGGGGGTGTCGATGACCATCACAGGGCCCAGCGGCAAAAGCTCCATGGCCTTGCGGACCGGATCGGTGGTCGTCCCGGCCACGTCGGACACGATCGCCAGGCTTTGGCCCGTCACCGCGTTGATCACGCTGGACTTTCCCGCGTTCCGGCGTCCGAACAGGCCGATGTGGATCCGCTCTCCCGACGGCGTTGTATTCAGGCTCAACGGTATCCCTCCGTTTCTTTTCAGGATCGATTTGCGCTCTCCCGGGGCGAATCGCCCGAGGATTCCGCTCATTTTTTAACATGATACCCCCAAACCGGCGGCTCTGTCAATGCAGAAAAACGCCGGCAGGATCTTGAGATCCTGCCGGCAGGGGTTTGCCTTACTGTTTTTCGTCGAAGGTCACGCTCAGCTCCAGCGTCTCCGCGCCGTTTTCATCGCTGCGGTATATGCTCAGAAGGGCTGTGTCTCCCGCGCTGTACTCTTTGAGCTTCGATTTGAATTCGGTGATGCTCTCCACCTCTGTGCCGTCGATCGCGGTGATGATGTCGCCGGCCTGGAGCCCCGCCTTGTCCGCCGCTGTTCCCTCCTGCACCTCATAGACGTACACGCCCAGGGGCAGATGATAGTACTGGGTCACCGTGGAGGAGATGGCCTGGCAGGAGATGCCCAGAGAGGGACGGCCCTTGACGTAGCCGTACTCCAGCAGGTCGCTGACGATGTCCATGGCGTCGTCGATGGGAACGCAGAAGCCGATGCCCTCGATGGAGGCCTGGAAGCTGCTGCCGTTGGAGGAATACTTGGCGGTGGTGATGCCGATCACGTTGCCGTGGAGATCAAAGAGCGGGCCGCCGGAGTTTCCTGCGTTGATGGCGCAGTCTGTCTGGAACATGCTGATGGGCGTGCCGTTCTCGTTGATCTCCCGGTCCAGGGCGGATACATAGCCCACCGTCAGGGTGTTGGTCAGCTCGCCCAGGGGGTTGCCGATGGCGCAGACCTGCTGGCCCACTTCAATGGCCGTGGAGGTGCCCACCGCCACGGTGGGGAGGTCCTTCCCGTCGATCTTCAGCAGTGCCACGTCGTTTTCCGCGTCGGCGCCGATGATCTCCGCTTCGTATTCGTCGCCGTTGGTCATGGTAACCGTCAGCTTCTCGGCTCCGGCCACCACATGGTTATTGGTCACGATATAACCGTCTTCGGTGATGATGAAGCCGCTGCCGGAGGAAGCCGTTTCCGATACCTGGCCGAACACGTTGGTCGTCGTTCCCTCGTTGGAGATGGCCACCACAGCATTGACGTACTTTTCGTAGACGTCCTTGGGGGTCATGGAGGTGGTCTCGGAATTGGTGGTCACCTCGATCTCCGTATTGTTGATGTTCTCGTTTCTGGCGGCAGCTCCCTCATCGGTCTTCGCGGCCTCTTCCGTGGTTTCCGGCGCCGGAACAGCAGCCGCTTCCGCGGGGGCCGTTTCCTCCACCGCCGTGTTCGCCGCGCCGCCCCGCAGTGCCATGCCTACGGCAGCTCCGCCGCCCAGTCCGCCGATCAGCGCGCAGACCAGCGCCAGCGCGACCACCCGCCTGCTGCCGGATTTCTTCTTCGGCTGCTGGGGCGCCTGGGGCCTGACATTGTACCCGGACATGGGATTGGCGCGGTAGGGATCCGAAGGGCCGTACCCGGCGCTGCGATTCTGATATCCGGCATTCTGATAGCCGGTGTTCTGATAGCCCGCGTTCTGGTAGCCGGTGTTCTGATAGCCGGTATTCTGGTATCCGGCGTTCTGAGAGCCGGTATTTGTATCGCCGCTCCGGGCCGCTCCCGGGATCTGGCTGCCGCTCATGCGGTAAGCGCTGGTCTCAGGCTGGGAGGGATCCGGTCCGTTCTCCGGCGTCCGGGCGCCAAACTCATTGTTTTCATATTCGCTGCTCATATTTCATAGCTCCTTCCATGGGCTTTTCATTTACGCTGTTAATGTTAGATTCAAATTGTGTCTAAAGTATGACGTTTGTCCAAACGAACTTTTAACATTCTTTGAAATATTTATAATTTACAGAATTAAAAGGAAAATGCGCCGGCCTCCAGCAGCGCCGCCAGGCAGGCGTCCACTTCCTCGTCGGAAAACAGCGCCCCGTATTTTCCCCGGGTGACCAGATACTCCGCGCTCAGGTCCAGCCTGCCGCGTTCCTTCAGCTCCGAAAACTGCCGGGTGGTCTGGCCCCGGCGCAGCAGTTCCTTGACCGCGGCCGCTCCGCCCCGTTTCCGGGCCGCCTCCTGAAGCCGGGGTTCCGGGATCCCGGTGACCGCCTCCGCCTGCTCCAGCTTTTTCAGAAGCTCCGCCGTAAAATCGGTTTCCAGTTTTGTCATCGCTGCTTCTCCTCGATTCTTATAGCATTCCCGCTCAAGGGAAAAACATGCCTGATTTCGTCCATCTATCATACGCTCTTTTTTCCCAAAATACAAGCGTCCGTTTCTTCCTGTTTGACACCTCCTCAGCCGCCTGTTATAATGGAGAAAACGTTTGAAGGAGGCGGCAAGATGAAACGCATCCTGCCCCTGCTGCTGGCCCTGCTGATTCTGACGGCCTGCGGCGGAAAAACAGATACAGCCGGTCTTCATCACGCGGAGATCGAGATCCAGGACTATGGCACCATCACTCTGGAGCTTGACGGAACCGCCGCGCCCATCACCGTGGAAAACTTTGTGTCTCTGGCAAAGGACGGCTTTTATGACGGTCTGACCTTTCACCGGATTATCGACGGCTTCATGATCCAGGGCGGAGACCCGGCGGGCAACGGCACCGGCGGCTCCGAAAAGACCATCAAAGGGGAATTCTCCTCCAACGGCGTGGAAAACGGCATTTCCCACGTCCGGGGCGTGATCTCCATGGCCCGCTCCGGCGACCCGGACAGCGCCAGCAGTCAGTTCTTTATCGTCCATCAGGACAGCACCTTTCTGGACGGCCAGTACGCGGCCTTCGGCCATGTGACGGAGGGCATGGAGATCGTGGACGCCATCTGCGCTGACACCCCTGTTCAGGATGACAACGGGACCGTGGCCTGGTGGGACCAGCCGGTGATCACCTCCATCCGGATCACGGATTGATCCCTCGGGAGGCCGCACCTCCCCCACCGGAAAGGAGCAGAGGATGAAGCTGTTTCTGGAAACCGCTTTCCGCTGGAACACGCCCTGCCCCCTCACAGACGGCGCGGGGCGGATCCGGTATACCCTCGTCGGGGACGCCTTTCATCTCCGGAGAAAGCTCCGCGTCCTGGATCTGGCAGGCAGAGAAGCGGTGGGACTGTGTCAGGTCCTTCCCGGCTTTCCGCCGCGCTATGAGGCAGAGGTATACGGAAAACCCGTGGGAGAGATCCTCAAGGATCTGACGGTCCGCCCGGCCTGCTGCCTGTTTCCCGCCCGGAACTGGCGGGCGGAGGGACCGTTGGGCGCTGCCTCCGTTTCCGTTTGGGAGGGTTCCGCTCCGGTGGCGTCCCTTCAGGTCTCCGGCAGGCAGACCGTTCTGGATCTGCCGGAGGACGACTCCGCCCTGCCCGCGCTGGGCTTTCTGCTGCTCATTCGCTGTATATTTGCAGATCAGGAGCCACGGCGGCTGTAGGAAGAAGCAGCGCCCGGCCCGCAGGAACACAACATCTGCCCGCTTCCTGCCCATCCGGGCACAACCGGATGCGGAGGAACGCGGCACCGGCAGAGATATGAAAAAAATCCCCGAAAAACCTTGACTTTTCTCGCTTCGATACAGTATAATAACGTTTGCCTGTCCCCAAGGACAGATTTATTTACAAGCTGCAGCGTACCCGCTGTCGAGCATATTTTTCAGGAGGTGTATACGAATGACGAAGCGTACCTATCAGCCCAAGAAGCTGCACGGACAGAAGGTCCACGGCTTCCGCAAGAGAATGTCCACCCGCAACGGCCGCAAGGTTCTTGCTCGCCGCCGCAGCAAGGGCAGAAGCAGACTCAGCTACTGATTCGCCCGTCCCTACACCGTTTGAATCCTGTCAATATGGGGTGAATGGAGTGATCTGTTCGCCCCATCACGTTTATTGCCGTACTTTAGAACCTCTCCCGGAGGGGAACCCACCATGGTTTTCACCAAATCTCTTAAACAGAATCATCTGTTCCGGCGCCTGTATCAGCGGGGAAAATCCGCCGCGGGGCGCTATACTGTGGTCTACTGCCGGAAAAACGGCCTGGCCTTCAACCGGCTGGGGATCACCGCCGGCACCAAAGTGGGCCACGCCGTGGTGCGCAACCGTGTCCGCCGCCGGATTCGGGAGGCTTACCGCCTCTCCGAGATGGAATACCGCCGGGGTTACGACATCGTAGTCGTGGCGAGGACCCGGGCGGCGGAGGCCACCTACCGGGAGATCGCCGACTGCCTGAGAAAGCAGTCGGAACGGCTGGGCCTGATCCGGAAGGAGGAACCACGTGAAGACCATCCTGCTGTGGATGATCCGGTTTTACCGGACGCGCATCTCCCCTCTTAGGCAGCCCTGCTGCCGCTTTATCCCCACCTGCTCGGCCTATGCCCTGGAGGCGGTGGAAAAGTACGGTGCCCTGAAGGGCGGGTATCTGGCCCTTCGGCGGATTCTGCGGTGCAATCCCTTTTACAAGGGAGACTTTTATGATCCGGTCCCGTAACCGGATCCATCGAATTGACCGGAGGTAACAAATGCATTATGTATTGATTCCCTTTGCGTGGCTGCTGCGGATGCTCTACCATCTGTTCAACAACTACGGTGTCGCGCTGATCCTGTTCTCTCTGATCACGAAGCTCATCCTGATGCCCTTCACTGCCAAGAGCAAAAAGAGCATGATGAAGACCTCCCGCCTCGGGCCGAAGCTCAAGGAGCTGGAGGCAAAATGCGGCGATGACAAGATGAAGTATCAGCAGGAAATGCAGGCTCTCTACAAAAAAGAGGGCGTCAGCCCCATGTCCGGCTGTCTGTGGTCTCTGCTTCCCCTGGTCCTTCTGATGGCTCTGTACTATGTCATCCGTCAGCCCATGACCTATCTGATGCAGCTCTCCGCCGATCAGATCACCCAGATCCAGGACTACATGACCTCCAGCGGTCTGGTGGAGCTGGCCACATCCGGCCGGGGCAGCTACTACACGGAGATCGTTCTGGCCCAGGCCGTCTATGACAACATGGACGCCATCAAATCGATCGTACCGGATATCGCCAGCCGCGCCATCGACTTCCATTTCCTGGGCGTGGATCTGAGTCAGATCCCCACCTGGCGCTGGATGTTCGACGGTCCCTACACGCTGGTGGGATTCGGTCTGTTCATCATCCCCGTGGTCTCCGCCGTGTCCCAGTTCGCATCCATGCAGATCTCCCAGAAGCTCAACGGCTCCGTCGCCACCAACGACAAGGGCGAAAAGGATCAGGATGCCGCTGCGGCAGCGGCCCAGAGCATGAAGACCATGATGTACGTCATGCCCCTGTTCTCCCTGTGGATCGGCTTCTCCATGCCCGCGGCCATGTGCATCTACTGGATCGCCCAGGCGGTGTTCAATACAGCGCTGGACGGCGTTCTCACCGTGCACTACAAGAAGGTCTATGACCAGGAGGACGAGATCAAGCGGGAACGGGCTGCCGAAGAGGCGGCCATCGAGGCGGAAAAGGAGGCCCGCCGGGCCGAGCGCCGGGCCATGATGCCGGAGGGCGCCAATCCCAACACCAGCCGCCGTAAGATCAAAAAACAGCAGAAGCTGGCGGAAGCCGACACCCCCGAGGGCAAGTTCACCGAGGAGGAGCGCGCGGAATACCACCGTCAGCAGGAAGAAAAGGAAAAGGCAAAAGGCGGCCTGTCCGGCGATCCCAACCGGCCCTACAGCCGCGGACGCGCCTATGATCCGAACCGGTATCAGAACGCAGGAGACCTTCCGGAGGCCCCTGCAGAACCGGAGCCGGAGACCCCGGAGGATCCAACCGACCCTGAATGATTACGGCCTCCCGGAGGCCGCTGAAAAAGGAGCACACAATCATGCTGAAATCAATCGAAGCCACCGGCGCAACCATTGAGCTCGCCATCCAGGCTGGCCTGGATCAGCTTCAGATGGACCGGGACAGCGTTTCTGTGGAGGTGCTGGAGCAGCCCAAGAAAGCGGGACAGCGTTTCTGTGGAGGTGCTGGAGCAGCCCAAGAAAGGCTTTTTCGGAATCGGCGCCAGTCCTGCCAAGGTCTCCCTGACCTATGAGGTGCCGAACCCCAAGCCGGAGAAGGCGCCGGAACCGCCCAAGGCCCAGCCCGCGCCCAAGCCCGAGAAAAAGGCCGGACCGCCCAAGGCCCAGCCCAAGCCGGAGAAACAGACGGAGAAGAAAGCCGAACCCGCTGCGGTTCCCGCCCCCGCCGCTGAAGGCACCGTAGAGGCCCGGATCGAGACCTTCATGAAGGGCCTGCTGGAGCATATGGGCTCCGATGCCGTTCCCTCGGCGAAGAAAGTCGCCGACGACACCTACGCGGTGGAGCTGATCGGCGAGCATCTGGGCATGCTGATCGGCCGCCGGGGCGACACCCTCGACGCCATCCAGCACATCACCAACTACGCCGTGAACCACGGTCAGAACAAGCGGGTCCGCATCAACGTGGATGCGGAAAATTACCGCAAAAAGCGG
>CACYXZ010000043.1:12821-14956 GCA_902778525.1 Oscillospiraceae bacterium | reverse complement strand
GAGGAGATCAACGCCTGCTCCGTCCGCATCAAAGCGGACATGGACGGTCAGGACGAGGACTGGCTCCTGATGTTCAAGAACGAAACCCACAACCACCCCACGGAGATCGAACCCTTCGGCGGCGCGGCCACCTGCGTGGGCGGCGCCATCCGGGACCCGCTGTCCGGCCGGAGCTACGTCTATCAGGCCATGCGCGTCACCGGCGCCGGCGACCCCACGGTGCCCCTGTCCGAGACCCTTCCCGGCAAGCTTCCCCAGCGGAAGCTCACCACCACCGCCGCGGCGGGCTATTCCTCCTACGGCAACCAGATCGGCCTGTCCACGGGCCTGGTCCATGAGTTCTATCATCCCGGCTATGTGGCCAAGCGTCTGGAGATCGGCGCGGTGGTGGGCGCTGCTCCTGCCTCCAACGTGGTCCGGGAGCGTCCCGCCCCCGGGGACAAGGTCATCCTGCTGGGCGGACGCACCGGCCGGGACGGCTGCGGCGGCGCCACCGGCTCCTCCAAGAGCCACACCTCCACGTCTCTGGAGACCTGCTCCGCCGAGGTCCAGAAGGGCAACGCCCCCGAGGAGCGCAAGCTCCAGCGCCTGTTCCGAAATCCGGACGTGACCCGGCTCATCAAACGCTGCAATGACTTCGGCGCAGGCGGCGTTTCCGTGGCCATCGGCGAGCTGGCCGACGGTCTGGACATCGACCTGAACGCCGTGCCCAAGAAATACGACGGCCTGGACGGCACGGAGCTGGCCATCTCCGAATCCCAGGAGCGCATGGCCGTGGTGGTGGCGGATCAGGATGTGGATACCTTCCTGGCAGCGGCAGCAAACGAGAACCTGGAGGCCACGCTGGTGGCCTCCGTTACGGAAAGTCCCCGGATGGTCCTCCGCTGGAACGGAAAGGCCATTGTGGATCTGAGCCGGGAATTCCTGAACTCCAACGGCGCCGACAAGCACACCGCCGTTTCCGTGGCGCCGCTGCCCGGCCTCCGGCAGCCGGAGCTGGAGGGCACCCCCTCTGAAAAGCTCAAAGCCCTGGCCGGATCTCTGGCCTGCTGCTCTCAGCGGGGTCTGGTGGAGCGGTTCGACGGCTCCATCGGCGCGGCCTCCGTGCTGATGCCCTTCGGCGGCAAATATCAGCTCACTCCCACCCAGGTCATGGCGGCGCTGCTGCCCTCCGGGGTGAAGGATACCTCCACCTGCTCGGTGATGGGCTACGGCTTCAACCCGGAGCTCTCCTCTCAGAATCCCTTTGCCGGCGCGGCCACTGCCGTGGTGGAATCCGTGTCCAAGCTGGTGGCGGCGGGCTGCGATCCCGACCGGGCGTATCTGTCCTTCCAGGAGTACTTTGAGCGGCTCCGGACCGACCCCGCCCGCTGGGGCAAGCCCTTCTCGGCGCTGCTGGGCGCCTTCACGGCCCAGATCGGTCTGGGCGTGGCGGCCATCGGCGGCAAGGACTCCATGTCCGGCTCCTTCAACGATCTGGACGTGCCGCCCACCCTGGTCTCCTTTGCCATCGCCGCCCAGAACGCCGGAAAGGTCCTGACGCCGGAATTCAAGGCCGGCGGCCATCCGGTCTATCTCTTCGAGGTGCCGGGCTATACCGACTATGACGGCACCAAGGCCGTCTTCCGGGCCGTCCATCAGCTTGCGGACCGGGGCGCGGTCCTCTCCGCCTGGTCCCTGACCGCCGGCGGCGCCGCCGAGGGCATCCTGAAGATGGCGCTGGGCAACGGCGTGGGCTTTGTGGCGGCGGACGGTCTCGATCCGGACACCCTGTTCCGCCAGAGCTACGGCTCCATTCTCTGCGAGTGCGGGGAAAAGGTGGACGGCGCCCTTCTGGTGGGCTATACCACCGACTCCGCCGACATCGACCTGGGGGACGGCCCCGTCTCCATCGATGTCTACCGGGAGATCTGGGAGGGCAAGCTGGAGGGCGTGTTCGCCACAAAGGCAGGCACCACCGAGGGCGTGTCCACCATCCTCTACGATCAGCGGAACACCGCTGCGCCCGCCTACAACCATCTCAGGCCCAAAGCGGTCATTCCCGTGTTCCCAGGAACCAACTGCGAATATGACACCGCCCGTGCCGTGGCCAAGTCCGGCGGCGAACCGGAGATCATCGTGGTGAAGAACCTGAC
>CACYXZ010000043.1:0-12781 GCA_902778525.1 Oscillospiraceae bacterium | reverse complement strand
CGCTCCGCCCAGATGATCATCCTGCCCGGCGGCTTCTCCGGCGGCGACGAGCCCGACGGCTCCGGCAAATTCATCGCCTCCTTCTTCCGCAATCCGGTGCTCACCGACGTGGTCCACGATCTGCTGAAACAGCGGGACGGCCTGATGCTGGGCATCTGCAACGGCTTCCAGGCGCTGATCAAGCTGGGTCTGGTGCCCTTCGGCGAGATCGTCCCCATGGACGAGAGCTGTCCCACCCTGACCTACAATCTCATCGGCCGGCACCAGTCCTGCTACACCACCACCCGGGTGGCCTCGGTGAAGTCCCCCTGGATGCTGCACTGCAATGTGGGCGACCTGCACAACATCCCCGTGTCCCACGGCGAAGGCCGGTTCGTGGCCACGGAGGAGATGCTCCAGAAGCTCATCAGCGGCGGCCAGATCGCCACCCAGTACACGGATCTCCTGGGCAATCCCTCCATGGACATCCGCTACAACCCCAACGGCTCCATGCTGGCCATCGAGGGCATCACCTCCCCTGACGGCCGGGTCCTGGGCAAGATGGGCCACACCGAGCGCGCCGGGGAATTCGTGGGCAAAAACATCTACGGCAACAAGTATCAGCCCATCTTCCAGGCCGGCGTGGACTACTTCAAATAATTGGGGGCGTTGAGATGGATCATATGGAACTCACCACCACGCTGAACCGGATCAGCAACGGCGTCTACAGCATCGACCAGGGCATGGTCCGCTGTTTCCTGATCCTGGGGACGGAACGGGCGCTGCTGCTGGACACCGGCGCGGGGGAATGCGATCTGCCCGGCCTGATCCGCACCGTGACGGACCTGCCGCTGATCGTCGTCCAGACCCACGGGGACGGGGACCACACCGCAAACAGCGGTTCCTTCCCGGACATCTACGCCCACCCGGCGGAATTCCCGGTGATCACCCGGTTCCGGCCGGAGCTGGTCTCCCGGCTTCATCCGGTCACCGAGGGCACTTCCTTTGATTTAGGAGGCAGGATCCTGTCGGTGATCGAGGCCCCGGGCCACACCCCCGGCAGCATCTGCCTGCTGGACCGGGAGAACCGGATCCTCTTCTCCGGAGATACGGTGTCCTACGGTCCCGTCTTCCTCTTCGGATCCCACCGGGATATTCACACCTACCGGGAGACCCTGAACAAGCTCATGGATCTGGGCGGATTTGACACGATCTACCCCTGTCACAACACCTGCCCGGTGTCTCTGACCACGATCCCCGCTCTGATGGCGGCGGTGGACGGCGCGCTGGACGGCTCCATCGAGGGCGTCCCGGGCGAAATGCCCATGCCCGATGGGGCGGCGCCCCTGGTCTATTCATCCGGCAAGTGCGGAATCCTGTACACTAAAAACTGATCGGAGGTTTTTTATGAATATTCGGTTTGACAATCAGGTATGCGTCGTCACCGGCGCAGGCTCCGGCATCGGATTTACCTGCGCGAAGTTTATGGCGGAATCCGGCGCAAAGGTGGCCATGATCGGCCGGAACCCGGAAAAGATCGAAAAGGCGGCGGAACTGCTCCGGGACAGCGGTGAGGTAAAGGCCTACGCCCTGGACGTCTCCGACGTGGAGGCCATCCCCGGCGTGGTGGAGAAGATCCGCTCGGAGCTCGGCGAGATCCGCTTTCTCATCCAGGCGGCGGGCATCATGGCCGGCGGCCCCGGCGTGGAGCTCCAGAGCGCCGAATGGGACAGGGTCATGAATACCAACGCCAAGGGTCTGTTCTTTATGATGCAGCAGGTGGTCAAGCAGTCCATGCTGCCCCAGAAGTTCGGCGCCATTGTGAACATCGCCTCCATGGCTGGCATCCGGGGCATGACGCCTCCCATGTGCTCGGCCCACTATTCCGCCAGCAAGGGCGCTGTGGTCGCCGTGACCATGCAGGCCGCGGTGGAATGGGCGGCTGCGGGGATCCGCGCCAACGTCATCGCCCCCGGCGGCGTCATGTCCGGCGGCGCAGGCGTCCACCTGCCCTCGGAAGGCAAGCCCGGTCCCGGCGGTCCCGGAAGCCCTGCGGACGGCCCCGGCGGCCCTCCCACCACCGGCGTTCCCACCGGCCGTCTCAGCGATCCGGAGGAGATCGCGGGCATGGCGCTCTACCTGCTGTCTGAATGGAGCGAAAACACCACCGGCCAGGTGGTCGTGATCGACGGCGGCTCCACGGCTGTGGGCTACTGATCTGCAAGTTATCGGGTCCGGAGTTTCATCCGGGCCCGATTTTTCTGAAAAAATATCTTCATTTCTGGTTTGTTTTGTGTGTTTTGCAGTCTTTTTCGCGGATTGTTGAGTTTTTACGAAATAATTCTTGCATTCCTGTTTGCGATGTGTTAGGATTGGTATAACACTTTACCGCAGCAAAGGAATGTCGTGTGGAGTCCATGGATTTCATGGGTCCCCGCCCTCTGGAGAAGCCCGTTTGGGTGCCGAAGGTGTAAGCGGCCGCGCAGGCCGTGATCTCTCAGGCAAAAGGACAGAGATCCTGCTTTTTGTTTGGGCACGCTTTCGCGTGTCATTTTTTGTTGTGGAGAATCGTATAGGAGTGAACGGAATGATCGAAATCATCACCAACATCAACAACGCGATCAACGGCGTGGTTTGGGGCTGGCCGGCGCTGATCCTGCTGGGCTTTGTGGGCGTGCTGATGACATGCCTGACCAAGTTCTTCCAGATCACCCACATCGGCCACTGGATGAAGAACACCATCGGCGCCATCTTCAAGGACAAGCACGTCATCGGCCACACCGGTGACCGCACCATCTCCCAGTTCCAGTCCCTGTGTACCGCGCTGGCCGCCACCGTGGGCACCGGCAACATCGTGGGCGTGGCGGGCGCCATCGCCACCGGCGGTCCCGGCGCCGTGTTCTGGATGTGGCTCATCGCCTTCTTCGGCATGATGACCAACTATTCGGAAAACGTGCTGGGCATCCTGTACCGGAAGAAGGGCCAGGACGGCGAATGGCACGGCGGCGCCATGTACTATCTCCGGGACGGCCTGGGCGCCAAAAAAGGCTGTAAGCAGATCGGCGCGATCCTGGCTGTGCTCTTCAGCTTCTTCTGCCTGCTGGCCTCCTTCGGCATCGGCAACATGAGCCAGGTCAACTCCATGGTCTCCAATGTGGAGAGCGCGTTCCACATCCCCACCATCGCCACCGGCATCTTCCTGGTTATCGCCGTGGGCCTGGTCATCCTGGGCGGTCTGAAGCGTGTGGCCGCCATCACCGAGAAGCTGGTTCCCTTCATGGTCATCCTCTATCTGCTGGGCACCATCTTCATCATCTGCAAGAATATCGGTACGGTTCCCGCCGTGTTTGCCGCCATCTTCAAGGGCGCCTTCTCCATTCGCGGCGTGGTCGGCGGCGGCGTCGGCGCCGGCATCGCCATGGCCATGAAGATGGGCTTCAAGCGGGGCGTGTTCTCCAACGAGGCCGGCCTCGGCTCCTCCGTCATGGTCCACTCCTCCTCCAACGTCAAGGAGCCCATCCGGCAGGGCATGTGGGGCATCTTTGAGGTCTTTGCAGACACCATCGTGGTCTGCACCCTGACCGCCCTCACCATCCTGAGCTCCGGTCTGGTGGATCTGAACACCGGCGTCCTCACCGAAGCTGGCGAAGCGGTGGGTTCCAGCAACCTCATGAGCGAGAGTTTCCGGATCGCCTTCGGTCCCGTGGGCGCGGGCTTCATCGCGCTGGCGATCCTGCTGTTCGCCTATTCCACCGTGCTTGGCTGGAGCCACTACGGCACCACCGCCTGCCGGTATCTGTTCGGCGACAAGGCGGTCACCCCCTACCGGGTCATCTTCACGATCATCGTGTTCCTGGGCTCCATCATGACCGCCCAGCTGGCTTGGGACATCTCCGACACCTTCAACGGCCTGATGATGCTGCCCAACCTGATCGGCGTGCTGGTACTCAGTCCGCTGGTCATGCGCTGCACCAAGAACTACATCGACCGGAAGCTCCACGGCAAGCAGGAAGAGCCCATGCTCTCCGTCTGGCCGGAGATCCAGGAGATGCAGGCGAAAGCCATCCGGGAGGCAAAAACCGAGGAGGACGCGGAATAACGGACTTCTTTGGCGCTCCGGGCCTCCGGTCCGGAGCGCTTTTGTCACTTTGCCGGAATTTATCGGAGTAAATCATTGAAATCCATGCGGTTTTTATCTTGCGGCAGCCGGTCTGCCGCGCTATAATGTTACTGACAATTCTGACTTCAGATGGAGGCTGAGATCCATGGACAAAATTTCTGTCACCCTGACCACCAATTATAAGGAAAAACCCGCCGGACCCGACATTCCCTTCGGCGTATTCACCACCGACCACATGTTCCTGATGAACTACGACCGAGAGCAGGGCTGGCACGATCCCCGGATCGTCCCCTACGCCCCCTTCCAGATGGATCCGGCCTGCATGGTGCTCCACTATGCCCAGGAGATCTTTGAGGGCATGAAAGCCTACCGGGACGAGGAGGGCAGGATCCGCCTGTTCCGGCCGGAGGAGAACTTCAAGCGCATGAACGACTCCTGCGAGCGCATGAGCATCCCCAAGATCGATGTGGACTTCTGCGTGGAGGCGGTAAAGCAGCTGGTGACCCTGGAGAAGGATTGGGTCCCCACGGCCCCCAACACCTCCCTGTATATCCGCCCGTTTATCTTCGCCACCGACATCCATGTGGGCGTACACGCCTCCCACACCTATCAGTTTGCCGTGATCCTCTCCCCCGTGGGGCCCTATTACGCCACGGGCCTGGCTCCGGTCAGCATCATGATCGAGGAGGACGACGTCCGGGCAGTGCGGGGCGGCACTGGCTTCACCAAGTGCGGCGGCAACTACGCGGCCTCCCTGCGGGCCGGCGAAAAGGCCGAGGAGAAGGGCTTCTCCCAGGTCCTCTGGCTCGACGGCGTGGAGCGCAAGTACATTGAAGAAGTGGGCTCCATGAACGTGCTGTTCAAGATCGGCGGCAAGATCGTCACCCCCGCCCTCAACGGCTCCATTCTCCCCGGCATCACCCGGAAGAGCTGCCTGCAGCTCCTGCGGGACAAGGGCTACGAGGTGGAGGAGCGGCGGCTCAGCGTGGACGAGCTCATCGGCGCGGCCCGGGACGGCTCTCTGGAGGAGGCCTTCGGCTCCGGCACCGCGGCTGTGGTGAGCCCCATCGGCTCCCTCTACTACAAGGGCGAGACCTTCGTGATCTCCGGCGGCGGCATCGGCCCCGTGGCCCAGGATCTTTACGATACCCTCACGGGCATCCAGTGGGGCCGGGTGGCGGATCCCTACGGCTGGAGCCAGGTGATCTGCTGAACCTGAATATACAGACAAGCCGCCGCCCGATGGGCGGCGGCGCTTTCTCTTGACAGAGCAGGAAAAACATGGTATTTTGATTTTGGAATCTGGGGATGGCACCCATCAGAAAAAACAGCGATTCACAGTCTATACCAAGGGGATGACACCCATCGAAAAAAACATACGTGTGGTAGACGAATTTGGAAACGAATATGAAGCGACCTACCCCAAGCGGGCAAAAGGTCTTGTCAAACACGGCCGGGCACGCTTCATTGACGAGCATTCGATTTGTCTGGCGTGTCCGCCGAATTTAGATTTGGAGGAACATAACATGACAGAACAAATGAAAAACCAGATTCCGGACGAATCCGCTCATAACGCGGAGTACTCCGTACCCTATATTCTCAGTCAGATTGAAGCTATTCGCAAGGATAACAGCTACTTCTCTGAGATTCTCTCCATGCTGTCGGAGTTGGGAGCCGGCTCTCCAGGCGAAGCCGGAAGCCCTGGCGATCTAATGGGCCAGGCTAAAGCCGATGCTATCGGGCATATGGTCTCTGCCAGAGAATCCACCAATCAACGGATGCTGCAGATTTACGAGAAGATGCTGTGCAGCCTGCTGAATCTCCCTAACAATTCAAAACCGCAGATGCCGCAAATGCCCCGCCCGCCTTTTGACAGTTCATGGGGGACTCCTGACGCTGCGGCAAATGAGAATCAAGACACGGAACCGGATGTGATAAAATTCTAATGTTCAGGCCGTAAAAACGGCGGGTGTGCAGATCGCACACCCGCCTGTTTCATTCCTGCTTTTCTTTCCGCTTCCGGACCGCCCCGAGAATCAGCTCCTCCGCGATCCCGATCAGCACCGCCGGGAACACGATATCCGCCGTGCCGGTCTGGAAGAGGATCGCCGCCGCCAGCAGGATCACCGGGAACACGAAGCTCTGGATCCGCCAGAACCTCGGCAGAGGCGAACCCTGCTTCTTTGCCAGCAGGAGCCGCAGCGTCGCCGCCAGAAACGCCAGCGCCGTCAGGATCCACAGCCAGATGCTGTCCGCGCGATCCATACCTGTGAGAAACCCGTGATCAGCGGTTCGGGCACTTCTCGTAGAAGTAGACCTCTACCAGCCCCAGGAACAGGGAGATAAACATGCAGATCAGGATCATCACGATCACCAGCACCAGCCCGAACAGCACGCCGATGTAGGGGATCTGTGCCAGCAGGCTCAGCACAAGGCTGACCACGAAGATCGCCACATAGACCAGGAAGTCCGCGAGGAACATCTGCCCCTTCATGCCCGTGGTCTGGGCCATGGACTCCCGCAGGGCCTGGGTGGCGGAGATCTCCTCGTCATCCAGCAGGATGTAGGGAACAAAGCGGTAGGAATACGCCTTAATGATGGCAAAGATGGGTCCCACGATGGGAATCAGGCACCAGATCAGAATCCACAGATCTCTCCATGCCATGCCGCCGGCAAAGCGCAGGAACCGCTTGTTGAAGGCCATAAAGAGCTGGTCGCTGTTGACCTCTTTTCCCCGGAGGCCGTCCCGGTAGATGGCCTTCATGCCCACGTCAAGCAGATAGGTGAGGGGGATGGAGATAATGGGAATCGCACCGATCACCGTGGCCAGGAAACTGAGCAGGCCATGCAGCAGGCTCAGGCCCCAGAGGCGGATGGGCTTGCCCTTCAGCACGGAGAACGCGCCGAGGTAAGCGCTCATGAAGCCGGGGCCTTTTGGTGCGGCGGGAGGCGCCTGATAGGACTCATAGGGAGGCGCCTGGTAGTAGCCGGGATCCGGCGCAACGGGAGGCGCCTGGTTGAACACGGGCGCTTCTTCCGGCGGGGCAGGAGGCGTCAGAGGAGCCTCGGGCTCCGGCGGGGCGGGAGGTGACACCATGTTCCCGCAGTTGGGACAGAATCTGGCGTCATCGTCCATTTGAGCTCCACAATTCGGACAATACATCATCTTTAATCTCCTCCTTGGTAATAACGTCCCGACAACATGGTCAGGCTAAAGGATTCTTTGTATATTATAGCAAAGCCGCGGGGACTTGTCAAAATAAGTTGAATGATTTACACAGATATTGAACCCTGTCGGAAAATCCGGTATAATGGAGGAAATGAACTGCCTGAGGAGGCCTTTTATGGAACGCATCGACAAGATCAACTACTATCTGGATATCGCCCAGACCGTGCTGGAACGCTCCACCTGCCGCCGCCGGCACTACGGCGCCATCATCGTCCGCAACGACGAGATCGTTTCCACCGGCTACAACGGCGCGCCCCGGGGCCGGGTCAACTGCAACGACTTGGGCTACTGTGTCCGGGAACAGCTCGCCATCCCCAGCGGGGAGCGGTATGAGCTGTGCCGCTCCGTCCACGCGGAGGCCAACGCCATCATTTCCGCCGCCCGCAGCGAATGTATCGGCGGCACGCTGTATCTCTGCGGCCGGGATGCGGTCACCGGAGAGCTGCTCCGGGATACCACTTCCTGCTCCATGTGCCGCCGGAACGTGATCAACGCCGGCATCTCCCAGGTGATCATCCGCAACACGCCCACCGAGTACACCGTGGTGGACGTGGAGGACTGGATCAAAAACGACGAGTCCATCCAGGGGATCAGCTGCGGCGCCAAGATCAAGCCCTGACCCGAAAAACAGAACCCGCCCGGTCCGCTGGGACCGGACGGGTTTTCTTCAGAACTCCATGTCCACGCCGTTGATCTGGGTGGAGTCCCCGCTCTCCAGGGGCACCACCAGGTATTTCACGCCGCTGATCATCTGGGCGTGGATCTTTTTTGCCTTCTGGGGCGTCACCCGCAGGGAGATGGCGATATCCTCCCCACCCTCCAGCGAGGGATTTGCCGCCAGGGCCGCCTGAACTGCCGTCCGGGCCTCGGAAAGCTCTTTGGACTGGACCTCCAGCTCCTCCTTCAGATCTGTCACCTGGCTCTCCAGCTCCAGGGTCCGGATCCGCTGTGCGCTCTCCTCCACCAGCTTCTCGTCCACCACGTTCCGGGACTGGGGCGGCAGCTCACCGAAGCGGTCCTCAAAGGCCTCCTGGATGATCTCCCGGGCCTCCTCCGGCATGTCCACCTGGGCCATGACCTCCCGCATCACCGGCCCCGTCAGAGCGATGGAGGGGTCGTCGTCCTCCTGATCCGGATCGGGACGGGTCATGTCGCTGAGCTGCTTCTGGACCTTCAGGAAAACGCTTTCTCCCTGCTGGGGATCCTCAAAGGCGTCCTGAATCACCTCTTTGAAGGCGGTCTTCTCCTCCCCCGCGGTCCGCTGGGCACCGCACAGCAGCACATCCTGGATAAACTCCTGCCGGGAGTCCTTCCCGGTCTTCACATAGTACATAACGGCGTTGGAATCGCCGCCGTGGTCGATAAACGCGGGATAGGTGAAGGCGATCTCCGGCGCACCCACCATCCAGAACCGGTCGCTGACGCCGATGCGGTGCTCCTCCTCCCGGTAGCTCAGTCCCGGCTTGGAGAAATCCACCGGGCAGATGGCCACGATCATATATTCGTAGATCTCGCTGGACTCGTCCAGCTTCCGCCGGTCGCTGGTCCGGGCGATCACGTCGTATTTGTCGTGGAACGCCAGGATCAGATAATTCCCGCTGCAGCTGTAATTCTCGATGATCAGCTGGTAGAGCCGGTCCAGCATCTCCGGCTCCTTCAGGCCGCTGGCCTTCAGGGCGTACAGGGAGCGCTGCCGCTCATCGGCAGTCTCCCCGCGCTGAAACCGCAGCTCCAGCAGATTGTTCCCCAGGGATCCGGACATGGCCTTCTTGGCGATCTCCAGATACTTATAGAACGTGTCCTCCTCCAGATCGGAGAAGGCCTCGGAAAACTTCAGCACGACGTTTTTATTCCCGTCCACATAGCAGCCGCACAGCCGGGTAAATGTACAGCCCTTTTTCGTCATGCGCCGGCGCAGTTCCAGCACATCCCGCCTTGTGATATTCATGGATTCAACCTCGATTCATGCTCCCCTTTGTTTTCAGCGGTTTTGCCGTCTGTACAAATCCGACGCAGGGGGTCCTGACTGATAACCGGCCGTTACGGAATTCTTCTTCCCTGATGGCCCTGAAGAGCGCAGTCCCGTACTCCCGAACCGCGTTGCAGGCAGCCGCCGCTGCGGCAGGTCCGCGGGACGCACGTCAGCCATTATAGCACAGATCCCGCCTATGATGCAAGCAGCGGATCCGCGCCAGGAGACCGTTTTTCCGTGAGGTCCCGCGATGCCGCGCCTGTTTCTCCTCTTTGCTTCCCGCCCCGAAACGAGCAAATCCGGGCCGGAAAAGCATTTACATGAACACTCCCGTCCCTTAGCTGCATAGTCCGCAGGCACTGCCATAGCCCGTCCTGTCGGCGCTTTCCCTCCTGAAGGATCAAAAACAATTGCACTTGCGTGCGTGCCTTCGCGGTTGTATAATGAAGGCGCCTGAGAAGGGAGATCCGCCCATGAAACACAGTTATAAGATTGCGCGTAACGTTGTCCCGGAGCATGCCGGGGATCAGGAGCGGCTTGTGAAGCGGGATTTTTCAAACGCTGCCGAAGATGCATGCACCGGCAGAGGAAAAACAGAACCCACATGAAGGGATTTCCGTTCTGCCTGATCTTAGGCTTATTTGCGGCGGCCTTTGCCATTGGGCTTTTTTGCTGTGTGCAATTCTATGGATCGGAACCCGTATTGTTCTGGCTGTCGGTTGTATGGACGGCGTTCTACGCCTTCGCCATATGGTCCTGGCTCGACAAAGACAGGATGGAACGTTTTGAAGCGATCCTGTCGCCGGTGGTTTTCGGATCGGTTTTCCTGCTCTTAATCGCCCTTTTCGCCGCAGGTCTGTGGTATTATATTCCGAAAATAGCCGCCGGGGACAAGGTGCCGGAAAATCTGCTCGCCCTGATCCTTGCGGAGGGCAGTCTGATAATGTTCGCGTTTATCATTTTTAGGCATCATCTTCGAGATCCGCTTAAGAAACTCATAGGCAAAATCCGAAAAGGCAAAAACAAATCAGGAAACAGGGATCTGTGAGGACCGTGTGAGTCAGCCGTTTCCTGTCGCGTTTGGAGGAACAACCCATGGCATCCACAAGCCAATGTAAATACTGCGGCTCGACCGTATCCTCTTCCGATCAGCAATGCCCGAATTGCGGCGCTCCGAACGAAGGCTACGTCGTAGACACGAAAAGACAGATTTTCCTGCCCCGTACCATCGAGGAACTGAAAGAATACTGCGCAGAACGGGGCATGCCCCTTCTGCGGATGCGGTTCTTCATCGGGGAGGACTATCGGAAGCCGAAAGCATTCGGAATATACAAAGACGGGGACGAATTCGTCGTATACAAGAACAAGGCAAACGGACAGCGCTCCATTCGCTACCGCGGGCCGAACGAAGCATTTGCAGTCCACGAGCTGTTTCAGAAACTGATGGATGAATGCCGCAGCCGGGGGATCTATCCCGACGGCAGAATTCCGGAAAAAGCTTCCTCTGATACAAACTGGGTCCATTCGAAAACCACGGAATACCAGGACCGGGGAATCTTCCCTGACGGCAGAATTCCGAAAAAGACCTCCTCCGGTTCACGCAGGAGCCGGCTGAAAAACTCGGGTATCATTCCGCCGATCATCTGTATCATCGTGATGATTCTCTTAACGACTGTGATGGCAGTCTATTCTATGAATCAGCACCGTGGGGACGGCTACTATAGCACAGGCGACGGAACGGTCTATTACCATTACGGATCCGACTGGTACTATACGAATGACGCTGACTATGCCGGCGATTGGGTCGAGACCGACGCATTTCCCGTTTCCGGATATGAAGAGTATTCCCTCGGGGAAGACTGGGACTCGGACTGGGGCGTCAGCAACTTCAAGAGTTCGAGCACCTGGGAGGAGATACAGGAAAGCGAGTCCAACGATTCTCCGGACTCTCCCGATTCTCCCGACTTCGACACCTGGGACGCCGGAGATACAGACTGGGATACGGATTGGTGACCTTGTCTGAAACTGCGGTTCCTGTTCGAGCAATTCGGATCTTTCTCCCAAACAAGAAAAACCGCTCCCTTCTTTCGAAGGGAGCGGCAGTTTTATGCGGTGATTACTCCGCGTGATCCACGGAATACATGTGGCGGATGAGCTCCACGACCTTGTTGGAATAACCCCACTCGTTGTCGTACCAGGAGATGACCTTCACGAAGTGGTCGTTGAGGTACACGCCGGCCTCGGCGTCGAAGATGGAGGTGCGGCTGTCGCCCAGGAAGTCGGAGGACACAACGGCCTCGTCGGTGTAGCCCAGGATGCCCTTGAGCTCGCCCTCGGAAGCGGCCTTCATCGCCTCGCAGATGGCCTCCTTGGTGGCGGGCTTGTCCAGCACGGCGGTCAGGTCAACCACGGACACGTCCAGGGTGGGAACGCGCATGGAGATGCCGGTGAGCTTGCCGTTGAGTTCGGGAATGACCTTGCCCACGGCCTTGGCGGCGCCGGTGGTGGAGGGGATGATGTTGCCGGCAGCGGCACGGCCGCCGCGCCAATCCTTGGCGGAGACGCCGTCCACCGTCTTCTGAGTGGCGGTGGTGGAGTGCACGGTGGTCATCAGGCCTTCCTTGATGCCGAAGTTATCGTTGAGGACCTTGGCGATGGGAGCCAGGCAGTTGGTGGTGCAGGAGGCGTTGGAGACAAAGTCCATATCCTTGGTATACTTGTCCTGGTTGACGCCCATGACGAACATGGGGGTGTCGTCCTTGGCAGGCGCGGACATGATGACTTTCTTGGCGCCGGCGGTGAGATGGCCCTGCGCCTTCTCCTTGGTCAGGAACAGGCCGGTGGACTCCACGATATACTCCGCGCCGATCTCGCCCCAGGGCAGATTCTCCTTGTCGCGCTCGCAGAACACGGCGATTTCACGGCCATTGACAATGATGGAATGGTCGGTGTAGTCCACGGTGCCCTCAAATTTGCCCTGCATGGTGTCATACTTGAGCATATAAGCCATATAATCCGGCGTGATCAGATCGTTGATGCCCACGACCTCCACATCGGGATGACTCAGGCTGGCCCGGAATACCAGGCGGCCGATACGGCCAAATCCATTGATACCAACTTTGATTGCCATAAAAATACCTCCGTTGTGTAAAAATATATAATAGAATGTCACAACTTGTACCATACGTTTTGATACATGTAAATGATACCATGTTGCCGCTGGTATGTCAATGGGTGGAATGAAAGAAATCCGGCCTTTTTCTGTCGATTCTGCATAAGCGGCGGATTTCCGGTGTTGAGGATGGGAGTTTTATTTGGTATAATAAGCGGCGCAGAGGGAGGAAATGCTGCAAATCGGAGTTTGTCGAACTCTTTTCTGAAAGCCTCCGGCGGCCCTGTTTCTTGTTCCGGCAAGAAACAGGGGAAAGAACCGGGCAAAGGGGGTTCCCCCTTTGCGATTCTCCCACGCCAGCGGGAAACA
>CACYXZ010000042.1 GCA_902778525.1 Oscillospiraceae bacterium | reverse complement strand
CTCAGCGGCGGCATCGCAAGAGTCTCCGACTGCCAGCGGATCTTTTCCTCCCATCCGGAACCGGAATCGGTCATGCTGGGCCGGGGACTTGTGGCGGATCCGGCGCTGGCGCGGAAGCTTCAGGGCGGTCCCGGCGCGGACCGGGAAACCCTCCGGGCCTTCTGTGAGGAATTCTTTCAGGAGACCGCCGCCCGGCTGCATGGTCCCAAACCCACCATGTTCCGAATGAAGGAGATCTGGACCTATCTGATCCTGCTGTTCGACCGGCGGGACGCCTGCTGGCGGACCCTCCGGAAAACCACGTCCCTGACGGAATATCAGGCCACGGTAGCCAGGATCTTCCGGGAGCTTCCGCTCCGGGAGGAAGCAGACGTAAACTGGAGCTAAGAAACACCCTGCGGGCTGCTGACCGCAGGGTGTTTCTCATTCCTTCAGGTTATTGATTCCAAGGCGCTTCCGCCCGGCAAATTCGTTTTCCGGGAACTCCCGGCCGAAATACTCGTCCAGTTCCCGTCCCAGGTTTTTGAAATAGTGGATGGCGTAGTTGTAAAGCCGGGCCGCGTTGGACTGCAGATGCCGGTCCCGCCGCTTGGCTATGGACAGCAGCCGCACCAGCTCTACGTCCGTGGCCCGCAGCGCCCGCAGTCCCCGCATGTTCTTCCGGTAGATCAGATTGGCCGGCACCAGCGCCACGCCCAGATTGTTCCGCATGGCGTCGTCGATCAGGTCGCCCTCGTTGGAGTGCAGGAGGATCTTCGGTTCAAAGCCCGCCAGGCCGCACAGGACCTTGATGATCTTCTGGTCAAAGCTGGCCTCGTCCACCAGGAAATTGTCCTCCCGGAACTCCTTCAGCTGCACATATTTTCCGTTTGCCAGCGGGTGGTTCTGGCTGACCACGATGAAGACCTCTTCCTCCATGAGCTTGATCTGCTCGATCTCGCTGTTCTCAATGGTCACCGGAGTTACCGCAAAATCCAGCGCGCCGGAAAGAAGTTCACTTTCCAGGATATGCTCCTCATAGAGAAACTGGTGGATCTGGACCTGCTCCCCGGCGGAGAGAAAGTCATAGATCAGCTCATGGAGCACGCCGGCCACAGGAGAGGCAATGGCCACCGTATCGCCGGATTGTTGTTTCAGCTCCGTGAGCCGCCGCTCTCCCTGCTCGAGCACCTGAAAGGCGGAGGACACATATTCATAATAGACCTTTCCCATGGCGGAAAGACTGATTCGCCCCTTGCGGCGCTCAAACAGCGTCACGTCCAGACTCTTTTCCAGCTTGGCGATGGCCTTGCTGAGGGCCGGCTGGGAGATATACAGGGATTCCGCCGCCTTGGTGATGTTCTCCATCTCGGCAACGGTCTTAAAGTAGTACAGCAGCGACAGTTCCATGTTGCACCCGCCTTTCTCCGTTCATTTTACCAGAAGGCGGGAATTTGTCAAGAAACGCAGAAGCGGCAGGCCCCCCGCCTGCCGCTCCGCAAAAAGATAATTGGTGTTGTTATGCGCCGAGATAGGCTTCCACGGCCTGATCGTTGAGTTCCTTCATACGCTCGATATCGAAGGAGGCCAGCACGTCGTCCACAAAGGCATCCCAGTCGCTCATGGGCTTGGCGCCGGTGATGAACTGGAGCACGTTGGTCGTGACAAAGCTGGACAGATCCGTGGCAATGGTGGAGTACTCGGTCTGCGCGTCCACGTCCCAGACGGAACCGGGCGCCATCATGGAATCGGTGTTCCGGAGCCACAGCTCCAGAGCCTTCACCTGTGCATCGGTATAGCCGAAGTTGTTCCGGGCCTTGATGTCGATGGAGCAGGGCGTGGAAGAGGTATACAGGATCAGGCACAGGCCGAAGGCTTTGCCCTCGGGGTTGTTGGTCACCAGCTCAGTGAGCTCAGGCTCCCCGTCGTCGTTGTACTCGAAGGACACGCCCTCCACGCCGTAGTTGGCCAGAAGGATGCCTTCGTCGGAATAGAAGTAATCAATGATCCGGCAGGCCAGCTCCACGTCCGGGCAGGAGCAGGCAACCGCCGCGCCGCCCCGGCCGATCCGGGAGGTTCCCGCATCGTCGAAGCCGCAGAGGTCTCCCTCGTTCTGCACCACCGCACGGATGGGCTGCAGATCGCTCTCGGGAAGGTAGGCGGCCAGATTGGTCAGGCTCATGACCGAGGTGGTGACAAGACCGGCGCCCTGATGGCCGTTTGCACCCACCATCTCGTCATCCTGCGCGGTGCCGCTCATGGTCTTGGACACAAAGTCCGGGGAGATCAGGCCTTCGGCGTACCAGTCCGCCAGCAGCTGTACATAGTCCCGGAAGCCGTCCATGGGCAGGCAGTACTGCATGCCGTCCTCCTCGTTCCAGATCCAGCCGCCGATGCCGTTGTTGTCGCCGTTGTAGCTGATGCCGTAGGCGCCGGCTACGCTGGAGTTGCCGTTGGCGGAGACCCAGAAGGGATAGGTGCTGTCATTTTCCGCCTGGAACGTCTTCATGACCTCATGCAGGTCGTCCACCGTCACCGGCGTCTCCAGGCCGTCCGCATCCAGCCAGTCCTGCCGGATGGCGGGTCCGGAGGAGGGCGTCAGGTCGCTGGCGATGTTGGCCGCCAGGGAAACGTTCCCCTGCTCGGTGTAGATGTCCCGGGCAATGGAGGGGTTGTTGTTGATGATGTCGAAGTAGTTGGGCATGATGTCCTCATAGTCGGAGTAGTTGACAATGATGTCGCCGTCGATGAGGTCATCATCGTTGTAGCTGTTGAACATGCCGAAGTTGAAGATCACATCGGGCAGTTCGTTGGCCGCGATCATCAGCGCCATGTCATCCGTGGCGGTGAGCAGGTTAGCCGTGGTGAAGTCCAGTGTAACGCCGGTGCGCTTCTGCAGCTCCACATAGACCTGGCCCTGGGTGCCGTAATCCTGGATCACTTCCATGACGGGAGGCACCACATAGTCCCAGGCGGTGAGCGTCACAGGCTCGTCCACCAGAGGCATGGGCTCAGCCTCGGTATAGGTGCGGACGATCTCCAAATCAGAAGTTTCCGCTTCTTCCGACGTTTCCGCTGCTTCCAGCAGGCTGCCGTCTTCCGCTTCCGTCTCAGCAGCTGAAGCCTGTTCCGGGGCTGCTTCTGTGTCCGTCTGCGCTGCCTCAGACGCATCCGCGGCGGACGCTTCCGCCGGAGCAGCGCTGCCCTGATCGGACTCGCCTGCGGTGCCGCCGCACGCTGTCAGCGCGCCAAGCACCAGGCACAGGGAAAGCAGCAGGCTCAGCAGCCGGATTTGCTTTTTCATAACAGATCTTCCTTTCTTGTTTTTCTAATAATACCATTATAATTTACCACGGTGCTGCGGCGGTCCGCAAATACCGAAAAATCATAAACCATAACCCTTGGTTATGCAAAAAGCAGCGGCAGGAAATCCTGCCGCTGCTCTGCATCCTTATTCCTGCGCCGCCATCGTCGCGTCGATATGGCGGTTGATCTGCTCCGTAAACTCCATGGCCGCGTTATATCCCATCTTCTTCTGACGGTTGTTCATGGCCGCCACCTCCAGGATCACCGCCAGGTTCCGTCCCGGCTTCACCGGAATGGTCAGCATTGGGATCTTCACGTCCAGGATCGTGGTGAACTCATTGTCCACCCCCAGCCGGTCGTAAGTGGCGTCATCCCGCCAGGCCTCCAGATTCACCACGATATCAATGCTGGCGGAGTCCTTGACGGCACCCATGCCGAAGAGCCGGGCCACGTTGATCACGCCGATCCCGCGAAGCTCGATATAGTGCCGGATCAGCTCCGGCGCGGAGCCGGTCAGCAGATAAGCGCCCTCTTTTTTGATCTCCACCGCGTCATCCGCGATCAGGCGGTGGCCCCGTTTGACCAGTTCAATGGCAGCCTCGCTCTTGCCCACGCCGCTCTCGCCCAGCAGGAGCATGCCCTCGCCGTGGACCTCGATCAGCACGCCGTGGCGGGTGAGCCGGGGGGCCAGGTGGTGCTTGAGGGTGGCGATCATGGAGGACACCAGCTCCGAGGTAGTCTCCTCGCTGCGGAGGATGGAAACATTGTGCTTCCGGGCCATCACCATGCATTCGTCCCAGGGCTCCTGCTTTCTGGCAAGGATCAGAGCCGGCGGACGATAGGAAAACAGCCGGTCAAAGGCCACCACCCGCTGCTCCGGCGTCAGTCCCGCCAGGTAGGTATTCTCCACCCGACCGATGACCTGGAGCCGGGACGGTTCAAAGTGTTCAAAAAAGCCGGCCAGCTGCAGGGACGGACGGCTGACATCCTCCGTAATGATCTGGATCCGGTCAAAATCTGAAGACCGGAACAGCAGTTCCAGCTTGAATTCCTCAGCCAGATTCGCAAGCGGGACCATATAAACAGCCATGGCGACACTTCCTTCTGCACATTTTATATTATTATACCGCTTTCCCGTGGTTTTCGCAACACCGGCCATCTGCCCCGGAAAAATAAAAAAACGAAAAAAAGTGTTGCATTTTAATTATCGTCCTGCTATAATGTTATCCGATGCTCAAAAGGCAATCTGCCATTTTATATACGGCGAGGAGGTGCAGCTAATGGCTAAGTGTGATTTTTGCGGCAAGGGCGTGACCTTTGGTATTAAAGTTTCCCATTCTCACAGACGTTCCAACAAGGCTTGGAAGCCCAATGTGAAGCGCGTTAAGGCAATTGTCGACGGTACTCCGCGCCATGTATACGTCTGTACAAGGTGTCTGCGCTCCGGCAAGGTCACCCGTGCGGTCTGATCCCACGAGTAAATCCACGGCTTTTGCCGTGGATTTTTGCTGTTTCACGGCTCCTGCATCCACCAGGTGCTATATATCACCCGTTATATAATCTGCCCAAAGGGAAATGCGCACAATTTCTGCTTTTCGGTAGACTTTCTATTGCAAATCCCGGGACAAATTTGTATAATAAAACAAGCTACGTTTATAACATTATTTGGGGATGCCCCCGGAAAGAGGTTTACTGCATGACTTACGAAGATTACAAAAAAATCTACGACAGTAAAATGGGCACCGTAGAGGATGCCCTCGCCATGATCAAGTCCGGCGACGTGATCTGGTGCTCCAACAACTACAATGAGCCTGAGACCCTGTTCAGCCGTCTGCATGAGATTGCCGATCGTGTTGACAACGTCATCGTCTACAAGAGCCGCATTGGTTCCTATCCCTTCATGATGACCCCCGGCATGAACGGCCACATCAACTGCCACAACTATTTCTACGGCCCCTCCTACCGGCAGGCTCACAAGCTGCTCAACGCCAGCTTCATTCCCGTTGACCTTCCCAACTACTACCGCATGGTCAACCGGCACAAGCCCTGCAACATCTTCACCGCTCAGGTCTCCCCCATGGACGAGCACGGCAATATGTACATCGGCATGAACCAGACCATCGAGTACTACGCTGTGAAGGACGCCATTGAGCAGCACAAGACCATCATCGTGGAGGTCAACCCCAATCTGACCTACATGAACGGCTCCGCTGCCATTCCCGTGGAGGCTGTCACCCTGCTCTATGAGGTCAACACCCCTGAGTACTGCATCGGCACCCCCCAGACCACGCCCGAGGAGGACAAGATCGGCGAGATGGTCGCCTCTCTGATCGAGGACGGCGACTCCATCCAGATGGGCATCGGCGGCATCCCCGACACCGTGGGCAAGCACCTGATGGACAAGAAGGATCTGGGCCTGCACACTGAGCAGTTCACCTCCTCCATGGCCACCCTGATCGAAGCCGGCGTCATCACCGGCGCCCGGAAGCCCTACGACACCGGCCTGCACGTCGGCGTGTTCGCGGACGGCGTCCATGAGCTCTACAAGTATCTGCACGACAATCCCAAGTGCGTCATGCGTCCCGGCCCCGAGGTCCTGAACCCCGCCAACATCGCCCGTCAGGATCACATGGTCTCCATCAACACCCTGGTGGAAATCGACCTGACCGGCCAGGTCTGCGCCGAGTCCATCGGCCCTGTGCAGTATTCCGGTTCCGGCGGCGGCTTCTGCTTCACCCTGGGCACCTACTTCGCCGAGCACGGCAAGGGCATCCTGTGCTTCTCCAGCCGTACCAAGAAGGGCATGCCCAAGATCAAGGCCACCCTCACCCCCGGCGCCGTGGTCACCCATCAGCGCAACTACGTCCAGTACGTGGTCACCGAGAACGGCATTGCCGACCTGCGCGGCACCACCGTCCGGGAGCGCGCCAAGCTGCTCATCGGCCTGGCCCATCCCGAGGACCGCGAGGAACTGACCCGCGCTGCCAAGGAGCTGTACTACTTCTGATTCGCGTCCCGATTGTCCCGGCACACACCGTGTGCCGGGATTTCTTTTTTCGAAATCCCCGCTCCACGGAAACTACACAAAAAAACAGTTGACATTCTCCCTGAAATGCTGTATTGTTAGTTTGCTAATTGTTAGATAAATGACAGTTTGCTGCATTACATTCCGGATTGAAACTTTTCAAGGAAGGAGCATCCATACATGAAGCACCCGGAAGAACCCTGGGAACAGGATCCGCTCTACGACGGCTGTCCTCCGGACCGGCGCCCGCCCTTCGCCGAGGATGAAGAACCGGAGGAGGAATCCCGGGAATTTGCAGCCATCCGCAAGATCGAACTGCTGGGACGGCTGCACCACATGGCGTTTCGATCTCTGTTCCGGGACGACGGACTTCCTCCGGCACAGGCCGGCGCCATGAAGGTCATTATCCGCCATCCCGGTCTGAGTCAGAGGGAGCTGGCTGACAAGCTCCACATTCAGCGGGCGACCGCCACGGTCATGCTGCAGAAGATGGAGAAATCCGGCTATATCGATCGCCGGCCCGATCAGGAGGATCAGCGCATTTCCCGGATCTATCCCACGGAATCCGCTCTGGTCATCGACGCGGAAAACCAGAAAAACGTCAACGCCTACTTTGCCCGGTGCATCTCCGGCATCTCAGAGACAGACTTTGACACCATGCTCTCCTCCATGATACAGATGGAGGAAAACCTCCGGAGCATCCTGAAGGAGCATCCGGAATCCCCTGCGAGGAGTGACGCACATTGAAGAACTTTTTGAAATTTCTAAACCCCTATAAATGGTGGATCGTTCTGACGATCGTATTTATCGCGGCCCAGAGCTTCAGCGATCTGTACCTGCCGGACCTGAACGCCACCATCATCGACCAGGGCGTCATGAAGGGAGACATCGGCAAGATCCTCTCCTACGGCGCCATTATGCTGGTGGTGGCTCTGATCGTCGGAGCCTGCACGGTCGGCACCACATATTTCTCCACCAAGACCTCTCTGGCCTACGGCCGGGATATGCGTCTGGCCCTGTTTACCAAGGTTCAGTCCTTCTCCCAGTCGGATCTGGACAAGTTCGGCACGCCTTCCCTCATCACCCGCACCACCAACGACGTCAACCAGCTGCAGATGATGATGCAGATGCTGCTGCGTACCATCATCACCACGCCCATTCTGCTGATCGGAGGCATTGTCATGTGCCTGAAGCAGGATGTAAAGCTCAGCGTGATCCTGGTCTTCATTATCCCCATTATAACGGTCGCCGTACTGTTCATCACCCGGAAATCCCATCCCTGGTTCAAGCGCCGCCAGACCCAGGTGGATCTATTAAACCAGATCATGCGGGAAAAGCTGACGGGCATCCGGGTCATCCGGGCCTTTGTCCGGACGGAATATGAGGCGGAACGCTACGACAAGGCAAACATGGAAATGCTGCGCATTGGTCTGCGCTCTGAGCGGCTGATGATGTCCCTGATGCCTGTGGTCAGCCTGGTCATGAATATGGCCACGTTGGCGGCTTACTACATGGGCGCCATCCGGATCGACACCGGCGGCATGGAGATCGGTTCCCTGACCGCGTTTGTCACCTATCTGATGCAGATCCTGATGAGCGTCATGGCTTCGTCCATGATGATGAACATGATCCCCCGGGCCATGACCTCCGTCAGCCGGATCAACGCCATTCTCGACTATGAGCCCTCCATCCGGGACAACGGCACCAACGACGGAGATATCGGTCCGTTCTCCTCGCTGGAGTTCCGGGACGTCTCCTTCCATTACCCCGAGGCGGACCGTCCGGTGCTGGAGCACATCAGCTTTGTGACCGGTCCCGGCGAGACCACCGCCATTATCGGCTCCACCGGATCCGGCAAATCCACCCTGGTGAACCTGATTCCCCGGATCTACGAGGCCAGCGAGGGCCAGATCCTGCTCAACGGCGTAGACATCCGGGATCTGCCCCAGGCAAAGCTCCGGGAGCATCTGGGCGTGGTTCCCCAAAAGGCGCTGCTCTTCGACGGCACCGTGGCCTCCAACCTGCGCTACGGAAAATCCGACGCCACAGAGGAGGAGATGTGGCACGCGCTGGAGGTGGCTCAGGGCAAGGACTTCGTGTCCCGGATGCCCGACAAACTGGAATCCTCCATCTCCCAGGGCGGCACCAACGTCTCCGGCGGTCAGCGGCAGCGTCTGGCCATTGCCCGGGCGGTCATACGCCATCCCGACGTCTATATCTTTGACGACAGCTTCTCCGCGCTGGACTTCAAGACCGACGCCCTGCTCCGGCAGGCTCTGGCGAAGGAGACCCAGGGCGCGGCGGTGCTGATCGTGGCCCAGCGTGTGACGACCGTCCTCGGCGCGGACCGGATCATCGTTCTGGACGAGGGCAAAATCGCCGGAATCGGCACCCACAAACAGCTCATGGAGACCTGTCAGGTCTATAAAGAAATCGTACTGTCCCAGCTCAGCGCAGAGGAGGTGGCGTAAATGGCAAACGAAGAAGTCGAGAAGGAAAAACGAGAACTCCAGATGCAGCGCATGAAGCGTCATGCGGGCGGCCGATTCATCGGAAGCGACGAAAAGGCCAATGACTTCAAGGGAACGCTGAAACGGCTGCTGGAGCTGCTGCGCCCCCAGCTTCCCCTGCTGATTCTGACCGTAATCATGACCATCATCTATACGGTGGCCACTACCTATGCGCCCATGAAGCTGGCCGACATGGTGAACGTGATCACCGACGGCGTCAGAGCCCGGGAGGCCGGCGCCGGAGGCATTGATTTCACCGCCCTGCGCCATGCCGCTCTCATCGTCGGGGCACTGTATCTGCTGACGGTGATCTGCAACCTCTGCCAGCAGTTTATTATGATCAACGTCAGCCAGCATATGGTCTACGATATGCGGAAGATGATCGATCAGAAGCTGAAAAAGCTCCCCATCAAGTATTTTGACTCCCATTCCCGGGGCGATATTCTCTCCCGGGTGGCCAACGACGTGGAGAACATCTCCATGACGCTTCAGATGAGCCTGGTTCAGATCATCTCCGCGCTCATTACCCTGATCAGCGTGCTGGTGTTCATGTTCATTCTCAACTGGGTGCTGACCCTGGTGAGCATTCTGACCATCATCCTCTGCTTTATGATGACCCGGGTCATCGCCGCCAAGGCAAAACAGTACTTCACCGCCCAGTGGGCCTCCACCGGCAATCTCAACGGCCAGATCGAAGAGATGTACACCGGACACACCGTGGTCAAGCTCTTCGGCCGTCAGGAGGCCGCCATGGAGAACTTCACGAAGGAAAACGAAATCCTGTTCCAGTCCTCCTTTAAAGCCGCCTTTATCTCCGGTGTGATCCAGCCTGCCATGGGTGTTATCAACAATCTGAACTACGTGGTCATCTGCGTGCTGGGCGGCTTGTGGATCGTGGGCGGCGGCCCCTTCGGCATGGTGGTGCGGCTGGGCGATCTGACCGCCATCATCACCTATTCCCGCCAGCTTATGATGCCCATTACCCAGACCGCCTCCATTGCCTCCACCATCCAGTCCACCATCGCCTCCGCCGAGCGGGTCTTTGAGCTGCTGGACGAAGAGGAAGCCATGGAGGATCAGGAGCCGCTGCACCACCTGGCGGAGCCCAGAGTGGTGTCCTTCGAGGACGTCTCCTTCAGCTACAAGCCGGAGACCAAGCTGATCGAGCATCTGAACCTTGTGGTCCGTCCCGGCGAGAAGGTCGCCATCGTCGGTCCCACCGGCGCCGGCAAGACCACGCTGGTGAACCTGCTGATGCGGTTCTACGAGGTGAACGGCGGCCGCATCGCCATCGACGGCACCGATATCCGCAGCATTCCCAGAGAGGACCTGCGGAGCCACATCGGCATGGTGCTGCAGGATGTGTGGCTGTTCAGCGGCTCCATCCGGGACAACATCGCCTACGGCTACAACTCTCTGTCCGGCAAGGAAGCCACAGAGGAGGAGATCATTGCCGCCGCAAAGATGGCGTATGTGGATCACTTCGTCCAAACGCTTCCCCAGGGCTACGACACCGTGATCAACGACGACGCCACCAACATCTCCCAGGGCCAGAAGCAGCTGATGACCATCGCCCGGGCCTTCCTCTCCAACCCCAGTATCCTTATTTTGGATGAGGCCACCTCCTCCGTGGATACCCGAACGGAGGTCCTGATCCAAAGGGCCATGTCCAAGCTCATGGAGGGCCGCACCTCCTTCATCATTGCCCACCGACTCAGTACGATCCGGGACGCGGACCTGATTCTCGTAATGAATCAGGGCTCGATCATCGAACAGGGCACCCATCAGGAGCTGCTGGATCAGAAGGGCTTCTATTACGATCTGTACAACAGTCAGTTCATCGGTGCCACCACGGAGGAAGAACCGCAGACCCCCGCTGGGTTCAGCGGATTCCCGGGCGGTAAATTCCCCGCAGGGTTCCGGAAATCATGAGGACCGTAGTCATCACCGGAGGCTCCCGTGGGATCGGAGCAGCGCTGGTACGGCGGTTCACGGCGGAGGGCGACCGGGTCTGTTTCCTGTACGCCGCTTCGGAAAAAGCCGCGGCGCAGCTTGCCGCGGAAACCGGCGCAACCGCGATCCGGTGCGACGTTTCAGATGAGGCGCAGGTCGCCCATGCCTTCCGGCAGATCCCGGAGGTGGATGTGCTGATCAACAATGCGGGCATCGCGGACTGGGGTCCCATCAACTGGGTCAAGCCGGAGACCTTCCGGCGGATCATGGATGTCAATGTCACCGGCACCTACCTGTGCATTCAGGCCGCCCTGCCCTCCATGCTGGCGCGAAAAGACGGTGTAATTCTGAATACGTCTTCCATGTGGGGATTGGTCGGGGCCTCCTGTGAGGCCGCCTACGCCGCCTCCAAGGCCGCTGTGATTGGCCTGACCAAATCTCTGGCCAAGGAGCTCGGTCCCTCCGGCATCCGGGTCAACGCTGTGGCACCGGGCGTGATTGAGACCGATATGCTCCGCAGCCTCAGCGCGGAGGACCTGGAGGCGCTCCGTCAGGAGACTCCGCTGGAGGCCCTTGGCCGCCCGGCAGATGTGGCGGACGCCATGTGGTTTCTCGCCTCTCCGCAGGCCAGATTTATCACAGGTGAAGTGCTCAACGTTTCAGGCGGATTTGTAATTTGACCAGAAGGCCGTTTCCCGTCCTGGGAAACGGCCTTTCAGCAATGCAAAAAACAGTTGACGAATGAAAAATGATGTGATAAAATAATTGAGCATTTGGGCCTGTAGCTCAGCTGGGAGCCCACATTGGTCAGTTTTATGCCACATCAATTTCATAGTGCCTGCGGCTCGTTCGCAGGCCAATATAGGGGCCTTTAGCTCAGCTGGGAGAGCGCCAGGTTCGCAATCTGGAGGTCAGGGGTTCGATCCCCCTAAGGTCCACCATTTCCCCGGAAATTGTCTGATTTCCGGGGATTTTTCTAACTTTTTCAGATTTTTTGGTTGTTAGCATTCTAACTCTGCTCCGAACTTTTTAGGCATTTTTGCGAAAATCCATCAAAAATCCACCACGTCAGCTACAGGCCCATTGCACCCACCTGAGCTACCGGCCCTTGCATAGCTTTTGAGCTGTGCAAAGGAAACAGTCAGCTCAATGTCGATCTCATAATTTCGGTGGACGTAAACGCCCTTGATAAACTGCGCCAGGATCATCTTCTTTCCGGCGATGCTGGACTGATCGTACATATCTGCCCAGCTTTTGATTTTGGCGTATTCCTGCTCCAAAGCTTTGGCGGTGGTCTCCAGCTCATAGATTTTTGACTGCTCCCCATAGAGCCGGTCCTGTTCTTTATGAATGGTATCCTCGGCCTGGGCGATCATCTCATTGACCAGCTCGGCGGTCAGTTGGCTTTCGCCACGGATAATCTTGATGATCTCCGCCTTGTAATCCGCAATTTCCGCCTGCTTGGTGTTAATGGTCTTGTTGATGCGCAGGATCGTTTCCTGACACATGCGGATCTCCTCGGCCCTTTGCTCGGAGATGAAACTCTCCTTCGGCGTAGTCCGGATCTGCTCAAACTTCATGCGCACAAATTTGTCCACAATGGGGTCCAGCTTTACCTGACCGTATCCGGTCTGGCCGTCACAATCGCCGGGGTGCCGCTTTTTATAATGGCACTCATAGCGAACCCTTGCGGGACCTCTGGTGCCGTTGTCCGTGTGCTTTCTTCCGCCACTGGTGGTCAGCGTCAGCCGGTTCCCGCAATGACCGCAGAAGATGATTCCCGTGAGCAGTGCCGTCCCTTTGCAATTCAGCGGCACAGCCCCATGGGGGCGCAGCCGTTCCTTTCGGATGCGCTGGGCCTCCTCGTAGACCTCCGGCGTGACGATTTGGAGTTCCGGGATGATCTCAGACCGGGCTTCCCCGTTTTTGACAACGCCGGTATAAGCGACATTCTGGATGATATGCTGAATGGATGTATTGGGAAAGCCTTTACCATCAGCATGGGTAATGTTATGCTCATGGAGCCAATGGCAGA
>CACYXZ010000041.1 GCA_902778525.1 Oscillospiraceae bacterium | reverse complement strand
GCTTTTCCGTCCAAAATAGTTGACATAATTTCCTCCTTACTCCCCTTTCCTTCCATCAGCCGTCCATGCTCTCCATACATGCGTAAAGAACGTCTCCGGCAATGGAGGTGCATACCGCACTTCCTGACCCTGCATTCTCCACGATCACGATGAAGGCAAGCGGATAGGATTCATCCTGAACAAATCCGGCAAACATGGCGTTGGGTTCCCCTTCCCCTACTTCTGCAGTTCCGGATTTGGCGCAGACATAAACATTCGGGAAATCATAGGTACCGTAATTTTGAACCACGTCGTTGCGCATCATTTCCGTAAGCGTAGATGCGGTGGATTCAGACATGGTCCGGTCCATCATTTGCTTCTGCGCTTCGTACACCTTCACTCCGTCCGGGGTTTCCACGCTGTCCACGACATAAGGGGACGCAGCCTGACCTCCGGCGGCAATAGAACCCACAAAGGTCATAAACTGGCAGGGATTGATCAGGTTGGTGTACTGCCCGATCCCTGCCCATGCCACATCGTTGTCACCGGCGCCGCTCAAGTCGAAATTGCCCTCTGCCACCGTAGTTCCGTCAAAGGACACGGCGCTGTTGATCCCGGCGGCTTCCGCGTACCGGGTCAGGATCTCAGGCCCCAGCTCCACGGCCAGTTCCCCGAAAACGATGTTGCAGGACTTGACCAGGCCGGTTCCGAAGGAGATGCTGCCGTGGTACTGCTCGCAGGTGATATACTCTCCTCCGATAATGGTCTCCTGTTCGCAGTAAAAGCTGCGGTCAAATACGTCCGGAATATTGTCAATCGCCGCAGCCGCAGTGACGAGCTTAAAAATGGAGCCGGGCACATAGGTGGACCGTGTGAAGCGGTTGAGAAACACGCCCTCATAGTAGCTGTCGCTTTCAATCGTATCCATGTCCGGCATATCATCCGGGTCGTAGGTGCCGGAGGATACCATGCAGAGGATTTCTCCGGTTCTGTAATTATAGACGCCGACGGTACCCTTTCGGCCGTTCAGGCCTTGGAGCGCCGTAACGCACGCGTCCGCCGAGAGCGTCAGATTCAGGATATTCCCCGTCTCTGACGTGGTATAAACGCCTGTAATGGGATTATAATCCAGTAGTTTATCCGCGTAGGTGTTGATGAGCGGCGCCTCGATATATCCGTAACGGTCGCCAAGAAGATGCATGGTCGCCTTCCGGATCAGTTCATCATCGGCATATTGCCTGCGCTCTCCGTTGGTCAGCACCATGACGCCGTCCCGGTCCCGAACAGATCCGGTAGAGATGTTTCCGCCGGAGTAGACATGGGGACTGCCCGGGAATGTGACCCAGTCATTGGCCTTGACAAAATACTGCACCACAAATGCGGCGATCCCTAACACCACGATCATGGACAGGATCGTCATAAACACGGTGCGGCTGGAAATACGTTTCATGCGGCATACCTCTTTTTCGCGTGCGTAGGAACGGTTGTGGCAAAGCTGGCATTCTGTCGGGTGTCAGCTGCCTTCACGAATGCCAGAAGTCCCCAGGTCCCCATCATACTGGAGCCGCCATTGGACAGGAACGGGAAAGTGACGCCGGTAAACGGCAGAAAATCAATGGTGCCAAACACATTCAGCGTCATCTGGAAAATCAGGATCGTCATGGCCGCGCATGCGGAGATGGCATAGAAAGAACTCCTGCAAAGAGAAGCGGAACGAACCGCAAACAACGCGATGCAGACAATGCACAAAACGCATACGACGCCGATGATCAGTCCCCACTCTTCGCATACGGTTGCAAACACGATGTCGCTGTCAGCAGCGAAAATATGCTTGAGCTGACCGTTCCCGGCACCAAGACCGAACAGGCCGCCTGCGGCGATGCACATCAGTGCCTGGGTCTGCTGGAAACCGCTGTCCGAGGGATCCTCCCAGACGTGGCGCCAGGTTGCAAACCGGGCCGTAACGTGGGGACGGAGCTTCACCGCCATAAATCCGGCGAATCCGGTTCCGGCACAGATCAGTGACAGCGTGGCAAAATCCCCGGAGCGGAGATACGCAATGACAAGGAAGGCCATGAAGAACACGGCCGCGGATCCGAAATCATTGCACAGCGCAAGCAAAATGCAGCAGATGCCGGAATACACGATAAACAGGAACAGGTTCCGCTTGGTCATCAACCGGTCCAGCGTTGACGCACCGGCAAACACAAACGAGATCTTTGCCAGTTCAGACGGCTGAATGGAATAGCTCCCGATATAGATCCAGCACTTCGCGCCGTAAACCGTGGTGCCGAAGGCCAGAACAGCAAGGAGCATCACCGGGCCGGCTGCCGCCGCAATGTAGCGCAGCTTCTTTGCTGTGTCCAGTTCCCGCATGCAGAACCCGATGACCATGAACAGGATCACACCGATCACCATGGAGATCACGGTCTTCAGCAGTTCGTCCGGCTCCACAGAAGCGATCACCGCAAGGCCCATGGTACACAGGAAAAACGCGATCGTCTCCACTTCAAATCCGGAACGGCGCATGGCCTTGTTGAAGAAAAACAGCAGCCACATAAACCCGGTGACGACCGGAAAGCAGAAACATATGCTGCGCCAGTAGGCGCTGTCGCACCCGATCAGAAGCTGGATCACCGTAAAGACCTGAAAAATCGTCATCAGAATCAGCGTCATGGCGGGACTGACGATATACTTCGGATCTGTACGGCAGGACTCCACGTATTCCGCTTCCTCATCCGTGATGGGAACCAGCGTGACCTCCAGGCCGTTCAGGTCAATAAGGTCCCCGTAGCCGATCTCGGTCAGTCCGGTAATGGTCTCGCCGTTGACGGCGATTCCGCCCCGGCCGCCCACATCGCCAATGGTCCAGCTGCCGTCGTCGTAACGGGTCAGAACCGCGTGCTGCTTGTAAATATTCTCAAAATTCATCTGGATGTCGTTGCGGCGGGTGCGTCCAATGGTGTTCTCCCAGTGCGTCACCGGAAGGCGGGAGCCGTCCTCAAAGGCGATATGGCCCCAGACCTCAGGCTCCTTCCGGAATCCCAAAAGGCTGATACCGCAGCGTACAAGGATCGCGATTGCAAGAAGCGGGAACAGATACCGCAGCACGGTGGTGACCGGCGATCCCCAGCCCACGACGCGGATCAGCACGCGGCCGAAAAGATCAATGAAATTCTGCATTCTGTCCCCTCCTTTCCGAATGATGTATCATTCTACCACAAAACGTCTGCGCTTGCAACAAAAGGGCGTGTTTGTTCAAAAACTATTAACCAAACAAAAAGACTGTCCCGGAAAACCGGGACAGTCCGCTGGGTGAGAATCAGTCCTTGGAAACAATCTTTTCGATGGTGCCCTTGATATCCTTGGGATCAATGTCCTTCGGGTCGATATTCTTGGCCTTGTCCATGACCTCTTTTACCACGCCCTGGACTTTTTCGTCCTCCATGAGCTTACCTACGGTTTCTTTGATATCCATGGTTACACACCCTTTTCTTTAGAATCTGACTTCATTATATGATCGTGCGCCAAATCTGTCAAGATTGCTCAGTTCATCAGGCCGCAGACCAGATCGGTATAAGCGCTGGGATCTTCCAGCGGAAGATCCGCAATCAGCAGGGCCTGAGCGTAGAGCAGCTGCACGTATTTCCGGGCCTTCTCCCGGTCGGTGGCGTAAGCGTTTTTCAGCGCCGTAAAGGCGGGATGCTCCGCGTTGAGCTCCAGGACACGTCCGGAATGGAGCTTCTGCTCCTCGTTGGGCGCCACCCGATTGAGATACTTTTCCATCTCAAAGCTCAAGCCGGAATCGGGAACCATGCACACCGGATGGCTCTTCAGCTTATTGGAAAGGCGGACTTCCTTGAGCTTACCGTCCATGGTCTCCTTTACGAAATCAAGCAGTTCCTTGTTCTCCTCGGCCTCCTGCTTTTTTTGTTCCTTTTCCTCATCGGTCTCCAGGCCCAGATCCTCCGCGGAAACGGAACGGAATTCCTTTTCGTTGTAATTCATCAGCGTCTGCACCACAAACTCGTCCACTTCGTCCGTCAGGAACAGGATGTCGTAGCCGCGATCCCGGATCATCTCTGTCTGCGGCAGCTGGGAAATCTTCGTGCGGCTCTCACCGGCGGCGTAGAAGATATACTTCTGATCCTCGCCCATTTTCTCAACGTACTCGGAAAGCGTGACGTATTTCTGCTCCTTTTCACTCCAGAACAGCAGGAGATCCTTCAAGAGATCCTTATGTGCGCCGTAATCGGACACAACGCCGTATTTCAGCTGCACACCAAAAGTATCAAAAAACTTCTCATACTTTTCCCGATCGTTTGTCAGTTGTCTGGCAAGCTCCGACTTGATTTTTTTCTCCAGATTGGAGGCGATCCGGCGCAGCTGACGGTCATGCTGCAGCATCTCGCGGGAGATGTTCAGGCTCAGGTCCTGGGAGTCCACAACGCCCTTGACAAAGCTGAAATAGTCCGGGAGCAGATCCTCGCAGTTCTCCATGATCAGAACGCCGGAAGTATAAAGCTGAAGGCCCTTTTTGTATTCCTTTGTGTAGTAGTCAAAGGGGGCCCGGGCAGGCACATACAGCAGCGCCTGATAGGTCACCGCGCCTTCCACGCTGGCACTGATCCGCATGGAGGGCTTTTCAAAGTCGGAGAATTTGGACATATAGAACTGGTCATATTCCTCATCGGTGACCTCGTCCTTTTTCTTTTGCCAGATGGGAACCATGGAGTTCATGGTCTCATCCTCATAATAATCCTCATACGCGGTCTTCTTCTCGCCGTTTTCATCCTCCGTCTCCACAGGGCGGGAGCGCTTCATATTCATGCGGATGGGATAGCGGATATAGTCGGAGTACTTCTTCACCAGATTCTCAAGCGTGTACTGCTGGAGATAGCGTCCGTAGTCCTCGTCCTCCGTGTCGGCCTTGAGCTTCAGGATCACGTCCGTCCCGCAGGAGTCCTTTTCGCATTCGGTAATGGTATATCCGTCTGCGCCGGAGCTCTGCCACAGCCAGGCCGTATCCTCTCCGTATTTCTTCGTCAGAACAGATACATTATCCGCCACCATAAACGCAGAATAGAACCCTACGCCGAACTGTCCGATAATATCCACCGCTTCCGCGGGTTTTTCCGCGTTCTTCAGGTCCTCCTTGAACTGCAGAGACCCGGACCGGGCAATGGTCCCCAGATTTTTCTCCAGCTCCTCCTTGTCCATGCCGATGCCGTTATCGGAAACCGTGAGAGTCCTGTGATCGGCGTCGACAGAAAGACGGATCTCAAAATTGCCGCGGCTCAGGCCGGTGTCCTCGGTCAGGCTCAGATAAGCCAGCTTGTCAATGGCGTCAGAGGCGTTGGAAATGATCTCGCGCAGGAAGATCTCCTTATGCGTATAGATCGAATTGATCATCAGATCCAGAAGTCTCTTGGACTCCGCCTTAAATTGTTTTTTTGCCATTTGAAATGCACTTCCCTTTATGAAAAAAATGATATACAAATATGGTTAGCACTCTTTCTCCAAGAGTGCTAACCATACTATAATCCAAACAGCAACAAATTGCAAGAGAAAAGTTTAAACAGTTTATGAATTATTCGCTGTCTGCCCGGCCAGCTTCTCCACCAGCTGTACCGCAGTACGGGGAGTCCGGCTGCCGTGCTGCAGTTCCCAGTGGTTGGCTTCCACGCGGATATCATAGTCCGACATGGCGATCCCCTCCCGATGGCACAGCTCCAAAACCATGTCTGTATAACGGCGCTTGTCCAGCGCGAGGTAGGACAGCCGGAGACCAAACCGCTCGGAAAGCGAGGTATGCTCCTCCAGCGTCTCTCTTGCATGCACATCGTCTCCCTGCCGGTCGGAGAACCGCTCCCGGACCATGTGTCTGCGGTTGGACGTCACATAGATGGCTAAATTGTCCGGCAACTGCTCCAGACTGCCTTCCAGCGCAGTTTTGAGTGCGGAGAAGTTCTTGTCCTCCTGATCAAAGGAGAGATCGTCAATATAGAGAATGAACTTCTGGGTCTGATCTCCCACAAGGCGGGCCAGGGTCGTCAGCTCATCCAGCGAATTCTTCGCCATTTCGATCAGCCGCAGATTATAGAATTCCGGGATGTGGATCAGGGACTTCACAGTGGCAGACTTTCCCGTTCCGCTGTCTCCGTAGAGAAGCACGTTGCTGGCCGGACCACCCTGGAGCAGCACTTTCGTGTTTTGGATCACCGCTTCCCGCTGACGCTCATAGCCGATCATCAGATCAGGATTGATAATGTCCGGACGCAGGATACGGGTCAGTCTTCCCTTCTCCCAGTGAAACGCCTGGCCCAGTGCAAACTGGCCGCAGCCGCTGAGCCGGTAACTCTCAAAGACCTCTTCCTCCGTGAACTCCCGTCCCGCGGGCAGCTCCGGCATATTCTGCACAATGGGGCCGAAGGCGGAATTTTCCCTTGTACACGATTCGTAAATTCTGCGCTTTAAGTCGCTGCATGAAATCTGGCCGATTCCCGACAGGCGCCGGATATCCATGGCAGCGGCATCCAGGAGCGCCTCCGTCGCGCTGCCGGAGGCAACCGCGTTGCCCACAAAGGTCCGGTCATATTTCAGATGCCAGACCAGATACTCGGACAAGTCCGAAAAGCCGGAGGAATAGACGCTGTAAATGAGATCCGAATAACTCCGGATCAAAACGTCAGGAGACTTCGCATCGCAGATCCGCAGCAGGCACTGAACCGGTTCTGTCTCCAGAATACCCTTGTAGATACTGAGGCTCAACAGTTTAGCCTTCATGATTTCCATGGCAGCACATCCTTTTCTATTCTGATTCTACTATAGCATTATTTTTTTGAGGAAACAACTTTATCTGTTGAAAATATTATGATATAATCCATACAAAAATCTTGTTAAGGATGATTCCATGATCACGGTTACTAATTTAGGCGTACAGTACGGCGGCAGCGTATTGTTCCGTCACGCCGACCTTCAGTTCAACGCCGGAAACTGCTACGGCATCATCGGCGCTAACGGAGCTGGCAAATCCACACTGCTGAAGATCCTCGCCGGGGAGCTGGATTCCACGGACGGCCATGTTGACATCAAACCCGGTGTCCGAATGTCCGTACTCCGGCAGGACCAGTTCCAATATGACGCATACAGCGTGCTGGACACGGTCATCATGGGCAATCAACGGCTTTACGAAATTGGAAAACAGAAAGACGCGCTCTATGAGAAGCCCGATTTTTCCGATGAGGACGGGATTCTTGCGTCAGAATTGGAGGCGGAATTTGCGGAACTGGGCGGCTGGGAAGCTGAATCAGACGCTTCCCGCATGCTTCAGGGTTTGGGAATCCCCGTAGAAGACCATGAAAAGCTGATGGCCGACATGGACGGCCGGGACAAGGTCAAGGTGCTTCTTGCGCAGGCCCTGTTCGGAAACCCGGATATTGTCATGCTGGACGAGCCCACCAACAACCTGGATACCGCCTCCATCGAATGGCTGGAGGATTTCCTTCTGGACTTCCCCGGCATGGTCATTGTGGTGAGCCATGACCGGTATTTTCTCAACACGGTCTGCACCCACATCGTGGACATTGACTACGGCAAGATCAAGATGTATGTGGGCAACTATGACTTCTGGTATGAGTCCTCCCAGCTGGTGCAGGCGCTCATCCGCAACCAGAACAAGCGGGCGGCGGAAAAGATCAAGGAGTTGCAGGAATTCATCGCCAGATTTGCCGCAAACAAGGCAAAAAGCCGTCAGGCCACCTCCCGGCGGAAGCTTCTGGACAAGCTGACCATCGAGGAGATCCCTGCCTCTTCCCGGCGTTATCCTTTCGTCGGGTTTAAACCGGACCGGGAAGTTGGAAAGGACATTCTGTTCGTCTCTGATGTCTCCAAGACGGTGGATGGAGTGAAGGTGCTGGACCGCGTCAGCTTCACCATGAACAAAAACGACAAGATCGCCTTTGTGGGCAACAACGAGATCGCGCAGACCACGATGTTCAAGCTGCTTATGTGCGAGATGGAGCCGGATGAAGGCACCATCAAATGGGGCGTCTCCACTTCTCAGGCCTATTTCCCGAAGGACAATACGGAATTCTTTGAAAACTGCGACCTCAACATGATCGACTGGATGCGCCAATGGTCCGAAGACCAGAGCGAGACCTATCTCCGGGGCTTTCTGGGCCGGATGCTGTTTTCCGGTGAGGACGTGTACAAACCTGTCAATGTGCTCTCCGGCGGAGAGAAGGTCCGGTGTATGCTCTCCCGGATGATGCTCTCCGGCGCCAATGTGCTTCTTCTGGACCAGCCGACCAACCACCTCGATCTGGAGTCCATCACCGCCGTGAATAACGGCCTTACCGCCTTCCCCGGCAACGTGTTGATCGCCAGTCATGACCACGAGATGGTGGAGACCGTGGCCAACCGAATCATCGAATTCCACGAGGACGGCAGCTATACCGACCGCGCGATGAGTTATGACGAATATCTGGAATGGAAGAAAACACAGTCTTGAACTGTTCCTGAAGCCCTAATCTGAATGAAAGAAGGATAAAACCATGAAGCAAGTCATTTTTTCCGAAAAAGCGCCTGCTGCTGTCGGGCCCTACTCCCATGCCATCGACTGCGGAGATCTGGTGTTTCTGTCCGGTCAGGTCCCCCTGGTGCCGGAAACCGGTCTGATCGCCGCGGGAGACATCGTGGAGCAGACCCGGCAGATGATGACCAACATCCAGGCTGTACTGGAGTCCTGCGGTCTAAAGTTTGAAAACGTGGTAAAAACCACCGTGTTCATGACCGACCTGAAGGACTTTACAACCTTCAACGAGATCTACGCGGAGTATTTCCCCTCCAACCCGCCTGCCCGGTCCTGCGTGCAGGTGGCCGCCCTGCCCAAGGGCGCGCTGGTGGAATGTGAGTGCGTTTGCGTGAAGTAAGGAGGAAACTGTTATGCCTGTGAATCTTAAAGGCCGTTCGTTTTTGTCCCTGATGGACTTTTCCGCCGCGGAGATCCGATATCTTCTGGATCTGAGCCATGACCTCAAATGCAAAAAACGCTCAGGAATCCTCGGAAAAAGCCTGCGCGGTAAAAACGTGGTACTGCTGTTTGAAAAAACCTCCACAAGGACCCGCTGCGCATTTGAAACCGCCATCCACGACGAGGGCGGACAGGTGACCTATCTTGATGCGGGAAGCTCACAGATGGGTAAAAAGGAATCTCTGGAGGACACCGCAAAAGTTCTTGGCCGCTTCTTTGACGGAATTGAATATCGTGGATACGAACAGTCTGTCGTCGAAGATCTGGCAAGATATTCCGGCGTTCCCGTATTTAACGGCCTTACGGACGTGGACCATCCCACCCAGATCCTTGCCGATATGATGACCATGGAGGAACACATTGCAAAGCCCCTGAAGGACTGCAAGGTAGTTTTTGTCGGTGATGTTCGAAATAATATGTGCTATGCCTGGATGTACGGCTGCGCAAAAATGGGCATGTCCTTTGTGGGTTACGGCCCTAAGGCCCTGATCGATCAGGTGGAGCCCGAGGTGCTCGAACGGGTCGCCGCAGTATCTGCGGAAACCGGTGCCTCTATTGCGCTCAGCGATGACATCTCTTCCATTGAGAACGCAGACGTGCTTTACAGCGACATCTGGGCATCCATGGGGGAGGAAGATCAAATACCCGCCCGGGCGGCGCTGCTGTCTCCATACCGGATCACGAATGAGATGCTGGCAGCAACCGGAAATCCCAATGTAAAGTTTATGCACTGCCTGCCCTCCTTCCACGACTTTGAAACCGCTCTTGCGAAGGAGTGGATCGAAAAAGGCGTGGATATCCGGGAGGTTGCCGACGAGGTGTTCCGCGGTTCCAATTCCATTGTTTTCGACGAAGCGGAAAACCGGATGCACACCATCAAAGCGGTTCTCGTAGCGATGCTCGGCGCGTGAGAGTCCCAACAAAAGAAGAATCCCGGATCCAAACGGATCCGGGATTTTTTAACATGCTTTAGTCCTCGTAGTCGTCCTCGTCCGCGGGAGCATAGTTGTCCTCCAGCAGCGCGCGGATGGAAAGGGAAATGCGCTTGCGCTCGGTGTCGATAGCAGTGATCTTCACGTCCACATTCTGGCCCTCGGAGAGCACATCCTCGGGCTTATCGATCCGGCGGTCGGCAATCTGGGAAATGTGGATCAGGCCGTCGATACCGGGGATGATCTCAGCGAAAGCGCCGAAGGTCATCAGCTTCACAATCTTGACGTTGACAACATCGCCAACGGCATAGTTGTTGGTGAAGATCGTCCAGGGGTTGGTCTCGTCGGTCTTGTAGCCGAGGGAGATCTTTTTCTTCTCCGGATCAAAGCCGATGACATAAACCTCGATCTCGTCGCCGATGGAAACCACATCAGAGGGCTCCTTCACGCGGCTCCAGCTCAGCTCGGACACATGGACCAGACCGTCCACTCCGCCAATGTCCACAAATGCGCCGAACTTCGGCAGGCTCTTGACCACGCCGGTGTACTTCTTGCCGACCTCGATCTCATTCCAGATCTTCTCCGCAGCAGCTTTCCGGGCCTCCTGGGCCACGGCCTTGATGGAGCCGACCACACGCTTGCGCTGCCGGTTGACTTCGGTGATGCGGAGCTTCTGGTTGGTCTTGACCAGCACGCTCATATCCCCATCCTTGGGGATGCCGGTCTGGGAGGCGGGGATGAATACGCGGATACCCTTAACGCTGGCCACCACGCCGCCCTTGTTCTGCTCTGTGATGTAGCCTTCCACCACAGTCTTTTCTTCGCAGGCTTTCTCCATGTCGTCCCAGTTCTTCTGGGCGTCGAGCTTCTTCTTGGAGAGCTGCACCGTGCCGTCGCCGTCGTTGACGCGAATCACGTAGACCTCAATCTCCTGGCCGACATGGAACATCTCCTCAGGCTTGGCGTTGGGATCGTCGCTGATCTCGCTGTAGGCTATGTAGCCGGCATGCTTGGTTCCCAAATCCACCGCCACGTCGTTTGCGTTAATCGCAGTAACGATACCGGTGACCTTATCTCCTGTATTTAAAGATTTGTCGTACTGCTCCAGCAGCTGATCAAAGGTCTCCTCACCGGCAGGCGCAACAGGCGCCTCCGGAGCTTCGGGCGCGGCGGCTTCCACGGACTCAGCGGGAGCCTCGACCACCGGAGCGGTCTCCTCGACAGCAGGCTCGACCGTTTCAGCGGCAACAGCCTCAACAGCCTCTTCTACGACAGCTTCGTTCTTGATTTCATCGCTCATGTTCTTGTATACCTCCTTAATTATCCACTCCGGCGTGGACGCACCGGCAGTGATGCCAACAGATAGTTTCCCGGTATAGCGAACAGTCTCTAAATCCGCAGCACTGTCGACAAGGCAGGTATCCGAGCATGATTCCAAACAAATCTCTTTCAGTCTCTTCGTATTGGAGCTTTTCCTGTCGCCAATGACAATCATTGACTCACACCGCTGGGCCAATTGGGCAGCTTCGCTTTGGCGTTTCTCTGTTGCACTGCATATTGTATCAAATATTTCGCAGTTTGTACATAGCTTTTTTATAGTTTCCGTGCAGTTTTTCCACAGTTTTTCTGTGCTTGTGGTCTGGGAAACGATGATCAGGGGCCATTTTTGCCGCGCGGGGTCCTCCTGAAGCCAATTTGTAAGTTCCTCCGCAGTTTCAAACACATACGGCTCGCGGCACCATCCGGCGATGGCCTCAACCTCGGGATGGCTCCGGACGCCGATGATCAGGCAGATCCGCCCCCGCTGTTCCGCCTCCGACACGATCTCATGGATACGTTTGACGAAGGGACAGGTGGCATCCTCTATGATCGCTCCCTGCTCCCGAAGGCCTTCATAAACGGCCCTGGATACGCCGTGTGAACGAATGATCACGTGGGTCCCCGGTTTCACATCGCTGAAATGGCTGACCTCATGGACTCCCATGGACGCAAACCGATCCACCACATGGCGGTTGTGAATGATCGGCCCATAGGTGACCGTGGGATTGCCGGATTTCGCCGCCATCTCCACCATATTGACCGCACGCTTCACGCCGGGGCAGAACCCGGCTGTTTTCGCCAGTTCAATTCTCATACTCCGTCTCCACAATCATAGATTCGTTCCATAAGCTCCGCTGTCAGGCGCTCGTAATCTTCTGTGGTTGCCCGCTTCCCGGCGGGTTTCATATACATGGGTTCCCCGATATAAATCCGGTTCAGCCGCAGGACTTTTTTCTTCATCGGAATATACATGGGCACCACCGGAACACCCGTCCGGCAGGCAAGCATCGCCGCCCCGGTCTTCGGCTGCCCCTCTTCCCGGGATTTGATCCGTGTTCCCTCCGGAAACAAAACCACATACTCCCCTTTTTTCAGCTGATCAAGGGCGTATTTTACCGCATGGATGTCCGATGCGCCCCGTTTGACGCCAAACGTTCCGACCAGCTTCAGGAGCCTGCCGATGACGGGAATCTTCAGCAGGGATTCCTTGGCCATGGCGCAGATCGGGTGCTTTTTGGTGAGCGCAAAGGCAATAAACAGCGGGTCAATGGCGGAGGAGTGATTGGCACAGACGAGAGCGCCCCCCTCCGGGATGTTTTCGCGTCCGATAAACTTCAGCGGATAATACAGACCCACAAAGGGCCGTATGATGGTATATAAGATCCTGTACCAGGTTTTGGCGTTCATAGGCCAAGCTTCTCCCGGATCAGCGCCACACAATAATCGATCGACTCCTGAAGGCCCATCTCCGTGGTGTCCACAAGGACGGCGTCCTTTGCCTGCTTCAGCGGAGCGATCTTCCGATGGGAATCGTCATAGTCCCGCTTTTTCTGGTCCGCAAGGACTTCTTCATAGCTTGCTTTCTGGCCCTTCTCCAGATATTCCTGATACCGGCGCATGGCTCTTGCCTCCGG
>CACYXZ010000040.1:3053-18808 GCA_902778525.1 Oscillospiraceae bacterium | reverse complement strand
TGGACCGTCAGGCTGCCGCCCTGGACAATGGCAAGGTCGTCCTTGGAGAAGATGGCCGCGTCGGGCTCATCCTCCCCCTCCGCCAGGACATATTTCGCACCGTCGGTCACGGTATTCTCCGTTCCCTCCGTGACCCAGATATTCACCAGGTCCGCCTTCTTCACATAGATCGGCGCACTGGTGGTACATGTGATGTCCGCTCCGTCCAGGATCAGTCGCACATCGTCCTCGCCGCCGGCGTCCACGATGATCTGGCCGTCGTTCAGCGTTCCGGAGATCCGGTAGTCGCCTCCCTTGACAATGGTGACGACGGTTCCGTTTACCACGGCGTCCGGCGCCGTGATGGAATCCCCGCTCAGCGTAATTTCAAAGGGCTCGGGTTCCGCCGCTTCCTGCGCCGCGGACTCTGCCGCCGCGCTTTCCGGAGTTCCTGCGTCAGACGCGGGCTGTTCCGATGGCACAGTCCCATCGGCGGCAGTTTTTCCGCAGGCGGTCATGCTGATCACCAGCAGCGCCGCCAGTACAACGGACAGCCATGCCTTATGCTTCATAAACTCACTTCCAATCGTTTCATCTGGCAATGGCATCATTATACCATGAATTTTTAGAATTGAAAGAACTTTTCCCTGTTCATGCAAAAAATATTACGGCTTTTGAATCAAATAAAAAGCGGCGCATTCCCCGTCTATAACGCAACGCGTTTAGGCGGGGTTAGCCGCGCCCTTGATTGTTTATATAAGATATAAGTGTAGCTTCATTCCTATCCGACACAGTGCATACAAAATATGAATCACTCCAAAAGTATGGTTTCCAATAATATGGTCTGAGTTCCTCTGCAAACTCTTTCCTGAGAAGCCTGGAGCTTACGGTTTTGTAATTATTAATCAGCGTTGAGATTTGTATCTGTGGAGGAGCCTCAAATAAAATGTGGATATGATCTTTATCTGTACTCATGGATACAATATTACAATCCCACTTTTCAACGAAGATGTTCCTTGTTATTTCAAAAAGCCGATTGTTAAGCTCTCCGACCAACACAGGATGCCTGTATTTTGTAATTACCACTAAATGATATTCTAAAAGGAAACAGCTATGTCTATTTGTGTAATAATCAAGCCCTTTTTGCTTTTTCATTTTTCGCATTCCTTTACAACTAAATGATTTTATGTTATAATATTAACATAAAGCACTTTGTCTGTAAAGTGTTTTCATCATCGCATTATTCTTGCCGGGGAAGGAGGTTTCTGCCATGATATTTGTTACGTCTTATGCAGTGGAAATAAAACATCCTGGAGATAAGTTCTGGGAAACCGTAAAAGAATATCGTGCGGCAGAAGCCTTCTTTGCTGATGTTGCCAATAAAGAGTGGGATAAGATTAAGGATGCTACATCTCATGATAAACTCCTTATTGTAGAAAGCCTTACGCACAAAACAAAGAATCGTGCCGCTGTCCCTTATGACTTCGACATCTCATTTTTCAATATGCCCAGCTATTTGCGCAGAGCAGCTATCATGGATGGCGTTGGCCGTGTTTCCAGTTACCGGAGCAATCTCGAAAACTGGGATGCTTCCAGCAAGAAAGGAAATCCGCCTGTGCTTTCAAAATGCGCAGATGCAATGCCTTGCTTCTATCGGGGGAATACATACAACGATACGGAAGATCCCACCATACTGGAAGTCAAACTCTATAACGGCAAAGCCTGGGATTGGCAGAAGATCAAGGTAAAGAAAACCGACGTACAGTACATCAAAGCACATTGCGCTCAGAAGGAAAAGAGCGCACCAACGTTGGAGTATAAGCATGGCAAGATGTTCCTTCGCTTTGCTTTTACGGAAAAGATAAAGCTATACGACACACCTGTCATAGAGCAAACGGTTTGCGCTGTAGACCTTGGTATAAACACCGGCGCCACGTGTTCTATTCTTCGTGCAGATGGTACTATCCTTGCTCGGAAGTTTATCGACTTCCCCTGTGACAAAGACTATCTGGATAAAGCACTAGGACGTGTGAAACGGCATTCCAGAGAAAACAGCCCTGTAAATTCCGGTGCCCAGTGGAAGTTTGCAAAACGCATCAATGAACAGATGTCCTATAAGATTTCTGCTGCCATTGTAGACTTTGCTGTCTTGTATAGCTGTGACGCCATTATCTTCGAATACTTGGACGCCAAGGGCAAGAAGAGAGGGCGCAACAAAGAAAAACTCGCATGGTGGCGTCACGGCGCCATTCAAAGGGCGGCAGAGATAAAAGCCCACCAGAACGCCATACATGTCTATCATGTAAACGCATGGAATACCAGTCGGCTGGCGTTTGATGGAAGCGGCTCTGTCATCCGTGGAAAGAAAGCAGGTTTCAAGGCAAATACCATGTGCAAATTCCAGAATGGAAAAACCTATAACTGTGACCTCAATGCCAGTTATAACATCGGCGCACGGTATTTTGTTCGAGAAATACTTAAAACCCTCCCTGCAAAGGTGAGGTCCCAGGTCGAGGCAAAAGTCCCCGGCTGTGGGCGCAGAACCCAATGTGTTTATGCAACGCTCATGGAACTCCATACGGCATTGCTCCTTATGGACAAAACGAAACGAGCGGCTGCATAAATGCAAAGTTGTTGTTCCAGTGACTGGAAAGTAGTGTCTCGCACACCATGATCTAAGTTTGAGCCGTATCATTGGAAGGGCATTCTCCCTTAAATAAATTAGGGAGAAGCCCCGTCCATATCGGTTGCGATTGGGCGGGGAGGTTCACCAAACCGGCAGGAGATCAGCCGTCTGACGCGCCGTGCGTTCAAAAAAAGTGCCGCAGGTTCCTCCTGCGGCACTTCTGTTTATCTTATTCCGGCCAGACCGGATCCTCCGTCTCGTCCTCCGGAGGCGCGACGGTGTCCAGCGCATTTTCGATCAGCTTCATCATCTCCCAGACAGAGCGGAAATAGACCGTCTGATTTTTCTCCATCCAGGTGATCCGCCCCTGCCAGCTGCTGTTCTGCCGGTGCTGGACGCGAATGATGAAACTGCCCATATCCCCATGCTGCCGCAGCAGCTCCTCGTCTTTCATAATTCTGCTCCTTTTTTCGTCAGATACCGTATCCGCTCCGCTTTCGTGAAAGTACCGCTCGTTGGTGGAGGGATAGGGAAATTTCAGAACGTTATAAAATTCCTCCAATCGGAACAGCAGCTGCTCCAGATTGTGAAACCGGACCGGTTCCGCCGCATAGCTGTGGAAGAATCTCCCGGAAAAATCAGACCCGGTCTTTTCATCCACACAGACCACAACGCCGTTGCTCGTGCCGATATACCACTGTGAATGATCCATAGATTTTCCTCCGCTCAGCCGTAGGGCGAAATCACGCTGTTTACATAATATTGCACCCCGGACCGCTGGCGTCGGATCATGAACTTATAATTGATCCGCTTCTGCACAACGGTACAGTTTTCAAGCGTGGTGTTGATCAGCAGCACCAGATACTGCCCTTTTCCATACCGGGTGATGGCGTCGCTGTGGCGGACGCTCTCCTGAATGGCCTCGCCCAGCCGCTCCGACAGCTCGTCGAGCATGGCTCCCTCCCGCATGGGGTTGCCCTTGCCGTCCACAATGGTGCATAGCATCAGATAGATGGACTGTCCGCCCCGCTCAATCATCCGCTCCACCATCCGGTAGATCCCCTGGAACACCGGGTAGGAGCAGAGGTAGCCGCCCTTGATTCCCTGGGCCCTGCCGGACAGGTGGTCCTGGATCTCGTCAAGCACCTCATGGGTGTGCTGCATCTGATCCCCCAGCTCAGAGAGCATATCCATCATCTTCCGGGAGGGACGCAGACCCTGTTCCCGCATATAGTAGCTGACGGTTTCCTCATAGAGCTTGATGGCGTCTTCGTACCGGCCCATGGCCGCCAGTGCCTCCATCGTGATCAGTTCCCAGTTGCACAGGGGTTCGATTTTCGAGGCATACCGGCCCAGGGACTCCATTGCCCCGAAATCCTGCAGGATCCGCAGCAGTCCCACCGTTTCCTCCACCAGGCCGCAGAACATGGCCCGGTAGCGTTTGGCCTCCTGGGCCACCCAGAGGACGCCCGCCTGGTTGGAAAGGAACTCCCCGGTATAGCGGTAGCAGGCCTCCAGGCACAGGCGGAGTTTCTCCTCCAGCACATCCGCCGCCTCCGCCTGGGCGCAGAGTTCTTCAAAGGCCGCGGTATCCTCCTCCACCGGGATCTGATCCGTCCAGTAGAAAACGCCGCTGCGCTGTTCGATGTAATTGACGTCCGGAAGGCCTGCCTGCCGGAGCCGTTTTTTCGCGTTGTAGATCACGCTTTGGGTGGCGTGGCGGATGTTGCTGATCTCCCGGCCTTCGAACAGGACCTCTTCCAGCGCCGTGCGGCTGACGCCCTTTCGTCCCGCGTGGAGCAGAATCTGCATCAGATACACGAACTGAGATTCGCTGTAGTTGGAGCCGCCGGCAATCATTTCATCGTTCCACGAGACGGAAAAACGTCCCAGCATTCTCACCTTCAACGCAGGAATGTCTGTCTGATTCATTTCTCACTCCTCCATCGCTTCCGAAAAAAACCAGCTGTTCTCCTCTGTATTATACCGGGATTTGGCATGATTTTTCAATACCATCTTTCCATAAAACTCGTTTTTCTGTCATTATATCGCATCTTCCATCTAAACAATCGTCAAACAACTCCATGCCAATTTGCACCAGAACGCACAAACAGCGGGAGCGTCCTTCGACGCTCCCGCAAAAAGCCTACCGCTCCCCGGTTTCCTCATGCCGCAGCAGGTCCAACGCCTTCTGAAGCGCCTGCGGAATCGGGATCCCCATCAGGGCGGCGTTCTCCAGAATGGAGATCAGTTCGTTGGTCAGGAAGGCGATGATCACGCTGTCCCGGAAAAACGTGAGTCCGAGAAAAACGTCCAGCCGTGCTCCCACCAGCACCATCATCAGCATCACGCCCTTCTTGACGAGGCCCCGGAATCCGGCCTTGGAGCTGAGGGTGCCGCTGCTGGTTTTATCGGACCGGTGAAATATGCCGGCCACCAGAAGTCCTGTCACATAGTCCACCGCCATAAATCCCAGCAGTGCCGCCAGGGCGCTGTCCCAGCCGCCCAGCGCAGAGGCAAGCAGTCCGCCCAGGACCCCCGCATACGTACAAATGATCTGTTTCACACGATTCCTCCTACTTCCAGTTTCCCATGATCACGGCCCGCACCAGGATATCGGTGGTGGTGTAGATCGGCGCCGGACGGACCAGATAGAACTTCAGCGTATTGCCGCTGACGGAAGAGCTGGTGATAAAGCAGCTTCCGCCCGCCGTTCCCGTCATGGTGCCGTTGGTCACGGAAAACGGCAGGGTCAGCGACAGCTCGTCGGAGATATATCCGCTGCCGATGGCGGTGGATGAGGAGGCCCGGACCGCCAGCGTTCCCCAGAGCTCCACATGGCCGCTGTTCCACTTCCGATAATACCAGCTGCCGCTTTTTCCTTTGGCGGACACAAAGTCCTGCATGGTGGTCCCGCTGAAGGACAGCTTCCCGTAGATCGCCGCGTTTCCCTCCACCGTAACCCCCGTGTAGCCGGAGGGACCGGGGGTCGTGCCGCCCTGAAGCACCACGCTGTTGACCGCCCGCAGCAGCAGGTCCGACTTAGAGGAGAGATCGGCGCTGTATCCGGCGCTGCTGCTGCCGCCGGCCGCAAGACTCAGAAGCGCGCTGCTCCCGTTCCGGGGGTAGAAGCTGAGGGTGGGGATGCTGCCTGCGGCGGAGTTCACCAGCTTGATCTCCTGTCCGTAGATTTCCGGGGCATAGATGTGCTTCCCGTCGATAAAAGCCCCTCCCGTGTAAGTTCCGTTGACGATCCGGAGGATGGTATCCCCGGCGCTGTCTGCCGAAGCCTGCGCCGCATCCGCCGAAGCCTGCGCCGCATTCGCCGCCAGGCGGATATTCTCCACGCTGCCGCTGGTGACGCCCAGATCCTGCCTCACCCGGTCCACCGTCACCACCAGATCCTGATACAGGCCGTCCTTCTGCTGACCGGCCCGGATTGCCGCCGTGAGAGAGCGCATGGTGTTGTCCCGGGTCTCGATGCTGATCTCATTACGTTCAGGGTGATGGGGGCAGGTCCGCATGCCGGTGATCTGGGCCTCCATTTTCTGACCCAGGGACGGATCCACCAGCATGACCACGTCGTAAAGCCCAAGCTCCATATCCGGCCAGGTCTCCGAATCGACGGACTGAAGGTCTGCAATCTGAAGCGTCCAGCTCCGTTCCGGCTGGGAGAGCACCTTCACCTTTTCTCTGGCCGCCTGCAGAAGATGCTCGGCCACCGTATACCGGTCGTCCCGCCAGAAGCCCGCCACCACCTCGTCGGTGTAGTCAAAGCATTCCACATAGGCCTTTCCGCCGTTGATGGAGGCGAAGTTCATCCCCTCCGCGCCCTGGGCGTAAAGCCGGGTCACCAGGCCCCCTGCCTTGGATTTGTACTCCGGAGCGCTGCGCAGGTTCGCAGTCTCCACCAGGAAGGACGGACCCAGCTGCTTTTTGGCCGGGAAATGCATGGCGGCGGTTTTTGCCGCAGTGTCAAAGACGATCGTGCAGCCGTAGACCTCCCGGCAGTGCTCCGCCACCTCCAGCGCCGTGGGGCCCTGGAGCGAGATGTAGGCCGCGAGATTGTCTGTTTCCACGCAGGTCAGCGTCCATCCCGCGGGCAGGACCCGGCGGATGGTTGCCTCCGCCGTGGCGCTGCTCGTCCCGTTGGTGAAACCGGGATAGACGGTCTTCTCCCAGTCCGACAGATCTTTTTTGAGCACATAGCTGACCTCGCTCTGGCCCGCGTCGATCCCGGAGACCAGATAGGTCTGGCCGCCGGTGGTCTCATAGACCCTCGTCCGTTCCTTCAGCACCAGCGCCGCCGGATCCCGTCGGGACAGACTGAATTCGACGGTATCCTGGCCGTTGTAGGCGCGCACGACCGCATAGTCGTCACAGGCCAAAGCCTGCCGCCCGTCCGACATAATTACTTCCAGCATGTCGTTTCCTCTTACAAGAACGTTGGACGGTATTTGATCTCCACCCCGCGGGTGATGCCCACGGTGTTGATGAACACCGCCACATGATTGCTCCCCGGCACCAGATAGGGAAAATCCTCCCACTCCATCTGCGCCGTCACATTCCGGTTCCCGAGCCGGAAGATCTTGCTGACGCCGTCGAGCACCAGATCCTTTGTTCCTGAGAAGGTGGTGGACAGGGTCCAGATCTGATCTCCCAGCTCCACCGACACCTGATCCGCGCCGCCCAGCAGGGCCTTCGGCAGCCGGACCACGCAGTCCGTCCGGGGAAAGGTGGACTCGCAATACACCGACGATCCGAAATCCGTCTGGGTGGAGATCGTCACCTGCGGCTTCTGGCGCATCCCCGAAAAGGTCACGTCCGCTGCCAGCCATCCGTCCGTGATGAAAGCCGGAGTCCCCAGGTCCTTCAGCACGCAGGCATGGAGAAATCCGTCCCCCAGATCCAGCTCCGCCTTTCCGCTGACCGCTTTGCAGAAGCGGCTCCATTTTTCCATGGTGTCCTGACGGCTCTCGCCCCAGAATTCCAGCGGCAGAACGATCTCCATGGCGCCGAAGGTCTGATCCAGCAGGAGCAGAGAACTCCGGTTCTTCCCCTGAAACATATCCGTTTCCACCTGGCAGGCGCCGATGGTGTAGGTGGAGAGCAGCTTGCAGGAAAATTCACTCAGATCGTGGTTGTTGATCCGGATCCCGCTAAGGCCGTTTTCATAAGAAAAGCTCATCCCATCGCCTCCCAAATCAGCTGCTGCCCCGTGTATTTGGCGGTGGCCCGGGCCAGCTCCCGGCCGTCCACATACAGCGGCGCTTCCAGCCGGATCCGCATCGTCCGGTCTCCGGACGCCGCAGAAACCGGACTGCTTTCCCCCGCAGCGCGGACGACCGCGGGGATCACGTCCTGTCTCGCCGTCCGGACCAGATCCTTCGACTGCCGTTCAAGGGCCGCCCGGGGCGCCTGCCGGCCCCGGTCGATTCCCTCGGCGATCCCGGCGGGGATCATCCGTCCCACCTGATCCCGGAACACCCGGGACGGGGAATAGATCCCCAGCGCGCGTCTGGCCCAGTACAGGGCGTCCTGCGCCGCGGAGACCGCCGCATAGCGGATGAGGCTGCTGCCGCCGTAGATACCGGAGGCAATTCCCGCGGCGATATTGTATCCCACGGAATACCAGCCGCCATAAAACGCGCTTCCGACCCCGTAGGCTATGCTTCTGGCGTAGTACAGAATGCTCTGCCCGCCGTAACTCAGACCTCTTGCGATCTGGGACGCGGCGCTGGCCCCTGCCGCATAATACCCGCCAACGGAAAACCCGGCCAGCGCCTTCTGGGCCAGCGAACGGCCGGCTCCCGTGCTGTCCACCGACAGAATTCCGTTCATGAACTGATAGCCTGCACTCCGGCCGGCGTTCAGCAGCAATGGCGCCAGACTTGCCGCGCCGGCGGACACATGGTTGAACACGCCCCGCATCTGCTGGCTCCATCCTGTTCCGGAAGAGGCCGTATGGGCAAAGGCCGAGGCGATCGAATTCAAGCTGTTTACAAGTGTCTGGAAGCCCTGCAGCGCCGTCTGTTCCGCGGAATGCCGCAGACGGCTGAGGGTCTCGGAAAACTTCTGATCCTTCAGTTCGATCCCTATGGTGATGCTTCCATCCATCGCTTCACTTCCCTTCTTGGTGTGTTTGGCTGATGGCCTCCAGAGCCCGGAGGTGGCTCTGGAGGTCCTCCTGTTCCTCAATGGCGTAGAGCGCCCGGTATTTGAGGATCTCCGCCCGCTCCCCGGCGTCCCGGCCCCGCAGATCCGCGGTGCGATATCCCACCCGTTGCCGGAAGGAATGGGTGATCAGGCCCTCCAGCAGGGCCCGGAACTCCCACCAGTGCAGCTTCGCCGTCCTGAGATCCAGACCGTAGTGCCGGAGAAACGCGGCAAAGATCGGTCCCGCGTCTCTGGAAAAGCTGTAGGCGGCAGGTCCCTGCCCCTCCGTTTTGGGCTGGCCCATATTGTAAAACAGGCCCACCGCCTCCACGGCCGCCTCCAGATCCTCCGGCCGCTCCGCCGGGAACCAGAGCCGGTAAAAGGCCTCCTCCGTCAGGCTCCCGTCCATGGCCGCCATGGCATAGCGCAGCCCCACCCGGAAATCCGTCCGGATGGGGTACGCCTGTCCCTTTACAATCAGACCGTTGGGCGGATTCCACAGGGTATACGGCTCCGGACCGGTCAGCCTTCCGCCAGAGCCGTCAGTTTTTTTCCCTGCTCCTCCCGGCAGGCCCGGATGGTGTAGCTCAGAAGCTCCAGCACCGACAACCGGTCCAGGGGCTCCGCCCGCTCCAGAAGCCGGTCTGCCGTTTTTTCTCCCACCAGTGTCCGGAAGTTCTCCACGTCCTCCTCCAGCGTGTGGGGCGCGTCATAGTGCCCCACCGCCGCCGCGATCTTCTCCTCCAGCGCGTCGCCCAGATAGAGCCGCAGCTCCACAGGATCCTCCTCGTAAAACCGCAGCGTCACCGCCCGGTCAAGGAATGTAAAAGGTGTGTCCATAGTTCCTCCTTATGCCTGCGGAGTATAGGTGTAGCTCTTGGGCCGTCCGCAGGACTTGAGCTCCACCTGAAATTCCGCCGGATCCGAGGCCGCGCCGGCGCCGTCCTTCTGGACCAGAATGGTCATCACACCGGACTCGCCGGTCTTGGTTCCGCTGTGGAAATAGACGTAGTTCCGCTGGACCGTGCCGCCGGTGCCGAACTTGATCTCCGGGCTGCAGCAGAAGTCCTGGAATGCATCAGAGACATACCGGGTCCCGGTGATGGCAAACGTCCGCTGGGCGGAGGTCTTCATGGTGGAGTCCCCCTCGTAGACGTAGCTGCGGTCCTCACTTTTAGGGTTCAGCTCTGCCCCCACGTCCTCGATGTGCACTCCCACGAAGGCGTAATTCCCCGGGGTGGCGGCGTCGCCGTTTGCCGTGCAGTCCACCGCCAGGATCATGTCCCGGCCGGTGTATTCGCCGGTGGCCTCCGCAGCCGCCAGCGTGTTCATATAGTCTTTGAGCAGCATATTATCCCTCCATATAATAGTCGAGCAGCAGGGTGATCTGATCCACCAGCAGGCCGTTTTCCTGCAGGATCTCCGGTGCTGCGGTGGTCTCCGCCCGCAGGCTCAGGGATTTTTTCCCCGGCCCGAGGACAGGCAGGATCCCTCTGCGGCTGTTTTTTCCCAGCAGGTCCGCCAGATCCGACATCTCCTGCAGATCTGCGGCCCTTGCCGTCTCTCCGCCCCGGCTTCCCCGCCGGATCCAAAGGTCGAACCGCTCCTGCCGCCGGGTGGATCCGTCCAGATAGGTCCTCAGGACCGGATCCGCCGGAACGGGTCGCAGGCAAGCGTCTCCATGCCCGTCCTGAAGATCATCCAGCGACAGGGCCTCCAGTCCCGGTATCCGCCGGAGATAGTCCCGAACCGCTTCCAACGTGGTCACTGACGTCCCCCCTTCCAGTATCGCTCCATCTGCCGGAGCAGGCTCTGTCTCTCCCGCCGGAGCATCCGGCGGTGCCAGTGATCTCCCCGATTAGGGTCCCGGTGATGGTATTTCTCGTAAAACTGCCGGGAGGCATAGGGCATGGTATAGGTGATCTTTCTTCCGTCTCTGGAGATGGCGGCGGAACCTCTCAGCGCGCCGGTATCATAGGGGACGTACTTGTCGCACCGGTTCCGAACTGCCTTGGCCAGATATCCCCGGGCCTCGTTGGACCTTCCCAGGCCCAGCCGGTTCAGGATCTGCCGGACCGGGATCTTGACCGAAACCTTCATCATACGGCCGTCACCTCCCAGTGATCCAGGGGGCTTCCGGGCCGGTGGAGATGGAGCTTGTTGACGATCTGCACCTCCGGCAGCTGCGCCTTCAGCGGTCCCGCCGTCAGTTCCGGCCCTTCCCCGTCCCATACGCCGTCCCCCAGGGAGAGGGCAAGGCCCTCCCGCCAGGGGATCAGCAGCAGGGATTCCGCCCCGTCGTCTCTGGGAATCATGACACCTCCGGCCTCGCCCCGGGACCATCTGGCCCAAACGTCCGGCAGCACCGTCCGTTCCCAGCCTTCCCCGGTCCTGTGATACAGCGTTACGGTCATGCGGGCCACCCCCGGTAAAGCAGTCCCGTCTCCCCCAGATACTGCCGGAGGATCAGGCGGAGCGCCTCCTCCCGGGTCCTGCCGGACTCCTGATAGGTCCGGGACCACTGTCCCAGGGTCTCCGACCGCAGGCTTCCGCCCGTTTCAGACGCAGCCTCCACCATGGCCGAGAAACATTCGATCACGGTCCGGCCCGGCCCGGAGTCCGCCTCCGTGGAAAGCACCCGGTTCCGGGTCTCCATCAGCATCAACGGCCAGACCTCCTGTACGCTTCGGCGCAGCGCATCCCCGGTGAGCGTACCGCCGCCGTCCGCATAGGCTGTCAGCAAATCGCTCAGGGTCATCGGAGTCCCTCCTTACGCGTGAGTATGGACGCGGCAGAGCTTCGGCTCGCGAACCCGGAAGCCGGCGTTCATCTCCACCTGGGCCCGGGAGCCCACAAAGCCTTCGCTGTCCACAAGACGGGCGGTCTCGAAGTTGGTGACGGCGGAGAGCGCCGCGTGGTTGTAGACCACGAAGTCCACATTGGTAAAGTCCACCGTCTGAAGCGTATCGGTATGGTCGAAGTATTTGGCGCTGCCCTGGGCCATGACGCCGGCCTCCACCCAGGTCATACCCAGGAAGGTGCCCACATTGCCGGTGGCGGCCATAGCCTCGTTGGTCACCGGCAGGAATTCGCTGCCTGCAGCCTTGAGGATCAGGGCGTAGAAGGCCGGGGCGCAGAGCACCACGTCGGCGGTGCCGCCGTCCTTGACGATCTCGGTGCGCACGTCGATGACCTGATTCTTCGCGGTCTCCACCGTGGGGGCGGTGGTATCGACAGAGGCGGTGGCCTCCTTTACAAGGCATGCGATGCCGCTGGCCTGCCAGCCGGACTGGACCTCATGCTGGGCCGCGGCCAGGCTCTCGTCCCGCAGATCCGCGTCCACGGCGGCCGCCTGAACGCCGTAGATCTTCCGGGAGCGCTGGAAGTTGTTGTTCAGCCGGATCAGCAGCAGGTCGTCCTCCAGTTCCTCGTCGGTGAAGTCGCGGCCGGGACGGCCGGGCTCCACGGTCTCCGCAGCGATCTTGTGGACGTACACGCCGCCGGCGGGGCCACCGGACTGGCTGTCGTCGCAGGTGACGCCGGGCACCAGCACGGACGCGTAATAGAGGTTGGCCTCCAGCTTGTCGCTGTAGCGCTCGTCAACGTGAAGAGAATTGTAAGTGATAGACATGGATTTGTTCTCCTTTCCAGAATGAAAAATAATACGGTTGAATTAACCCCGGTACCAGGGATTGTTCCGGTAGCGCTGGGCCACCGCGGCGTCCTCCCTGCTCAGGCTTCTTCCCCGGGTGGCTGCCGAGAATTTCGGGCGGTCTCCTCCGTCCTCAAACAGAAACGGCCGGTTCTCCCGAAGGTCCTCCATGGCCTCCCGCAGTCCCACGACGGTTCCCTCCTCCACTCTGAGCTCCGCCCGCCGCAGCAGCAGCTCCAGCAGTTCCGGATCCCGGGTGCCGCTGGCGGTCACCGCGTTGGCGATGGCGTAGTCGATCACCGCCTGATCCGCGGTTTCCGGCTGCTCCGGCGCCGGAGCCGGGGACTCCAGTGCCTCTTCGAAATAGTTACGGATCTCTGTGTCCATCGGTTTCCTCCTTCTTCAAATAGTCCCGCCGGGCCGTATCCTCATCCACATGGAAATACCAGCTCAGCAGCTTTTCCGGCCGGAGGATCTGGGCCTGCGCCATCCTCAGCAGCCGGTCGAACTCCGTTCCTGTGTCCTCAAACACGCTGTCGCCGAAGGTGATCGCCGTCTCAAAGCGTCCCGCAGGACACAGGCCGTAGAGATCGCACAGGGCGTCCATGGCGGCGATCAGGTCCAGCAGCGCGGGCCGGAGTCCCTGCTCCTGCACCGCGGCGCAGGTATGATAGGTCGTCCTGTCCCGGCTGACGATCTCCGTGGCGGTGACCGGACCGCCGCTTCCCACCTCCAGCGCCAGCGCGCCTGCGGACAGGTGGCACTGATTCTCGATCAGATGCAGCAGGCTCCTCAGCGCCGACAGATATTCCTCCGTCCGCATGACGGGAGAATAGTCGTCAAAGGGCTTCTGCTGCTCCATGGGATCCAGCACCAGATAGGTGTCCGCGGTCAGGTCCTGATAGCCCAGCGCCCCGGGCACCGGTTTGCCGGAAAGCCCCGGCAGGGCCTGACGCTCCAGGATCCGCTTGCGCTTGCCGGAGTGCAGCTCGTAGAGCAGCTCTCCATACAGGCGGTCAAACTCCCGGATGCTTTCCTCCGCCCCGGCATAAAGGCTTACCGGCAGCTCCGATGCCGGATCCACCGTCCCCGCAAAGGGCATCCGGATCAGGCCGAACAGCGGCCCCGGCGCCTTTTCCACCACAGTTTCCTTCTCCAGACCGCTCCAGCAGGCAAGGGAATCCAGCGGGATCTCCCGGTCCAGCTTGTCGCCCTTGAGCCGGTAGGCGTGGTTTTCCAGAATCAGCGTTCCGGCCCGGTAGTCAAAGGATTCCAGCCGCACCAGTTCCTCGCTGCCGCTGGTGCGGAAATCGGCAAAATACCCTGCCGAGGGCCTCCCGGACGGGTCAAAGCGGATGGGGTAGAACCGGCTTCCCGGAATCAGCTCCACCAGGATCTCCCCGTCCTCAATCCGCGGCCGGAGGACACACTGTCCCTCTGCCGCCGCCAGCTGTACCGCCCGCTGCAGGGCCGGCAGGAAATGATCCATCATCCGCTGCAGATAATCTGCCCGGGCGCTGCCGGAGATCCGGACTGCCAGCTCTGACGTGACCATTGTTGAAAGATACCCGGTCAGCGCCGCCGCCAGTCCCGTGGGATGGCCGCCCTTCGGCGTGTTCAGGTTGTAAAAGGACCGCTGCCACCGGTTCATGGCCTTTGCCATCGCCGGCGTCACAGCGGTCCCCTGACCCAAATATCGTTGTTCCAAGTCTTCGTCCCTCCTTCGTTACAATCTCCGCAGGACCGTCATCACGAAATACCGCATGTCGTCCATGGCGTGGTCCTGCTCCTTGACGGGTCTGTCCCGGTCCTCCTCCGCCCAACGGTAGCGCTCCAGCTCCCGCAGCGTATCCTCGCACCGGGGATGGATCTTCACCCGTCCGCTCTTCAGGAACGCACCCACGGTACGGATCCCGCCCAGCACATCGTTGCTGGCCTTCCGGACTGAAAACCGGCCCTCCTGACGGATCAGGGTGATGAAGCTCAGGGCCGACGGATCCACCACCACCGCGGAAACCGGCAGGTCTCCCGCCAGCGCGCAAAGGTCCTGATAGTATTCCCCGTCGGTCTTCTGCCGCCCCGTTTTGCGGCTGTCGTAGTAGCTTTCCCGAACCCGCAGCGCCCGCCCGCTGCGTTCCTCCACCGCCCAGAGCCCCATGGAGCAGGGATTCCTGGTGCCGTAGTCCACGCTGATATACCAGCTCAGGGGCTCCTTCAGATCCTCCTCCCCCAGGATTTCCTCCGGGGCAAAGGGATAGACCAGTCCCTGGGCCGCCACCCACTCCCCCAGCACATACCGGCGGTAGAAGGTGCCGGTATACATCCGCTCGTAGCGCTCCCGCACTTTTTCATCCAGCGCCAAATTGTCGCTGAGGGTGAAGTGCAGGTACAGAGCGTTGCGCTCCTGGGCCTTTTGGATCCACTCCTGATAGAACCAGTGTCCGGGCGTATCCGGGTTACAGCTGAAAAACAGCCGGCTTCCCGCCACGGAGCATCGGGCGATGGTCTGCTCCACAAAGGATCGGGGCATCAGCGCCACCTCGTCCAGCAGCGCGCCCGCCAGCGTGATGCCCTGGATATGGGCGAAGCTGCTCTCGTCCCGGCCGCCAAAGAGATAATAGGTGTTCTCCACCTCGCCCCGGCGGATCCGCAGACAGTGTTCCGTCCGCTTCTCCGTGATCTCGAAGGCGCCGCCCAGCCACTGGGGCATCAGGTTGGTGACATTGCGCCGCAGGCTCTCGATGGTCTTGCCGCACATGGCAAAGATCTGACCGTCAAAGGAGGTCATGCTCCACATGACAAACCCCACCGTCAGCGAGAGGGTCTTTCCGGACCGGATGGCCCCGTCGCAGATGATGGCGTCGAAGTCCTCCGATCCGGGACTGCACCACCAGAGCATGGCGGTCTTCTGTTTCCGGCTCAGGGGCCCGTAGCGCATTTCCCTGACTCCTCCGCCGCCTGCCGGAGCACCTCCAGAAGATTGTCCTCCCCGGGTTCCGGCTGCGGCTCCGGCGGCTTCTCCCGCCACTTCTCCGGACAGCGGTTCTTCAGCCAGAACACCTGGGCGGACAGATCCGGCGGCAGTTCCTTCTCGGTCCTCACCGTCTTTTCCCCCTTTTCCGTGACCTCGGTTCGGGTCTCAGTCACGGTGAGCCCCAGGGCCCGCTGCAGCAGTGCCTGCTCCACCTGATCCTCAGGGCTGTCCCCGGGGAGCGCTTTGTGGCGCATGATTCCGGCCTCCCTTCCTGGATTTTCGCATCCCGCACCTCCTTTCCGGACAGAAAAACGGCAGCGCACCCGCGCCGCCGTTTCCGGTCCTGTTGATGTTATCATGGTATCACG
>CACYXZ010000040.1:0-3036 GCA_902778525.1 Oscillospiraceae bacterium | reverse complement strand
TTTGTCATCCCGGCTTTTTCCCGTATCTGTCTCCGAATCTTCTACACTTCCTCCCAGCCGTAGAGCGCCATGGTGAACCGGCGCAGGGCCTGATCCTTCCGCCGGTAGACGTTGGCCCGTTCCATGCACAGCTCCTCGCAAAGCCGGCCGGCGTTCCCTCTTGCCGGATGGATGTAAAACCGGTCCAGGATCAGTTTTTCCTCCTCGGTCAGCGCCTCCAGCGCCGCCTCCACTCCGGCAACATAGGCCTTCGTCATCGCCAGCCGCTGCTCCAGCGCCTGCTGCCGGTCCAGAGAGGAAACCAGCATTTCCTCCCGGCCGTTGGTACCGCCGGAGACCGCTCTGCCGTCCACCCGGGCAGACCGAACGCCCTCCCGCCGATACCGATTCTCCTCGATCATCAAAGGAATCGCTGTCAGTGCCCGACGGCACGCGGCATAGTTCCTGAGTTTCTGTTCTGCTTCTCGTTTCCAGTTCATCTGATTCATCCTTCCATGTACCATTTAAGACTCTTTTCTTCTGCTATTCTGGTCTCAGTGATGAGATCCACCGGATTATTCTACTTAAAGTAGAGATCTTGACGTCATTATACTCAACCAAAAGTAGATTGTCAAGGAAATATTTTGTTTTTTCTTGCTTTTTCTCTACTTTTAGTATACAATGGAGGTGTACATTATGAAAAGGAATGGTGAAACATGAGTATCGCGGAGAACATTCGCCGACTGCGGCAGCGCCACGGGCTCAGTCAGGCGGAATTCGGAGCCATTGCCGGAGTATCCGACAAGGCTGTCTCCACATGGGAAACCGGCGCAAAAGAACCCCGCATGGGTGCGATTCAAAAGCTTGCCGATCATTTCCACATCAGTAAAAGCGACATCATCGACGACGAGCCTTCCGACGACGCCATCAAATTCGCCCTGTTCGGCAGTGTGGATGTGGATGATGATGTCTATGAGGAGGTCAAGCGATTTGCAAAATTCGCCCAGGAACAATACAGAAACCGTCAGGGCTGAGGTCCCGGACGTGATCTCCCTCTATGAGCTGGCGGAACAACGGGACATTGATGTGTACTGGTACTCCATGGATTCCGACCTGGAAAGCCTTGTGGCGGAGATCGTGCCGGGGCATACCGCCATCGCCATAGATCCCTTCAAGCTGAAAAGCCTTGGGGATGAAAAGTACAAACTGGCCCACGAGCTGGGCCACAGTCTCACCGGCTCCCTGTATCGCAGGAATACGCCCCTTGACGAGCGGGGCCGGAACGAACAGCGGGCAGACCGCTGGGCCATTGAGCATCTGCTGCCCTTTTCCGCCCTGGACCAAGCCATTGCAGCGGGACACGGAACCCCCAGCGAGCTGGCCGAGCTCTTCGATCTGCCCCAGTACTTTGTGGAAATGGCCATCGCCTACTATACCGGGCCAAAAGCGCTGACCTTCACCGGGAAATAAAAAACAGCGGGAAAGCGTTCTTTGAACGCTTTCCCGCTGTTATCAATCCATTAAAAGAAGTTCCGGGATCTGAAATCCCCGTTCCGTCAATTCCGCCCGGTACACCGCGCAATTTCCGATATGCTTCGACCAATAACCGCCCCCGGATTCCGGAGTCAGATATTCCAGCGCCCCTTTGAGGGCAATGGCATGCGTGGAAATGAGGATCGACCGCCCGGGGGGTGCATCTCGCAGAGACTCGAGAAAATCACCCAGCCTGGAAACCACCTGACTAAGAGATTCCATGCCCGGAGGCGCAGGATGATGTATAAAGTCCTGAAAGAAGTACAGCAGTTCCTCCGGCGGATCAGTCAGATCCGCTCCCTCGTAGGGACCATAGTCCATTTCTATCAGTCTGTCGTCTAAAACTGCTGTTGTATTGGAAATCAGTCCGGCGGTCTGAACCGCCCGACGAAGGGGGCTGGAGAATACACAGTCGAACCGGATCCCCTGTTCCCGGAACCACTGTCCCACCCGGGCCGCCTGAGAGATCCCGCTGGAATCCAGATCGAAATCGCTTCTGCCCTGAAGCAGCTTCGCCTGATTCAGCGCGGTCTGACCATGGCGCACAAAGTATAGATCCGCCAGCATAATTGATCTCCCCCTTTTTCTGTGGTTCCATCTCCATTGTACCATGAGAAGATCCGATGTCAAACAGCAATCAGAAAATAAAAAACAGCAGAAACTCCGTCCCAAGGCGAAATTTCTGCTGTTGGCAGGGGCACAAGGGATCGAACCCTGGACCTACGGTTTTGGAGACCGCCGCTCTACCAGCTGAGCTATACCCCTATATGGAATTTGGTGGGCCCTCAGGGACTCGAACCCTGGACCGACCGGTTATGAGCCGGTTGCTCTAACCAACTGAGCTAAAGGCCCATATTTCTAAGGGTAAAGCCGCCACACTTGTGACGGCTCTACCGCTTAGTGGCTCCCCCTGTTGGACTCGAACCAACGACACACGGATTAACAGTCCGTCGCTCTACCGACTGAGCTAAGGAGGAATATTCATGTTGGCATTACCTATCTTCACACCCAGTCACCCAGGCACTATTGTCGGCACACGCGAGCTTAACTTCTGTGTTCGGAATGGGAACAGGTGGACCCTCGCGGTAATCAACACCAACTGCAAAAGGCATTATATAACACCATTTACGCTTTGTCAAGTCTTCTTTTCGCTTGGTGACCCCGGCGGGAATCGAACCCACGTTAACGGCGTGAGAGGCCGCTGTCTTAACCGCTTGACCACGGGGCCACATTCGCGAACTATCAATAACAGCTTCCGCTGTAATTGCCTGGTGCGCCCTCACGGACTCGAACCGGGGACCCACTGATTAAGAGTCAGTTGCTCTACCAACTGAGCTAAGGGCGCATTGGACGCTGGGGTTCTGTACCCTGAAAACTGAACACCGTTCATGACGCATTACGGAAAGCGGATGAGCCTGCATAATTTTGTAGGACAAGCCCTCGGCTTATTAGTATCGGTCAGCTGAACACATTGCTGTGCTTACACCTCCGACCTATCAACGACATAGTCTACGTCGAGCCTTA
>CACYXZ010000039.1:1828-15177 GCA_902778525.1 Oscillospiraceae bacterium | reverse complement strand
CTCCGGCGGCCCATTCCGTGCGATGGGACCCGCTGCGACAGCAGTGGGCGCGCGTTCCCTATTTCTTGATTCGCCAAGAAATAGGGGAAAGAATCGACCAAAGGCGTTCCCCTTGGGGAACCCCCGACGCCAGGGGCAAACTGCGCAGGATCGAGCGCTCGACTGGTAATGCGTTGTGCGGACTCCGCGCTACCAGCTCGCGCTCCGCCGCTCTCGGCGTGTAGGCCGTTTCGCTCCCACGCTCGGGGGTAGTCTGTGAAGCGGGGAAATGAGGTAGACAAACTCCGATTTACAACAATAGTACTGGTTTACTCCGCGTCCTGGTTGGCCGCGTTGATGATCTTCACAAACTTCTCCGGATCCAGGGACGCGCCGCCGATGAGGCCGCCGTCGATGTCCGGCTGGGCCAGGAGCTGGGCGGCGTTGTCGCCGTTCATGGAGCCGCCGTAGAGGATAGAGGTGGCCCGGGCGGTCTTGGCGGAGGACAGCTTCCGGATCACGGTCCGGATGTGCTGGCAGACCTCCTCGGCCTCCTCGGGAGTGGCGGTGAGGCCGGTGCCGATGGCCCAGATGGGCTCGTAGGCCACCACGATGCGGCGGAGCTGCTCGGGCTGGATGTTCTGGAAGTCCAGCTTCAGCTGCATGGTGATATGCTCAAAGGTCACGCCGGATTTCCGCTGCTCCAGGCTCTCGCCCACGCAGAGGATGGGGGTCAGGCCGGCCTCCAGGGCGGCGATCAGCTTCTTGTTGATGTCCGCGTCGGTCTCGCCCATGGCCCGGCGCTCGCTGTGGCCCAGGATCACGTACTTGACGCCCGCGTCCACCAGCATGGGGGCGCTGATCTCGCCGGTATAGGCGCCGAAGGTCTCATGGTACATGTTCTCCGCGCCGATGTTCACCCGGGTGTCCCGCATGGCCTTGACGCCGGCGGGGATGCAGATGGCGGGCATGCACAGCACGATCTCGCACCAGCGGCCCCGGGGCAGGATCCGCCGGAACTCGGCGCCGAAGGTCCGGGTCTCGGTGGGGGTCTTGTTCATCTTCCAGTTGGCCGCAATGACGGTTTTTCTGTATTTATGGTTCATAGTGATTCTCCTTTACTTTACGCGTCCAGCAGGGCCGCCACGCCGGGCAGCTCTTCGCCGGCGAAGAACTCCAGAGAGGCGCCGCCGCCGGTGGAGACGTGGGTCATCTTGTCCGCGTAGCCGAACTGCTCCACAGCCGCCGCGCTGTCGCCGCCGCCGATGATGGTGACGGCTTCGCTCTCCGCCATGGCCTTGGCCACGGCCTTGGTCCCCTCGGCAAAGGCCGGGAACTCAAACACGCCCATGGGGCCGTTCCAGATGACGGTGCCGGCGTTCCGGATCACTTCGGCATAGGCCTCGGCGGTTTTGGGGCCGATGTCCATGCCCATCATGTTGTCGGGGATCTCCCCGTCGGCATAGACCACAGGCTCCGCGTCCGCCGCGAAGTGGTCGCCGCAGACCGCGTCCACGGGCAGATGGATCCGGACGCCCTTCTCCTCGGCCTTCTTCAGCAGCTCCCGGCAGTACTCGAAGGATTCGTTCTCGCACAGGGAGGTGCCGATCTTTCCGCCCTTGGCGGCGGTGAAGGTGTAGCTCATGCCGCCGCCGATGATGATGTCGTCGGCCAGGGTCAGCATATGGTCGATGACGCCGATCTTGTCGGAGACCTTGCTGCCGCCCATGATCAGCACCAGGGGCCGGTTGGGGTCGGACAGGGCCTTGCCCATCACATCCAGTTCCTTCTTCACCAGCAGGCCGGAGTAGGCGGGCAGATAGGAGGCCACGCCCACCGTGGAGGAGTGAGCCCGGTGGCAGGAACCGAAAGCGTCGTTCACAAAGACCTCCGCCAGATCCGCGTAGGCCCTGGCGATGTCCATGTCGTTCTTGGTCTCGCCCTTGAGGAAGCGGACGTTTTCCAGCAAAAGCACCTGGCCGGGCTGGAGGGCCTTCGCCTTCTCCTGGGCCTCGGGCCCGATGATGTCGGACGCCAGATCCACGGGAACGCCCAGCAGCTCCTGAAGCCGGGCCTGAACCACCTTCAGGGAGAACTTCTCCTCGTAGCCGTTCTTCGGGCGGCCCTTGTGGGAGCAGAGGATCACGGCTGCGCCCTGATCCAGTACCGCCTGGATGGTGGGCAGGGTTTTCCGGATGCGGCTGTCATCGGTGATGACGCCCTCGTCGTTGGTGGGGACGTTGAAGTCGCAGCGCATCAGGACCTTCTTGCCCTTCAGGTCCACATCCCGGATGGTCTTTTTCTTGTAATTCATCTTGAAACCTCCTTCTGAAATCTCGGAAACAAAATGCTATTTCATTTTACCAAACATCCGCATGCCGGGGAAGTCCAGCTGGCGGAGTGCTTCGTACACAGTGACGGCGGCGGCATTGGACAGGTTCAGGCTCCGGGCGTCGGGCACCATGGGAATCTTCAGGCACCGGTCCCGGTGGGCCTCCAGAAAGGGCTCCGGCAGGCCTTTGGACTCCGGCCCGAAGAGCAGATAGTCCCCGTCCCGGAACTCCGCCTCGGTATAGCTCCTGGGGGCCTTGGTGGAAAGCATCCACAGCCGGTCCTGCCCGTGGCAGGCCATGAAATCCTCCAGGGAGTCGTAAATCTTCACGTCCAGCAGGTACCAGTAGTCCAGACCGGCCCGCCGGAGGGCCTTATCCGTGATCTCAAAGCCAAGGGGCCGGACCAGATGGAGCCGGGAACCGGTTGCTGCGCAGGTGCGGGCGATATTCCCGGTGTTCTGATGGATCTCCGGGCAGACCAGAACGATGTTGAGCATAACGCCGCCTTTCCGCGGAAGATCTTTCCTCCGCATGTTCGCCCTAATTGTAATCCTTCTGAAAATAAAATTCAAGGGAAATATTCGAAAAAAACGATAATTTTATGTTGATTCCGCGATTTTTTTCGGTTTTCGAGCTTCTTCTACATTTCAAACGTCTGATACGAGTTGCAGGAAGGGTTCCTCCTTGCGAAAACAGGGAAAACCGGGTACAATAGAGGGGATTGATTGAGCCAAAGGAGAATGGATTTGAAACAGTCTGCACTATTATTTGATCTGGACGGGACGCTGACGGATTCCGGGGAGGGCGTCATCAACTGCGTCCAGCTGGCCCTGCGGCACTTCGGGATCCCCTGCGAGGACCGGCAGGCCCTGCGGTATTTTGTGGGGCCGCCCCTGCGGGTGAGCTTTCCGCATTTCGGGGTGCCCGAGGACCGGGTGGAGGAGGCGGTTGCCATCTACCGCAGCCGCTATATTCCCGTGGGGATCTATGAAAACAAGGTGTATCCCGGGATCCCGGCGCTGCTTTCGGCCCTCCGGGACCGGGGATTTCCCATGTACGTGGCCACCTCCAAGCCGGAGAGCATGGCGGTGGAGGTCCTCCGCCGATTCGGCCTGGAGGGGTTCTTTACCCGGATCTGCGGCGCGAATCTGGAGGGAAGCCGGGACAGCAAGGAGGATGTGATCCGGTATCTGCTGGAACAGCTGCCGGAGGGGCAGCCGCCCCTGATGATCGGCGACACCATCTACGACGTGGAGGGGGCCGCGGCTTTCGGCATCCCCACGGTGGGGGTCCGGTGGGGCTACGGCGATCCGGAGGAGATGCTGCGCGCCGGCGCGACGGCGGTGCTGGACACACCGGAGGACCTTTTGGACTATCTGACCGGCCCGGACGGTTCCGGAGCGGAATAATCCGCCGGGATCCCATATTTTTCATTGACTTTCCGCAGAATCCTACATATAATAATATGGTTATTTCTGCGATGAATACAACAAGGATATAGGAATGATTCTATGAAGTTATTTGGCAATTCGCACTCCAGGCGTGTGGATCCCGAAAACCTGAACGTAGAGGAATGGGACGACAGCGAGGCCCTTGACACGGAGGAAGAGGAAGAAGAGGAAGAGGTCCGTGAGCGCAGAGGCCTTCCCAGCGGCGCCATCATGGCCATCAGCGCCTTTGCGGTGCTGCTTCTGGTGGCGGGAGCCGGCGCGCTGATCGTCAACTATTTCCTGGATCTGATCAACTATCAGGCGGCGGACAGCGAATATTTTGCCACGGTACAGACAGAAGAAGAGCTTCCGGAGGAGACGGCCATCAACGAAAAGCTGGCGGCCATCGACGAGGAGGAGGCCGGTCTGGAGGCCACGCCCGAGGAGCTGGCCCAGTGGCAGGCGCAGATCGACAACATCGTCTCCGATGACGACACCTATGAGGTGCCCATCTCCGCCGACGTGTACAACATCCTGCTGATCGGTTCCGATACCCGGGTCCAGGGCGAGGTGGGCCGGTCGGACGCCATGATCCTGGTGTCCATCAACCAGAAGACCAAGCGCATCTACCTGACCTCCTTCCTGCGGGACTGCTATGTGTATCTTCCCGGCTGGGGCCACACCCGTCTGAACCACGCCTTCGCCTATGAGGGCCCGGCGCTGCTGGAGCAGACCCTGGAGGAGAACTTCAAGGTCCATGTGGACAAATACGTGGCGGTGGACTTCTTCTCCTTCATGGACGTGGTGGATACGCTGGGCGGCATCTGGATCTACGTCACCGACGAGGAGATGGAGATCACCAACGACTATATCTGGTCCATGAACCAGCTCATGGACGAGGAGGACCCGGTGGCGGATTATCTCTGGCAGTCCGGATGGCACAAGCTCAACGGAAAGCAGGCCCTCTGCTACGCCCGGAACCGCTACACCGGCAACGACTACCAGCGGACCCAACGCCAGCGGAACCTGATCTATCAGGTGATCGAAGGCGCCAAGCAGGCGTCGCCCTCCACCCTGGTGGATCTGGCCCAGGTCATACTGCCCCAGATCACCACGGATATGGACAAGTCCCAGATCCTCAACTACGCGGCCAACATCGCCGCCTATATGGACTATGAGATCGTCTCCCAGCAGATCCCTGCGGCGGATACCTACTACGGCGCCACCATCGACGGCATGAGCGTCATCAGCCTGGATCTGGATGACAACATCGAGTATCTCCAGGGCACCATCTACGCCGGCACCGAATACGGCTTCCCCATCCAGGAGGAGCAGAGCGAGAGCGACTTCGGCACCAACGAATACACTGCCGAGACCGATGAGGAAGTCGGCTGAATCAAACAGAAACGGCGCACCGATCTGATCGGTGCGCCGTCTTTATATCCGCTTCTGACCTATGCGTCGAGCTGGATGTCCAGCCCCTCGAACTGCATGTTCCAGTACCGGGCGTAGATGCCGCCGAGCGCCATCAGCTCGTGATGACTGCCCTGCTCCATGACGCCGCCCTCGTCGATGACGATGATCTTCTCCGCCCCCCGGATGGTGGAGAGCCGGTGGGCGATGACCACGGTGGTCCGGCCCCGGCTCAGCCGGTCCAGGGCCTCCTGGATGTGCTTTTCCGACTCGTTGTCCAGGGCGGAGGTGGCCTCGTCCAGGATCAGGATCGGCGGATTCTTCAGGAACACCCGGGCGATGGCGATGCGCTGCTTCTGGCCGCCGGAGAGCCGGGTCCCCCGCTCGCCCACGTAGGTGTCGTAGCCCTGCTCCAGTCCCAGGATGAAGTCGTGGATGTTGGCGTTTCTTGCCGCCTCCTCGATCTCGGCCCGGGTGGCGTCCGGTTTTCCGTAGGCGATGTTCTCCCGGACAGAGCCGGCGAAAATGTACACGTCCTGCTGGACGATGCCGATGGCCTGCCGCAGGGAGCGGAGGGTCAGGTCCCGGACGTCCGAGCCGTCCACCAGAACGCTGCCGCGGTCCGCGTCATAGAACCGGGGAAGCAGGGAGCAGATGGTGGTCTTGCCGCCGCCGGAGGGGCCCACCAGCGCGCAGGTGGAGCCGGCGGGGATGTGGATGTTCAGGTGCTCGAGCACCTGCTCCCTGTCGTTGTAGGAGAAGGATACGTCCCGGTACTCGATGTCGCCCCGCACGTCCGAGAGGACTTTCGCCCCGGGCTTTTCCCGGATCTCCGGCTCCGTCTCCATGATCTGGTGGAAGCGCTTGAAGCCGGCGTAGCCCTTCTGGAGCATCTCCGTGAAATCCATGAGCTGGGTGATGGGGGCCACGAAGATCCCGATGTACAGGCCGTAGATGGCCAGCTCCCGGGCCGCCAGCGTTCCCCGGGCGATGAAGAACCCGCCGGAGACGATCACCGCCGCGTAGAGCATCCCCTGCAGGAAGCTGTTGCCGCCCTGGAAGATGCCCATGGCCATGTAGCTGCGCTCCTTGGAGCGGCGGTAGCGGTGGTTGGAGGTGTGGAACTTCTCGTTTTCCCCGTCCTCGGCGGCAAAGGTCTTCACCACCCGGATCCCTGCCAGGGAATTCTGGACCCCGGCGTTGACCTCGGCGATCCGTTCCCGGTTCTCCGTGAAGATCTTCTGCATCTTCGTCTGCCGCAGGATGGTGAACACCACCAGTACCGCCGTCACCGCCAGGAGCCACAGGGTCATGGGCACGTTGATCCGCAGCAGCAGGATAAAGCTGCCCAGGATCTTCAGACTGCACAGCAGCAGGTTCTCCGGCCCGTGGTGGGCCAGCTCCGAGATGTCGAACAGGTCCGTCACCAGACGGCTCATCATCTCGCCGGTGTTGTTCCGGTCGTAGAAGGAAAAGCTCAGGGACATATATTTGTCAAACAGGTCCCGGCGCATATCCGTCTCCATCCGGGTGCCCATGATGTGGCCGTAGGAGGTCACGTAGAACTGGCACAGGGCCCGGAGCAGATACCAGGCCACCAGCGCCGGCAGCAGCCACCGCAGGGCGGCGTAGATGGCCGCCGGCTCCCCGGCGAAGAGATTGTCCGGCAGCCACCGGATGATCTGGGGGAAGCTCAGGTCGATGATGCTGAGCACGATGGCGCAGAGGGTGTCGAGAAGGAAAAAGTGCAGGTAGGGCCGGTAATAGGAGAGAAACCGCTTGAGAATAGACATAAAGGCGCTCGCTTTCTGAAAAAGAGGGGCGGTCAGGGACCGCCCCGGATTTTAGTTGGTTTCGCCCAGCCGCCGGACCGCCTCGATGACGCCCCGGGGGCTCATGGTCTCCACGTCCAGAGTGCGCTCGGCGTCCCGGATGGCGATGAGGTCGTGGGCGTCGGAGTCGGAGATAAAGCCGCCCTGAAAGCCGTATTTCTCCATCAGGGCCTCCCGGTCGCAGTCGATGGTGGTCTCGTAGACCCGGAAGCCCAGGGCCGGGTCCACGTTGCCCATGACGCCGATGAGGGAGTAGCTGGCCCGGTCGATGTGGGCCGGCACCGCCAGCCCGCCGAAGTCCTCCAGCAGCGCCCCCGTCTCGTAGATGCCGATGGAGGAGCCGAAGTTCAGGAGCTGGGTCTCCTCCTCGATGATCTCGTCGTTTTCGTCCATGACGAACTGGTTGCCGAAGGCCTTGGGGCGGTTTTTCCGCTGGGGCAGCCGGGGATAGACGTACTGCCGGAAGGCCTCTGCGGCGTCCAGGTCCGGCAGCAGGCACAGCACGTGGATATCCTCCTTGGTGGTCAGCTCCATGGCCGGCACCACCAGTACCCCCGCCTCCCTGCCCACCTTCACGGCGGCGGGGACGTTTTTGGTGGTGTTGTGGTCCGACAGGGCGATGACCTGCAGTCCCGCCAGAGCGGCCATGTTCACCAGGTTGTTGGGGGTCATGTCGTCGGCGCCGCAGGGGGACAGGCAGGAGTGCATGTGCAGATCGTAAAAGACCTTCATCCCAGCAGCTCTTTGATCCGCCAGCAGAGCTGGTATTCGTCCATGTCGGTGCCCAGCAGGGTCACGCCCTGCTTTTCCGCCCGCTCCAGCAGCTCCGCGTCCGGCGTCACGCCCTCGGAGAGGATGGTGCAGGCCGGATCGCAGAGCACCGCCACCGCGGCCACGTTCTGGTTGGACATGATGGTGACCCAGGCCACGTTCTCCGGGCAGCGGCCCATGACCCAGCTTAAGAGGTCGCCGCAGTAGCCGCCCTCGACCTCCCGGTCTTCCTCCTCCATGTAAAATACCTTCAGTTCCAGCGCGTCGCTGAGTTCCTTCACTGTCATGGCAATACTCCTTTCCTTACAGGGGCCGCCGGAAGGGCGGCGGGACCAGTTCATCCTTTTCGTCCTCGTGGCTCATGCCGTTGCGCATGATCTTGATGATGTTGAAGATGCAGTCATTTTCCTCGGCGAAGCCCTCGGAGACGTCCCGGGAAAAGGCCCGGCAGGAGGGCGCGCCGCAGTTGCCGCAGTCGAATTTGGGCAGGGTCTTGTAGAGCCGTTCCGCTGCGGCCTCCAGCTGGAGGGCCTGGGCGATGGAATCGGCGATCTCCGTGTCGATCTCCTCCAGCTCGTAGTCCCAGGGGATCCGGTCCCGGATGGGATCGGTGATCTCCAGATTCTGCTCCGGCAGACCCAGGATCAGCCGCCGCATATGGAGCTTGGCGGTGAAGGGATTCTCCACCGTCAGACAGCCGCCGAAGCAGCCCTGGGTGCACAGGGCGGTCTCCACCAGCTCGGCCTCCGTCAGCTTCTCGTCCTCGATCTCGCTGAGGATCCGAAGCACGTTTTCCGCACCGTCCACCGCCAGCACGTCCCGGTCCGGGAACATATCGGACAGGCCGCCGCTGCGGCCCCAGCTCAGGCCCAGCTTGCCGGCCCGGACCCGGTCCGCCGGATCCGTCACCGCCTTCATGGGACTCAGGAGCTTGATGTAGATGTCGTTCATGGGCAGCGCGTAGTCCACCACCCGGGACTCCAGGCCGATGGGCTCATAGACCCGGGAGTTCTTGGCGGGACAGGGGGAGATCAGGCCGATGCCGATCTCTTCCGGCGGCAGGCCGGTCTTCTTCACCGCCTCCTGACGGGCCAGCACCGCCGTCACCTCAAAGGCGCACAGGCTGTCCACCACGTTGGGGATCAGGTCCTGGAACTCCATGGCCACCAGCCGCACCACCGCGGGGCATTCCGAGGTGACCCGGATCAGATCCTCTTCGAAGATGGTGCTGCCGTCTTTTTTCCACAGGTCCGCCAGCAGCTCGGCCCCGATGGCGGCGGGATAGACGTCGTCAAAGCCCAGGGCCAGAAGCCCTTCGTTGACGATGTTCAGGTCGTAGAGGTTCTTGTACTGCCCGTAAAAGGAGGTGTCGGGAATGACGATGTTGTATTTATATTGCTCCAGCCGGTCGAGGCTGTCCGACCGGACCGAATAGGCGTGATGGGGACAGACGCTGACGCAGCGGCCGCAGTCGATGCACCGGGCGTTGTAGATCACCGCCTTGCTGCGGGTGACCCGGATGGCCTCCGTGGGGCAGGCCTTGACGCAGACTGTGCAGCCGGTACACCGGTCCGTGTTGAGGATCAGGGAATTTTTCACGAGGCCTCACCGCCAAACAGGATCGTCATGGTCACGGTGGTGCCCACCCCCAGCTCCGTTTCGATCTTCATGTTATCGGAGTTGCGCTTCATGTTCGGCAGGCCCATGCCGGCGCCGAAGCCGGAATTCCGGGCCTCCGCCGAGGCGGTGGACCAGCCCTCCTGCATGGCCTTGCCGATGTCGGGGATGCCGGGGCCCCGGTCCTCCAGCCGGATGACGATCTTCTCCTCGTCCACGTCCACATAGGCCCGGCCGCCGTCGGCGTGGATGACCATATTGATCTCGCCCTCATACATGCAGATCACCGCCCGGCGGACGATCGCCGAGGGCAGCTTCAGCTTTTTCAGAACCCGCTTGACCGCGGTGGACGCCTCGCCCGCCGCGGAGAAATTGTCGCCGTCGATCTCATAGACCAGCTTCACGGTATCCATAGCGTTCCCTCCTTGTCTTATCGAAGGCCCAGGCCGGCCTCATAGAGCCGTCCGCAGGCGGTAAACATCCGGCACGGGGTCAGGATGATCACCATATCCCGCTGGCGGGCCATCTCCACCACCTCTTCCGAGGGGCGCTTGCTCCGGACAAAGACCACCAGGCCGATGTCCATCATATCCGCCGTGCGGATCACCTGCTGATTGATCAGGCCTGTCAGCAGGCAGTGGATCTCGTCCGGACATGCCAGCACGTCGCTCATCATATCGCTGGCGAACAGGGTCTCGATCTCGTCGTCGAGCCGGTCCTCTCCGCAGAGGACCTCACCCTCCAGAAGGTCCCGCAGAGCCGATATTTCCATGAAGATCCCTCCAGACCGGAGCAGCCCGGACCGCGCCGTCTGCCGCCGTAGGTAATAGTCGTACATTGTTTACAGTATATCACGAAATTACAGGCTGTTTCAACCATATCTTTGGGTATTTCCCCCATAGGACTTCCGTTGACATTGGGGCGGCACTTTACTATAATAAATGCACTGAGTTTTTGATGGGCGCACATTTGTGCGTCTGACATACTATGTTTTCTGTGAGGAGTGACCAGTGATGGCAGCGTATGATCGTATTTTCAATTTCTCCGCCGGTCCCAGCATGCTTCCGGTGTCCGCCCTGGAGCGGGCCGCGAAGGAAATGATGAACTATGGCGGCAGCGGCATGTCCGTGATGGAGATGAGCCACCGTTCCAAGGCCTTTCAGCAGATCTTTGACGACACCCAGGCAAAGCTGCGCCGGCTGATGAACGTGCCGGAGAACTACAAGATCCTGTTTCTGCAGACCGGCGCCTCGGGCCAGTTTTCCATGGTGCCCCTGAACCTGATCGGCAGGACCGGCAAGGCGGATTACGCCGTCACCGGCAACTTTGCTTCCATCGCCTGCAAAGAGGCGAAGAAGTACGGCCAGATCCATGTGGCCGCCTCCTCCGAGGACAAGAACTTCACCTATATCCCCGCCCAGGATCAGCTTCAGCTGTCTCCGGACGCCTCTTACTTCTACTACTGCGCCAACAACACCATCTACGGAACGGAGTGGCAGTATATCCCCGAGACCGGCGACGTGCCGCTGGTGTGCGATATGTCCTCGGACATCCTCTCCCGGCAGGTGGACGTGAGCAAATACGGCCTGATCTTTGCCGGCGCCCAGAAGAACATGGCTCCTGCGGGCCTCACCGTGGTCATCATCCGGGAGGATCTGGCCGGCCATGAGCTGCCCTACACCCCTCTGATGATGAACTATCAGACCATGATCGAGAAGGACTCCATGTACAACACCCCTCCCTGCTGGTGCATCTATATGCTGGGTCTGGTTCTCGACTGGCTGGAGGAACAGGGCGGCGTGCCCGGCATGGAGAAAATCAAGCATCAGAAGGCCCAGATGCTCTACGATGTGATCGACTCCTCCCGGCTGTTCACCGCCGCGGCGCTGCCCGGCTCCCGGTCCGACATGAACGTGACCTTCCGCACCGGCAGCGAAGAGCTGGACGCGAAGTTTGTCGCCGAGAGCGTCAAGGCCGGATTCTCCAACCTGAAGGGCCACCGGAAGGTGGGCGGCATGCGGGCCTCCATCTACAACGCCATGCCCATGGAGGGCGTGGAGAAGCTCTGCGACTTCATCCGGGCATTTGACAAGAACAACTGAGTAAGGAGCTGCCATTCATGTATAATATTCAAACCCTGAACAAGATCTCCCAGCTTGGCCTGGACCAGCTGGATTCCAAGGAGTTCGTGATCTCCACCGAGTGCGACAATCCCGACGGCATTCTGGTGCGCTCGGCGGATATGCATCAGATGGAGCTGGGCTCCAACCTCCGGGCCATTGCCCGGGCCGGCGCCGGCACCAACAACATCCCCATCGACAAGTGCTCCGAGTCGGGCATCGTGGTGTTCAACACCCCCGGCGCCAACGCCAACGCGGTGAAGGAGCTGGTGATCTGCGCGCTGCTGCTGGCTTCCCGGGACGTGATCCGGGGCATCAAGTGGGCCTGGAATCTGACGGACGCCGACGGCGACGTGGAGAAGCTGGTGGAAAAGCAGAAGAGCCAGTTCGTCGGCCCGGAGCTCATGGGCAAGAACCTAGGCGTCATCGGCCTGGGCGCCGTGGGCGTCAAGGTGGCCAACGCCGCCCTGAAGCTGGGCATGAACGTCTACGGCTATGATCCCTATCTGTCCGTGCAGAACGCCATCGACCTGAACCACGCGGTGCAGGTGGTGGATCTGAAGACGGTCTACGCCATGAGCGACTATATCACCATCCACTCTCCCCTGCTCCCCTCCACCAAGGGCATGATCAACGAGCCCTCCCTGGACTCCATGCGGCAGGGCGTCCGGATCATCAACCTGGCCCGGGGCGGCCTGGTGGACGATCAGGATATGCTGGCGGCCATCGCCAGCGGCAAGGTGGCCCGCTACGTCACCGACTTCCCCAACAACACCCTGGTGGGCCAGGAGGGCGTGGTGACGATCCCCCATCTGGGCGCCTCCACCCCCGAGAGCGAGGAGAACTGCGCCATCATGGCGGCCCGGGAGCTGTCGGATTATCTGCTCACCGGCAACATCCGCAACTCCGTGAACTTCCCCAACGTGGAGATGGCCCGGGGCGGCGTGGCCCGGCTGGCCATCCTCCACCGGAACGTGCCCAACATGCTCTCCAACATCCTCACCCTGCTGGGCAAGGAGGGCGCCAACATCGAGAACATGGTGAACAAGTCCAAGGGCGAGTACGCCTACACCCTCATCGAGCTGAGCCAGGCCATCACCGGCGAGACGCTGGATCATGTCCGGAACATCGACGGTGTGCTGCGGCTGCGGATCATCAAATACTGAGCCTGAAAAAATGCCCCGCCCGTTTTCGAACGGGCGGGGCTTCTGTCGCGAAGGTATTATTTCTTCATCAGCGGCACGCCGGTCTTCCAGGCCTGCCCGACCTGCTCGCCGACGGCGTAGTATCCGCTCTGGAACTGGTCGAAAATAAAGGCGTTCAATTTGGTGGGATCCACCTTGCCCTTCTCGTCCAGGACCTCCTCATCGGCCAGTACGTTGACGATCTCACCCAGAACCCGGAAACCGTAGACGGTGTTCTGGCACTCCACCACCTTGCACTCCAGGGTCAGGGGGAACTCCTCCACCACCGGGGCGTCTACGTTTTCGCTCTTCACGGCATGGAGGCCGGAGCGCTCGAACTTGTCGGCCATCTTGTTGCCGGTGGCGATGCCGAAGAAATCGGCGGCCTCGATATGGGGAATGTCCGCGATGGAGAGGGTGAAGGCGCCGCGCTTTTTGATGTTTTCGCTGGTCTTGTGGTCCTCATCGATGTTCAGGGCCACCATATTCATGGCGCATACGCCGCCCCAGGCCATGTTCATCACGTCCACCGTGCCGTCTTCGCCGTAGGTGGCGATCATCAGCACGGGCATCGGGAAGGTGTAGGGCTTGACGCCGAGGGATTTTTTCATAACAGATTCCTCCTAAATCAGTCTGGATTTTCCGATGGTTCTATTGTATAATGGTGTGG
>CACYXZ010000039.1:0-1784 GCA_902778525.1 Oscillospiraceae bacterium | reverse complement strand
TTTTCCTACACGCTGTCCCTGATCTCCGGGAAGTACAAGATGATCATCCTGTACTGTCTGATGGAGTACGGCGCGGTGCGGTTCAACCAGCTTCAGCGGTATCTGAGAAAAATATCCGACCGGACGCTGAGCCAGAACCTCAAGGAGCTGGAGGCGGACGGCCTGATCCACCGGGAGGTCTTTCCGCAGATTCCCCCCAAGGTGGAATATTCCCTGACGGAGCGGGGCCGGTCCCTGATGGCGGTGCTGGACCAGCTGTGCATCTGGGGAGAACAAAACCGAAAGACCTGATCACAGGAGGAATACCGATGGCAAAAGACATGACAACGGGACGGGAGTGGAAGCTCATCCTGTCCTTTACCCTGCCGCTGATCGGCGGCAATCTGCTCCAGCAGATCTACTCTCTGGCGGACAGTCTAATCGTTGGCAACTTCGCCGGACAGACGGCGCTGGCCTCCGTGGGGACCAGCTTCCCCGTGACGTTCCTGCTGCTGGCCCTGGCCATGGGCCTGACCAACGGCGTGGGCATCATGGCGGCCCAGTTCTTCGGGGCCAGGGACGCGGAGTCCTTCCGGAAGAACCTGTCCACCGGCTGCTTTACGCTGCTGGCGGCGGGGATCCTCATCACCCTGCTGGGGGTCCTTCTGAGCCGGCCGCTGATCGGGGGACTCCTGCGGGCGGACCCGGCGATTCTGGACGACGCGCTGCTGTATCTCAGGATCTACTGCGTGGGACTGGTGTTCCAGTTCGCATACAATATGTTCGCCGCCATTCTCCGGTCCATCGGAGACAGCCGCTCCACCATGTACTTCCTGCTGATCTCCACGGTGCTCAACATCGTGCTGGATCTGATCTTCGTGCAGTTCTGGGCGGTGGCCGGCGTGGCCTGGGCCACGGTGATCGCCCAGGCGGTGTCCGCAGTCACGGCGGGGATCTACCTGTTCCGGCGGGTGGAGGCGGCCCGCTTCCGTCCGGGAGAGTTCGTCTTTGACCGGAACATGTTCGCCACCTCCCTGCGGCTGGGCATCCCCACCTCCGTGCAGCAGTGCAGCGTGGGACTGGGCATGGTGCTCATGCAGCGGCTGATCAACTCCTTCGGCGTGGACACCATCTCCGCCGTCACCGCCGCCATGAAGCTCGAGAGCTTTGCCATGGTGCCGATCATGATGTTCTATATGGGCCTTTCCAACTTCACCGGCCAGAATATGGGCGCCGGGAAACTGGACCGCATCAAACGGGGCTATCATCAGTCCATGGTCATGGCCATGATCACCTGCGGCATCATCATCCTGCTGCTGGTGTTCGGCGGCCCCTACGCCATCCGGCTCTACCACATGAACGAGGCGGCCACCGCCATCGGCGTGGAGTATCTCCAGACCCTGGCCTGGTTCTTCCTGATCTTCTGCGTCATGTACGTCACCAACGGCGTTTTGCAGGGCAGCGGCGACGTGATGTTCCCCACCGCGGGCTCCATCACCTCCCTGGCGGTCCGGGTCATCGTGGCGAACCTCATGGCAGCGGTCCCCGCCATCGGCTACCGCAGCGTGTTCTGGTCCATTCCCGTGGGATGGGCCTGCGGCACGGCCATTGTCTTTATCCGGTATCTTACCGGGAAGTGGAAGGAAAAGGGAATCGTAAAGCAGAAAAGCTAAATTAGAGTTTGTCGGGGTCATTATTTGCCTCCAGCGGCCCATTCCGTGCGATGGGACCCGCTGCGACAGCAGTGGGCGCGCGTTCCCTATTTCTTGATTCGCCAAGAAATAGGGGAAAGAATCGACCCAAGG
>CACYXZ010000038.1 GCA_902778525.1 Oscillospiraceae bacterium | reverse complement strand
TTGACGGCAATGTGGCCGGCAGAGAAATTCCCCAGGAAGGCGGTGACCATGATGATGGCCGCCCGGCCGGGAAGCTTGAAGATAGGCCGCATGATCAGGCGGACGAACACGCCCACAAAGTCCACCAGGCCGTAGTCCACCAGGAACGGCAGGAACAGGGAAGCGCAGGGAATGGAGATGCAGATGGTGACCAGAATGTTGGCCATAACGAAGTTGGCGATGGAGTTGTCGTTCAAAGAGGCCACAGGGTTGAACATCCAGTTCATGAAGCCGGGATGTACATGGAAGTAGATGTCGATGATGTTGATGCACAGAATCACAAAGCCGATGATCTTGAAGATCGAGAAAGCCGAGGTGATTTTGTCCTTCCAGGCCTTCTGGGGCCGGAGCCAGATCACGTCCACCACGGCGAACAGACCGATGGCCCATACCACAAAGGGCATGAACTTGAAGTTGCCGGTATAGAGGGCGGCCTTGATAATGTTCGTCAAATGGGAACACAAAACATTAGGTGCAGTCGGGATCGGTCCCCACTCCCACGGGCCGATCACGATTTGACCCAGGTCAGGGAAGGGAATGTTGATAAAGAATGAGAAGACGCCGAAAAGTGAGAACAGGATGAATTTACACCAAATCAGCGGTGAAAAATCCTTCAGCGACTTGCTCGCGGTGTTGGTTTCCATGAAATAACCCCCCAAGATATATAATCTGTAATGCATTATTGCATTAAAACTTTACTTTGTCAATACTTCAAAACGGATAGGAATTTATTACCATGAAAAATGTGAAAACTATACAAACCGTTTGTATATTACGGCAAAGACCCGGCCTTTGACAGGCCGGGTCTTCCTTGAATCAGCGGGTCTCAGGGAGCGTCTTTCTTCTCGGGCTCCACATAGGATTCGACTTTGTATTTGATATACATGATCAGGAAAATGGGGATGATCGCGGTGATCGCGCCCATGATAAAGGTGGGCATAATCCCGACAGCCGTGCCCGCTGCAACATCAACAGCAGCGTTGATCACGTGGTTGGCGATGAAGTTGAAGAACACGGAGGAGAATCCGAGGGCAAGCATCGCCACACCGTAATTGACGCCCGCATGGGTAAATCCGAACAGGGCAGTGGAAAGCGCCGCGTTCACCGCGGAGGGACCGCCGTAAGCAAAGGCAACCAGAGCAATGGCCAGGAAGTAGCCGAAACCGCCCACTTTCGTCAGCAGCAGCGCGCCGATCATGGTCAGGATGCTGAGCAGATACATGGTCTTATACCGTCCCAGCTTGTCGGATACACCGGCCATAACGAGCCGGCCGGCAGCGTTGGTGATACCGGTGAAGGAGACGCAGAACAGCGCCATGGCGGGGGTCAGGCCGCGCACGATGCCCAGGTTGCGGATCAGGGGAACGCAAAGGTTCCAGGTGCCGTTGATGAAGAAGATCGAAAAGAAGAAGGCCCAGAACACGCCGGTCTTGAGCATCTGCTTCAGGGTAAAGTCCTTCAGACCGGAACCGGGAGCGGTGGGAGGAGGGGGAAGCTGGTCGATGTAATCCTGGTTGGGCAGATTGATGAACAGGCTGGCGCCGATGCCCAGCACGGCAAATACACCGGCAAGGATCAGGAACACAGGCTTGAAGTCGACAACGCCGGATGCGTTGCGGAAGGCATCCATCAGAATGCTGGAGACGGGCGTGAACACCACTGTGGACAGACCGAACGCGGAGCAGGCCAGTCCGGAGGCGAGGCCCATCTTATGGGGAAGCCATTTCTGAATGCAGGAAATGCAGGAACCGTAGGCGATACCGGAACCGAGGCCGGCCATCACGGCGTAGGTGAGGTTCAGGAGCGATACGGTTGCGGGGGTGAGCAGGCCCGTCAGGCCAACGCCCGCGGCAAAAAAGATCACGCCGATCAGGCAGGTGACTCTGGGGCCGAATTTGTCATTGATAAATCCGCCGATCAGGTTGCCGAATACGAACGCAAAAATCATGTAGGAGGAAACCATGCCGGCCGCGCTGTCTTTCCAGGCAAAAGACAGAACAATGTCAGACCGGAGCGCACTCCAGAGATAGAGGATTCCGACGCACATCTGGACGATCAGACAGGCTATGATGGAAATCCAAGGGTTAGTACGGTTTTTCACAATCATCCCTCTTTCAAAATAATAATGCATTTGCCCAAATATTGTATCACGTGTGATACATTCTGTCCAGCGAAAAGACCGAAATCTTTCGTCCAAAATAGACAATGGCGAGGGCGTGTTTTTCGGCATTTTGCCATATCGTCCGGACACATAAGTTTTTCAACTGCATGATAAATCCGCGCTGCGGCAGGGGAGAGAAACGTCTTGTTGGCGCTTTTGTAATATGATAAAATACAATCAGGAGTGTGAGTCATATGGCAAAAAACATCTGCGTGATTCTTGCGGGTGGCCGTTCCCGGCGCATGGGCAGAGATAAGGCGATGCTTCCGATTGGGGAAGAGACTTTTCTGACCCGTCTGATCCGGACCTATCGAGAGAAATTCCCTGTCTTTGTTTCCGTAAGTGAGGCGGACCGCTTCCCGCATCCGGATGCTGACGAGCTTGTGGATCTGCGTCCCGGCATGGGGCCGCTGGCCGGCCTGGAAGCCGCCTTTCTTAAAACGGACGCGGATCTGGTTTTCCTGACAGCTACGGATCTACCGTTCGGCAACGTAAAGCTTGCAGAGCTCCTTCTGGAATGCATCGGAGACCGCGACGCCTGTCTGATTCGCCGCCGGGACGGAGGGCTGGAGCCTGCCTTTGCCGTCTACCGGCGGAGCTGTCTCCCGGCGCTGCAATCCTGCCTGGATGCGGGGCGGCGGTCCGTCCGGGGGGTGCTGGAGCATCTGTCAGTCCGTTATGTGGAGGAGGAGGCGCTCCCCGGCTGTGATCTGGAAAGGATGCTGATGAACGTAAACACCCCGGAAAGCTATGCCAGAGCACTGGAAATGTTGTTGGGTTACAGCTTATAGATTGTGACAAATAACGATATTTTGGTTTCAACTGTAATAAAAGCGCGCTATAATAGACCTGAGAGAACCTTCAAACAGGAGGAGAGAGTATGGCGGAAAAGTTTACACCGGATCAGCAGTGCGTTGTCAGTACCAGCCTCACCGGACCGGAGAGCGGGGCGCCCTGCGTTGTAGATACAAATGATGGCAGGATCACACGTATTCGTCCGTACTACTATGATACGGAATATACGGACGCCCACTGCAACCCATGGAAAATTGAAGCCCGGGGAAAGGTGTTCAAGGCGCCGGATCATGTGCTGCTCACACCCTTCGGCCTGGGCTATAAGTCCCGGGTCTATTCTCCCAACCGGGTCATGTATCCCCTCAAGCGGGTGGACTGGGACCCCAATGGGGAGCGGAATCCCCAGAACCGGGGCAAATCCAAATATGTGCGGATCTCCTGGGACGAGGCTGCGCAAATCGTGGCCGATGAACTTAAACGCATCAAGACAACCTACGGTCCCGAGGCGGTCCTTTGCCAGGCGGATATGCACGGCGAAGGCAAAAACGTGGCTCCGGCACACGGCTGTCCCAACCGGCTGCTTTCGCTCATGGGCGGTTATACCCTCCAGATGCGGAACCCGGATTCCTGGGAGGGATGGCATTGGGGGGCAAAATACGTCTGGGGCTGCGAACCTGTCGGCCAGATGGCCCCGCAGGCGAACCTGTATCCGGATATTGCCAAGCACAGCGACAGCCTGCTGTTCTGGGGCTGCGACCCGGAGACCACGCCCTACGGCTTCGGGATGTGCATGCCCGGACGGCTGTGCTACTGGCTGTCTGAAATCGGGCTGAAGAGCATCTATATCTGCCCGGATCTCAACTACGGCGCGGCAGTCCATGGGGACAAATGGATCCCTATTCTTCCCAACACCGACGCGGCCCTCCAGCTTGCCATCGCCTATATCTGGATCACCGAGGGCACATACGACAAGGAATATATCGCCACCCATGCCTATGGGTTCGACAAGTTCGAGGACTATGTCCTTGGCCGGGAGGACGGGATCCCCAAGACTCCGGAGTGGGCCAGCGGGAAGTGCGGCGTCAAGGAATGGACCATCAAGGCCCTGGCCCGGGACTGGGCGAAAAAGACGGTCTCCATCATTCACGGCAACGGCGGCGGAATGATCCGCGGGCCCTACGCTTCGGAGCCGGCGCGGCTGGAGGTCATGCTTCTGGGGATGCAGGGCCTTGGAAAGCCCGGAGTCCATCAGGCAAAAATGCTGGAGTGGAACCTTTGGAACCGGGATTATCCCGTGCCGTATCAGGGCCAGTGGGTGCCGAAGATCACACAGATCGCGGATCCCCTGCGGCCGGTGGACGGAGATGTGGACCCCAAGGTCAACATGGACCGTTATGTCCTCAACGAGGCCCAGAAGAAGCGGGCCCCTGAGCTCATCAAGCTCTTTACCCAGTTCCCCGCGCCGAAGCAGTTTATTCCCCGCCCGCTGATTCACCGGGCGATCCTGGAGGGCCATGCGGACTGGTACGGCCTGCAGGTGTTCTCCTCGTCTCAGCAGCCGGACCAGAACAACTTCCGTCAGCCCACCCAGCAGTACCAGTTCCAGCACATGAAGTATCCCAGAGACGGCCTGAGCCGGGTACACATGATCTGGACCGACGCACCCTGCCAGATCACATGCTGGAACGACGGAAACCTGACCGCCAGAGCGTATCAGGATCTCTCCATCGAGTGCATCGTCGCTCAGCATCCCTGGCTGGAGAACGACTGCTACTACGCGGATATCATCTTCCCGGTGATCACCAAGCACGAGATGAACGATATCGGCAACGACATGTCCTCCGGCGGTTTTACCTCCATCTATCTGGAGGATCAGTGCGTTCCGCCGGTAGGGGAGAGCCTCAGCGATTTTGACGTCTGCGCGAAGGTGGCGGAAAAGCTGGGCCCGGAGTACTATGACGCCTATACAGACAACATGGACGAAAAGACCCGGGTGCGGTTTTTCTACAAGGCCACCGGCTGCGAGGAGTACATGACTTGGGAGGAATTCCGGAAAAAGCGGATCTATGTGGTCCCCTGCAAGACCCAGGAGGAATTGGACAAGATCCCTGCGGGCCTGTATCCGTTCTATTCCGACCCGGAGAACCATCCGCTTACCACCCCCACCGGAAAGTTGGAGTACTATTCCACCCTGCTTGCGGAGCACACGCCGGACGACCCGGAACGGCCGCCGGTGCCCCACTGGGTGGAGAAGAGCGAAAGCCACGACGAGCGACTCAGCTCTGAACGGGCGAAGAAATACCCCCTGCTGTGCGTCTCCAACCACGGCAGATGGCGGATGCACTCCCAGTGCGACGACATAGTCTGGAACCGCGAAGTGGAAACCATGAAGATCCGCGGCAAGGACGGCTATCAGTACGAGCCCGTCTGGCTGCATACCTCTGAGGCGGAAAAGCGCGGCATTCGGCACGGCGATATTGTGAAAGTGTTCAACGAGAAGGGAATCGTGCTGTGCGGCGCCTATGTGACGGAACGGCTGATGCCCGGCGTCTGCTATGTGGATCACGGCTCCCGGCTGGATCCCATTATTCCCGGCTGGCTGGACCGGGGCGGCGCGATCAACACCATTACCCCCACCGCCACCACATCCAAAAAGGCCACAGGTATGGCGGTAGCCGGCTTCCTGGCTCAGGTGGAGAAGGTCACCGACGAGGAGATGGCCCAGTGGAAGCGGGATTATCCGGAGGCCTTCGCCCGGCATATCGACCCGGACGCGGGGGTTTGCCTGGACGGGTGGATGATTGACAACAAGGAGGCAATCTGAAATGGCAAAAGCATTTGTGATCGACGTGGCCAAATGCTCCGGCTGCTATAACTGTCAGCTGGCCTGCAAGGACGAGCACGCGGAAAATGACTGGACGCCCTACGCAAAACCCCAGCCCCTGACGGGGCAGTTCTGGTGCAGGGTGACGGACCATGTGCAGGGGACGATCCCCAAGGTCCGGATCCACTATATCCCCCGGTTCTGCAACCACTGCCGGAATGCGGCCTGCATGGAGGCGGCAAAGGACGGAGCAGTCTACCGCCGGGAGGACGGCCTTGTGATCATCGACCCGGAAAAGGCGGCGGGACAGAAGCAGATCGCCGACGCCTGCCCCTATGGCGCAGTATATTGGAATGAAGCGCTGGATCTTCCACAGAAGTGCACCGGATGCGCCCATCTGCTGGACCATGGGCACAAGCTTCCCCGGTGCGTGGAGGCCTGCCCCACGGACGCGCTGATGTTCGGGGAGGAAGAGGAGCTGGCGGATTACATTGAGGGCGCAACGGTGCTTGCGCCGGAGACGGGTTCCGCCCCCCGGGTGTATTACCGGAACATCCCCGGGCAGTTCATTGCCGGGACAGTCTATGACCCGGTGGAGAAAGAAGTGGTTATCGGCGCCCGCTGCCTGCTCAATTCAGGCGGAAAGCGCTGGGAGACCCGCACGGACGAATACGGTGATTTCTGGTTCAACGATCTGCCTGTGGGGCTGTTCGATCTTTCTATTCAGATGCCCGGGTATGAGGTAAAGCTGTTTGAACGTCTCCGGACCAGGGAATGCGTCAATCTGGGGGACATCCCCCTGAGCCGGAAGTAGAGAGGTAATCCCGTTGAATCGCTATATCAAATACATTTTGGGACTGGCGACCATGGCACTCGGCGTGGTCCTGATGAAAAAAGCCGCCCTCGGCATTACACCCATCACCTCTCTGCCGCTGGCGCTCAATGAGGTTCTGCCGGTATTATCGCTGGGCAACTGGACGATCCTGTTCCACATCCTGTGCATCATCGCCATCATCGTGATCACCAGGAAGGTCGCTGTGAAGACAATCCTGATGTTCCCGGTTGGGATCTGCTTCGGGTACTTTATCGACTTCCTGCTGTGGCTGTGGCAGTTTGAAACCGATATTCTTTGGCTGCGGATCCTACTGCTGGTCGTCGGCATCCCGGTCTCCGGACTCGGGGTCGCGCTGATCAACGACGCGGATCTGATGCTGCCGTCCCCAGACGGCCTGATCCGGACGATCGCGGCGGTGTACAACAGGAAATACCCGATCGTTAAGATCATTGGGGACTGCACGTGGGTCACCTGCGCGGTTATCATTGAGCTGTCGGTGCTGCACCGGCTTCAGGCTGTTCATGTGGGGACGGTTGCCTCGGCGCTGCTGGTGGGAAGGACCATAAAAAAATGGAATCAGCTGTTGTTTCACGGCGGACAAAAATAAGAGTTCATAACGTTTGCGGGACGGAAACACCGAATTAGAACAACGCTACAACCAATGATGTGTAACAAAAACTGAAAACCCCTTGAAAAACAATGGAATTTCAAGGGGTTTTCGTTTTCCCTGTCTTTGCTGGTTACAATGATTTTATAAATTTCCTGTTGACCTTCGAATAGTTCCAAGGTGTAAATTATAGATGTCGAATAGCGCGCTGCGCTGGAAAGGATGGTGAACAAACGTCCATGGCTGAAGAACAGAAAGTACGCAATTCCAAAGACCGTACCGAGCGGGACAATCACGCCAACGACATCCAGCTTTCCCCCATGGAAAAGGACGGCGTCAAGTTCCTGGAAATCCTCAACAAGGGGGAAATGGGAGCGGTGGTTTCCGGCATGGAGATCATGTATGTGTTCCTGTTCAACAACGCCTACCAGTGCTTTATCCACAAGATGGATGCGGAGGAGGGACGGCGGAAATCCTGGCCCATCAACGAGCGCAATACGGCAATGATGAAAAATCTGCCCGCGGCGGCCGATCATATGTTTGAGATCGTGCCGAAGCCGGAAATGCACCCCATGGGTGTGATGGTCGCGGCGGAGAAGGGGATCATCTCTTATCTGGATATTACCGGACAGCTTCCGGCCGAGGATATGGACTTCATGTCCTGGCAGGAGCCGACGGAAAATCAATCATAAAAGGGGGCTACAGCTTGAAAACTTACAAATTTGTATGTCGAAGCACCCGAGACGGCTTCACGGAGTGGGCCAGTGTCTGTGAGGACGGCGCAGAGGTCCGGCGGATCGACCGCGACGTTCATATGGAAACTGTGCGTCAGTTCCGGGAGCGCGTGGGCGCCCAACTGGAGGCCGAAGGCTACCAGATGGAAGACCATCAGTACACATTGTAAAGGGAGGGGAAAGCATGAAATACATCTCTGTGCTGATTCAGCACCATGCCGGACCCACCGGCGATGTGCTGATCTGTAAGAACGCGGACGGCAAGTGGGAATTCCCGCATGACCGGATCCGTACCATGGAATCCGGGGAAGAGGCCGCGGAGCGGCTGGCCTGGGAGCAGCTCGGCATGAAGACCGTTGCCGGCAAGATGACCATGGTCGGCCACAAAAAGCCGCAGGACGGCGTGTCCGAGCACATTCCCTGCGGAAATATCACCCACAACACCAACACCAAGTGCGACTACCACTGCTATTATGAAGCGGTCAACAAGTGGCAGTCCGAGCCCAAGCCCGGGACCTATACCGAATTCAAGTGGGTCCATCCCTCTGAGCTGGGCCAGTATGAGTTTGCCGGCGACGACGCGAATTTCATGGCAAAGTATGATCCCTGGATCAATGGCCGTGAGATCCCCGACGTCCGCATGAATTGAGGAGGGGCCTTATGAAAAAGTATTTCTTTGAGGCGGACCGGAAACAGTGGGAAAAGCCCACGGAGCCCAAGTATCTCTTCTGCGCCGCGGCCAGGACCTGGGCCATTGCGGAGACGGAAGAGGAGGCCCGGACCATTGCCCTCCGGAAGCTCTGTGACAAGTATCACGCGACCGGTTTGCTGGTGGATGATACCCATCTCCGGCTGACCAAGGCTGTGGAACTGGCGGAAGACTGGAACTACGGCTACGGCGACGGCCGCGGCACCGGCAGCGCCGCGGATCGGGAAAAACTGATCTGCGACAATACGAAGTAAGGAGGGAATACAGTGGATCTTGTGAAAAAATATATCCTGCGTCTTCCCGAGGGCGTTGTGACGATGGAGAAGGAGGAACTGGTCGCAAAGATCAAGGCCATCCTGAAGGACCACCCCAGCGAGTACATGAACGCCTATCGGGTCTGGTACGAGGGGTTTGAAGGCTGCGGTATGCCCGACGCCTATGTGTACGACGTGATCGTGGAGGTTTTCCGCTCCCTGACGGAGGACTGGAAGGACATCGGCGCCCGCCGGTGGGAGAAGTACGGCGTGGTGAATCCCAGCTTCCTGAACCTGCACTATGCCGATGCCTCCAAGGAGGATCCGAAGGGCAACGATATGCTGCAGCATCGGTTCCATCTGGGCGCCCACTACCAGGGCCCCGACGGAAAGATCTTCTGGATCCCTGTCATGGAGGACTTCAACATGCGTGCCTTCGAGCGCAAGGACGGCAAGTATGTAGGCACCATGGTGGAGATCGACCCCTTCAGCGACTATGCCAAGGCCATGGTCGAAGTCAAGGTTTAAGGAGGGACAGCAGATATGAGCTTTGAGAAAGTTATGATGTCCGACAGCAAGAGAGAAAAGATCAGCCACAGCGTATGCGTGGGCGGCCCGATGACGCTGCACACCATCGACGGCGTGATCCGCCGTGTGCGTCCCATCGTCTTTACCGACGACGATCCCGCCGGCTGGGTCATCAAGGCCCGCGGCAAGGAGTATACCCCTCAGCGCAAGTTCACCATGAGCCTGCTGGGCTACTGCGAAAAGGACCGCACCTATGCCTATGACCGTCTGAAGTATCCCATGATCCGCGAGGACTTCGTGGAGACCCCCGACGGCAAGAACCGCAACACCGAAAACCGCGGCAAGTCCGGCTACCGCCGCGCCTCCTGGGATGAGGCGCTGAGCCTGGTTGCCCGTGAGATCAAGCGTCTGCAGAAGACCTACGGCAAGGAGACCATCACCGCATGTACCTCTTCCCACCATTCCTGGGGGCTGGTCGGCTATAAGATCTCCCTGTTCAAGCGTTTCTTCTCCATGATGGGCTACACCCGTGTTGCCGACAACCCGGACTCCTGGGAAGGCTTCCACTGGGGCACCCCCCATTCCTACGGCTATTATTGGCGTCTGGGCGGCCCCGAGCCCTATGATATGCTGGAGATGGCCATGCAGAACGCGGAAACCATCATCTGCTGGTCCTCTGACCCCGACACCAGCCGCGGCGGCTACTCCGCGCAGGAGAGCGCTCTGTGGCGCTGGTGGATGAAGGAGATGGGCATTGAGTTCGTCTTTGTCGATCCCTTCAACAACTACACCTCTGTGAAGCACGCCACCAAGTGGCTCGGCCCCCGGATGGGCACCGATGCCGCGCTTCTGGAAGCGATCGCCTATGTGTGGATCACGGAGGATACCTTTGACCACGAGTATGTCCGGCAGCACGGCCACCGGTTTGAGGAATTCAAGAACCACATTCTCGGCCTCGGCCCGGACGGCACTCCCAAGACTCCCAAGTGGGCGGAGGAACTGACCCTGATCCCCGCCATGGACATCAAGGCTCTGGCCCGCCGCTGGGCCCAGACTCCCACCACCGTGGGCTCCGGTATGCGCGGCGGCTTCGGCGGCGCCTGCCGCAGCTCCAACGGCACCGAGTATGCCCGTCTGCTGACGCTGCTTTCCTGCATGCAGGGCATGGGCAAGCCCGGTCGCGCTTTCTGGGGTCCCGGCTGCGGCGCTCCCATGAACTACAACTTCTGGTTCGGCGGATATTCTGATCCGCTGGCCTCCATCGCCGGTTATCCCGTCTGCGACGACGTGCCGGTCAACTCCGTGGAGCAGGTGCTCTACCGGCCCAACCTGCCCGACGCGATCCTGGACGGCCACTATGAGTGGTACGGCGAGGGCTTCTGCGGCGGCGGCGTGGATCTGGAGTTTACCCGCCATGTCTATCCGGCTCCCGGGTGCAACAAAGTCCACTGCTTCTGGCGTTACGGCGGTTCCTTCTTCGGCACCATGCTCGACACCAACAAGTGGGCCAAGATGTACAAGAGCCCCGAGCTGGAGTTCGTCATCAACCAGGATATCTACTTCACGCCTGAGACCCGTCACGCGGACGTGATCCTGCCCGCCTGCACCAACATCGAGCGTGTGGATATCGGCGAGGTCGGCTCCTCCGGACTGGGCGGCTACTGCTCGCACTCCGAGTCCGGCAACTCCTGGCAGGTCATCGTCTATCAGGACAAGGCCATAGAGCCCCTGTGGGACAGCCGCTCCGACTTCTGGATCTTCTCTCAGGTGGCCGCCCGCCTCGGCTGGGGCGAGAAGTTCACCGAGGGCCGCACCGAGGAAGAGTGGGCCAAGCGCTTCTGGCAGTTCTCCGATCTTCCCAAGCAGATCTCCTGGGAGGACTTCAAGAAGAAGGGCTACTATGTGATCCCCGTTTCCATGAAGGAAGAGGACAAGGATCCCAAGACCGGCCTGTACGAGAACTGGATCCGCTATCCCGGCTTCCAGTGGTTCGCGGAGAACCGCGCCTGCGACACCATGAACCACAAGGTGTTCCAGGAGGAGGGCCTGCTGGGAACCTTCTCCGGCAAGTTCGAGTTCGTTTCCGAGTCCCTGACCTACTGGGCGCCTGACGACGAGGCCCGCCGGCCGATCCCGCAGTATCAGGATTCCTGGGAGGGCCACAAGTCCCTGTCCGCGGACAAGTTCCCCTACGGCCTGATCTCTCCGCATCCCCGGTTCGACTATCATACCCATTACAATCAGCATGCCAAGTGGCTCTGGGAGGTTCCGAAGAACCGTGTGGTCATCAACGGCAACCCCTATCTGGTCTGCCATATCAACACCGAGGTGGCGGAGCGGAAGGGCATCAAGGACGGTGACGTGGTCCGGCTGTTCAATGACCGCGGAAGCTGCCTGTGCGTTGCCCGGGTCACCAACCGGCTCTATCCCCAGACGATCCATGCCTATACTTCTTCCGGTATCTACAACCCCATCGAGTATGGCAAGTACAAGTCCTGGGACAAGGGCGGCAGCATCAACGTGCTGACTCCCGGCCGCCTGATTGGCGACTACGTGCCCGCCATGTCTCCCTACAGCTGCAACATCGACGTGGAGAAGGTGGATCCCGATCCCAACTACGGCCAGGGCTGGGAGCACATCCTCGACGCGGTGGACAAGCAGCAGCTTGAGACCGAGCGTCCCATCCGCACCTCCGCCGAGGCAGACCTGCTCTTCGGCGAGAAGGAAGCGCAGTATAAAAAGGAGGCCATCTGATCATGCTGAAGAAACCCATGAAAAAGCCTGGTATTGCCATTAACTCTGCCCGGTGCATGGCCTGCTATGCCTGCTTTATGGCCTGCAAGGATGAGCACTGCGGCTGGGATACCGCCCTGTCCAAGTCTCAGCCCGAGATGGGCCAGTACTGGATGAACATCAAAGAGTGGGAGCGCGGCGACAACCCCCGCCGGGTCAAGACCGCCACGGTCCCCACTCCCTGCAGCCACTGCGACAACCCCGCCTGCATGGCCGCGGCCAAGGACGGCGCTGTCTATAAGCGCGACGACGGCATCGTGATCATCGATCCGGAGAAGGCTGTCGGTCAGAAGCAGATTGTCGACGCCTGTCCTGTGGGCGCTGTGTACTGGAACGAAGCGCTGCAGCTTCCCCAGAAATGTACCATGTGCGCGGAGCTGCTGGACGATCCCGATTATCCCGGCTTCGAGCCCCGCTGCGTGGAGGCCTGCCCCAACCAGGCGCTTGTATTCGGCGATCTGGCAGATCCGGAGAGCAACATCTCCAAGCTCATCGCGGCCAACAAGGTCACCCAGCTGGAGTGCCTCGGCGATATGGGATCCAGCGTCGTCCATCTGAACATTCCTCAGACGTTCCTGGCCGGTACGGTCGCGTATCCCAAGGAGCTGGAGGAAGTCTGCATCGGCGCCAACGTCAAGGTGACCGGCGAGGACGGTACGGTCTATGAGACCGTCACCAACTGGGCCGGCGACTGGGAGGTCGAGGATCTTCCCAGAGGCAAGAGCTGGAAGGTGGAGATCACCTTTGACGGCTTCAAGCCTGTTGTCTATGACAACGAGCGCACCGACGTGGATCACTATGTAGGCATCACCTATCTGGAGCCTGCGATCTAATCCGTAAATCCGTGCCGGCCCGGAGGGCTTCCGGGCCGGCACGACAACGGGGGTTCATAAACCCCCATGACTGCCATTGCTTTACCTGCGGCCATGTGGATCTATGAACCCCAACGACAGAAAGGAAAGAACTCCAATGGAACTTCGAAATGTAGTAATCGTGGACGGCTGCCGTACCGCTGTGGGTAAGTTCGGCGGCTCCCTGAAACCCCTGAGCGCCTATGATCTGGCCTGCGCTGTCATGAAGGGCACCCTGGACCGTACCGGCATCGACCCGGCTGAGATCGACGAGGTCATCATGGGCCAGTGCCGTCAGACCTCTGACGAGCCCAACATTGCCCGTGTGGCGGCGCTGAAGGTCGGCATTCCCGCCTCCGCATCCGCCCATACCGTCATGCGTCAGTGCGCGTCCGCTATGACCGCCGTCCACAACGGCGCCATGCAGATCATGACCGGCCTTTCCGACGTGGTTCTGGCCGGCGGCACCGAGAGCATGTCCAACGCTGTGTTTTACATCCGCGGCGCCCGCTGGGGCGTCGGCACCGGCAACACCGAGCTGGTGGATGCCGTCACGGAGGGCCAGTTCCGGTCCCAGCCCGAGGAGATGTACGGCCGCTACAACATGGACCCTCGGCATCACCCGGGAGGAGCAGGATGCCTTCTCCTTCCGTTCTCAGGAGCTGGCCATCAAGGCCATCGACGAGGGCAAATTCAAGGATGAGATCATCCCCGTCACCGTTCCCCAGGGCCGGAAAAAGCCCCCGATCGTCTTTGATACCGACGAGTTTGTCAAGCGGGACACCTCCCTTGAGAAGATGGCGAAGCTGAAGCCCTGCTTCAACATCACCACCGATGAGGATGGGAAGATCTTCAACAGCTCTGAACTCACCGGCACTGTCACCGCCGCTTCCTCCTCCGGCCGCAACGACGGCGCCTCCTGCGTCCTGCTGATGACCGAGGAGAAGGCCAAGGAGCTGGGCCTGAAGCCCATCTGCCGGATCATCGGCATGGGTACCGCGGGCGCGGATCCCCGGACCATGGGCCTTGGCCCTGTCTATGCCGTTCCGAAGGCCCTGAAGAACGCCGGCCTTACCATGGACGACATCCAGCTTATCGAGCTCAACGAGGCCTTTGCCGCTCAGGCGCTGGGCTGCATCAAGGAGCTCCACTGGGAGGACAAGATGGACATCATCAACGTCAACGGCGGCGCCATTGCCATGGGCCATCCCGTTGGATCCTCCGGCTGCCGGATCCTGGTTACCCTCATGTACGAGATGAAGCGCAGAGGCCTGAAGTACGGTCTTGCCACCCTTTGCATCGCGGGCGGCATGGGCCAGGCCACTGTGATTGAGATGTGTGACTGACAGAACAGATTGAGAAAGGATTGATTACCAATGGCTAAGTCCAATAAGTGCATTATCCAGGTTTGTGTGTGCGGCGCCGGTACCAAGAAGGCCCAGGCTCCCACCGTCCCCTATACCGCCGACGAGATCGCGGAGCAGATCGTTGCCTGCGCCAAGCTGGGCGCTTCCATCGCCCACATCCATGTCCGTGAGGACAAGGTAGTCAACGGCGAGATGCAGATCGGCTACAAGTCC
>CACYXZ010000037.1 GCA_902778525.1 Oscillospiraceae bacterium | reverse complement strand
GCGCTCCCGGTACTCGGTCTTGTGATAGATGGCGGAGCCGTCCACCTCAACCTCGCCGGTGGAGAAGTTCCGCTGGAAATTGGAGGCGTCGTCCTGGGCGTTCCAGAGGCAGAACTCCAGAAAGCTGAAAAGATCGACAGTCTTCGTCCTGCCGGAGACGTTGGTCAGGGTCAGCCGGTCGATCTCACAGGGATCCACCACCGGCACGAAAGCGCACAGGGAAGCGGCGAGGCCGCTTTTCTCCGACTCGATGACGGTATAGCCCAGTCCATGGTGGCAGCGGTAGGAGTCCAGCTCTGTCTGCACGGGCTGCCAGCCGGGATTCCAGACCGTGTCCCCGTCACAGATATAGAAGTATCTGCCTCCCTGATCGTAGGGCACATTATTATAACGATAGCGCGTCAGCCGCAGCAGCTTTGCGTCTTTATAAAAAGAGTATCCGCCGGCGGTGTTGGAGATCAGGCTGAAAAAATCTCCGGTTCCAAGATAGTTGATCCATGGAAGCGGCGTCCTGGGGCTGGTGATCACATATTCCCGGGCCTGATCATCGAAATATCCGAATTGCATCAGGGTTCCCTCCTGTAAGCGTTCGACGAAATCTTTCGAACACGATTTCGGAAACATTATACGAATTTCGCAGTTTATTGTAAATACCATCGGGCTAAATACACAAATAATTGTGAAAAATAGACAAAATCCATGCAATAAATTGTGAATAAACGCACTTGACGGAAGAATAAAAACAGATTAGAATGATGGTGCAAAACGAAAACGTGTTCGTAAAGAATGCCCGGGAGGGGAAAATCGTGACTATCAAGGATATCGCCAAACGCTGCGGCGTATCCCCGTCTACAGTCAGCAAAGCCCTGAACAACTATGGTGATGTGAGCCAGGAGACCATCAACCGGGTCCGGCAGGCAGCCAAGGAACTCAACTACAGGCCCAACGCCGCAGCCAGGACGCTCAAGACCAACCGCTCCTATGACATCGGGATCCTCTTCGTGGACGACACCATGTGCGGGCTCACCCACCAGTATTTTTCCGCTATCCTCAACAGCGCCAAGACGGTTTTTGAGGCCAGCGGCTACTCCATCACCTTTATCAGCCCCACGGTGGGCGGCAGGCCGGCGTCCTTTCTGGAAAGCGCTCGATACCGCAACTGCGACGGGGTCCTGATCGCCAGCATAGATTTCAGCAGCCAGTCGGTAGTGGATCTGCTGCGCAGCGAGATCCCCACCCTCACCATCGACTACGACTATCCCGGCTGCAGCTGCGTGATGAGCGACAACGTGGATGGCGGCTTTGCCCTGACGAAGCATCTGATCGACATGGGTCATAGAAAGATCGGCCTGATCCACGGAGAAAACACCTTGGTGACCCGGAAGCGGGTCAACGGATTTTACCGGGCCATGCGGGAGGCGGGGATCCCCGTACCGGAGGAATATGTGCTGGAGGGCGTCTACTCCGACCCGAACAGCACCGCCGATGCCACGGTCGCCCTGATGTCTCTGCCGGATCCGCCCACAGCCATCATGTACCCCGACGACTTTTCCTATATCGGCGGACGGAACGCGCTGGAGCGGCTTGGACTCCGGATCCCGGAGGATGTCAGCGCCGTGGGCTACGACGGCATCATGCTCTCGCAGGTGCTCCGTCCCGCCCTTACCACCTGGTATCAGGACGCCGAAGAGATCGGCCGGGCTTCAGCGAAAAAGCTGATTGAAGAAATCGAAGCCCCGGACACTTCCGTGCCGGAACAGATCCTGGTGCACGGCCAGCTCCTGGTCGGCAGGAGCGTCAAAAATCTGTCAGAGTAAGTACACAGTACTTTCTGAATCATTATGAAAATCTTTAGAAGGAGATGCAAACAATGAAGAAAAATCTGAAGTCTCTGCTGGCAATCCTCATGGCTGCCGCGATGATCTTCGCACTGGCCGCCTGCGGCAGCTCTTCCGCGGAGCCCGCCGCTTCCGCAGCTGACAGTGCCGCTGCCCCCGCTGAGGCCAGTGCCGCCGAAGAGGCTCCCGCCGACGCCAACGCCAAGGTTCTCAATATCTGGTGCTGGAACGACGAGTTCCAGAGCCGCTTCAACGACTACTATCCCGAGGTCAAGGAAGTGGCTGCCGACAAGTCCACCACCACGCTCAACGACGGCACCATCGTCAAGTGGACCATCAACCCCAACGATGACAACAACTATCAGAACAAGCTGGACGAAGCGCTGCTGAAGCAGGACAGTGTCGCCGACAACGAGAAGATCGACATCTTCCTGATCGAAGCCGACTACGCCCTGAAGTATGTGGACTCTGACTACACCATGCCCATTGCTGATCTGGGCATCACCGACGCTGATCTGGCTGACCAGTATCAGTACACCAAGGATATCGTCTCCGTGGGCGGCGTCCAGAAGGGCACCACCTGGCAGGCGACTCCCGGCCTGTTCGCCTATCGCCGCTCCATCGCCAAGGACGTTCTTGGCACCGATGATCCCGATCAGGTCCAGGAGGCTCTGTCCGATTGGAGCAAATTCAACGACGTGGCTGAAAAGGCCGCCGAAAAGGGCTACTTCATGCTCTCCGGCTATGATGACGCCTATCGTACCTTCTCCAACAACGTCTCCGCTCCCTGGGTGGACGGCACCACCGTCAAGGTCGATCCCAACCTGATGACCTGGGTCGAGCAGACCAAGGAATTCACCGACAAGGGCTACAACAACAAGTCTTCCCTGTGGGATGCCACCTGGGCTGCTGATCAGGGTCCTGAGGGCAAGGTCTTCGGATTCTTCTATTCCACCTGGGGCATCAACTTCACCCTGCTGGGCAACTCCAAGGCAGATCCCGACGGTCCCGATGAGGTCGGCAACGGCGCATTCGGCGACTACGCTGTCTGCTACGGTCCTGAGAGCTACTACTGGGGCGGCACCTGGATCTGCGCCGCCACCGGCACCGACGATCCTGAGACCGTCAAGGACATCATGCTGAAGCTCACCTGCGACAAGGACATCATGAAGAAGATCACCGAGGATACGCAGGATTTCACCAACACCATCTCCGGCATGAACGAGATCGCTTCCTCCGACTTCAAGTCCGACTTCCTGGGCGGCCAGAACCACATTGCGCTGTTCGCCGAGTCCGCCTCCAAGATCGACATGTCCAACGCCGGCCCCTATGATCAGGGCTGCAACGAGGAGATGCAGGCTGCGTTCAAGGATTACTTCAACGGCAACGCCACCATGGACGAGGCCAAGGCTGCTTTTGAGACCGCCATCAAGGAGAAGTATCCCGAGCTGACCGAGGTCGTCTGGCCCTGAGTGCAGAGAGAATCCGACAACGACATAGCGTGATCGGAACGGGGTGGGTCCTCAGCCCATCCCGTTCCGTGCATTGAATAAGATTGAGGGAAGGGATGAAACCATGGGAGACAAGCAAGGCCGGACGGCCGGGCACAGGACCGTCAGCTATGCGAAATACGGATATTTGTTTATCCTCCCCTTCTTCATCGCTTTTGCGGTATTTCAGCTGATCCCTCTGTGCTCCACGATCTATTACAGCTTCTTTGAATACTACCGCAGCGGGTTGAAGGTCATTGGCCCCTCTTTTGTGGGACTGGACAATTACAAGACACTGTTTACCACAGACCTGGGAAAGTATATGGGCAACACCCTGATCATGTGGATCATCGGCTTCGTTCCGCAGATCGTCGTGTCCCTGCTGCTGGCCGCCTGGTTCACAGACGTGCGTCTTCGGATCAAAGGCAAGCAGTTTTTTAAGGTCGTCATCTATATGCCCAACCTGATCATGGCCTCCGCCTTTGCCATGTTGTTCTTCGCGCTGTTTTCCGACAACGGGCCCGTGAACTCCGTTTTGATGGCGATGGGACTCCGGTCCGAGCCGTTCCGGTTCCTCTCCTCCGTGTGGGGCAGCCGGGGGCTGGTGGGACTGATGAATTTCCTGATGTGGTTCGGCAACACCACCATCCTGCTGATGGCCGCCGTCATGGGCATCTCCCCCTCGCTCTTTGAGGCTGCGGAGATCGACGGCGCCGGCCCTGTGCAGATCTTCTTCCGGGTCACCCTGCCACTGATCCGGCCCATTCTGGTGTATGTGCTGATCACCTCCATGATCGGCGGACTGCAGATGTTCGACGTGCCCCAGATCCTGACCAACGGGGAGGGATCGCCCAGCCGGACCACCATGACCATGATCATGTATCTGAACAAGCATCTGTTCAGCAAGAACTACGGTATGGCGGGCGCGGTCTCCGTGGTGCTGTTCATCCTCTGCGCAGTTCTGTGCGTGGTGATCTACTTTGCCCTTAACAGCGACAACACAGGACGTCAGACCAGACGCCACGCCAGGAAGAGAGGTGCGGTGAAATGAGAAACCAGGAAGCAAAACCCAGCTACGCCCGCACGGTCATCGCCTATATTATCCTGATCATTCTGGCGTTCCTTTGCCTGTTCTTCTTCTACATCCTGATCGTCAACGCCACCCGGAACCACTTTGAGATCCAGAAGGGCTTCTCCGCTCTGCCCGGCACCTCGCTGGTCCGGAACTTTGAGAACGTCATGAATGACGCCAACATTCCCGTGCAGTCCGGACTTGTGAACAGCCTGATCGTCTCCGGCATGTCGGCGCTGCTGGCCACCTATTTCTCCTGCCTGACCTCCTACGGCCTCTATGCCTACGATTTCAAGCTGAAGAAACCGGCTTTTGTCTTCATCCTTCTCATCATGGCCATGCCAACCCAGGTGTCGGCGCTGGGCTTCCTCCGCCTTGTGGACCGGATGCACATGCTCGACACCCTTCCTCCGCTGTTCCTGCCATCCATCGCGGCGCCGGCTGTGTTCTACTTCATGCATTCGTACATGCAGTCGAACCTGCCCATGGAACTGATCGAGGCGGCACGCATCGACGGCTCCGGGGAGTTCCGGACGTTCAACCGGATCGTCATCCCCCTGATGAAGCCCGCCATCGCGGTCCAGGCAATCTTCTCCTTTGTGTCCTCCTGGAACAACTACTTCATGCCCGCTCTGGTGATCTCCAGCAACAACAAAAAGACCCTTCCCATCCTCATCGCCGCCCTGCGCAGCGCGGACTTCCTGAAGTTCGACATGGGCAAGGTCTACATGCTCATCACCATTGCCATCGTGCCCATCATCATTGTATACATTCTCCTTTCCAAGTATATCGTTGCGGGCGTGACCCTGGGCGGCGTAAAGGAATAACACCAGCGGATCACAGATTCAATCGCATAAGTGCAAATGCCCGTACAGGTCGAGGACGCCAGAAAGCCCGGCCTGTGCGGGCAGTTGTTATTTGCGGTCCGGTCCTGTTGGTCCCCGCTAGATCGAAACCGAAAAACAATCGCCCTTGCGTCCGGGACGCCTCCGCGTATAGCTTGCGTGGCGGATTATTGACGGCTTTTCGCAAAAATGCCTCAAAAGTTCGGAGCGGAATTAGACAGCAAAAAACCAAAAAACTGAAAAAGTTAGAAAAATCCCCGGAAATTAGACAATTTCCGGGGAAATGGTGGACCTTAGGGGGATCGAACCCCTGACCTCCAGATTGCGAACCTGGCGCTCTCCCGCTCTGTTCAGTTCTATGCTCCCTTTCGCGGGGGAAATAGTTATGAAAACAGCACAAAACCATGGAAACTCTGAACTAAATCCGCAAGTATGAATTCAACTGCTTTTTAGTCAGTATAGCATCTACAATTCTGAAGTACAAGCCTTAAATCAGTACCCACTGTGTTCGCATCCCATCGAGATGCGAACACAGACCGTAGCATCCTGTTCGCGGCTTAATACGTCTACATCGCCTCTGGCAGCTGCTTTCAAAACCAGTCGTCAGAGGGTTTTTGTATTCCAATCTCACAAAGTTGCCTATCATCAATGGGTGCAAGGTGCGTTTGTAATATGCAGATCAGGATAGTGAAAATCAGCCTGACTCAATAAAAACAATCGAGAAATATCTCATAGAGAACTGCATACTCGCAAGCTGATTATATCATGAGTTATGAGTACGATGCAAGCTGTTCCTTCCTTGGATAAATGCTGCGCCGGGGTCAGACGGTCTTTTCCAGATACCGCTCATAGGCGCTCTGATACTGATCCAGGCAGTTGCGCAGGCCCATGGAGTCCAGATCGCTCAAATACTTATCCCATGCGGCATCATCCAGCACGGTCTGGCCGGTGATGACTTGGAGGTTGAATGTGCTGACGTAGGTAATGATGTCGGAGAAGCCGGCGGTGAAGGCCTCGCTCTCCTGGGTGTTCAGGGTCATCAGATCCGGCAAGTCATAGGCGCCATCCACATTTGCATTCCAGATCTCCATGGCCTCCATCTGGTTTTCAGCATAGTTGCCGAACTCCCGGGACTTGTCAATGACAGACACTGCGCCGCCGCCCAGGGTGTAGATATTCAGCGCAATGGAGAAGGCGGGCAAAGGACTGTTTGTGACCAGCTCGGTGAAACGGGGGTTTCCATTCTCGTCATACTCAAAGGTGACGCCCTCTACGCCCCAGTTGGCAAAGAGCTGGCCCTCTTCGCTCATGGTATAGTCCCACATTTTGAGGAGCAGGGGCACCCGGTCCTCCTCCAGGGCAGTGGAGATGCACAGACCGTTGGTGCTGGCACCGGCTTCCCGCCAGTCGAAGTGAATCTTGTCGCCCTTGTTCAGAACCGGAGTGATTGCCCCCGCCAGTTCGATAGACATTTGGTCGTTGTACTGGTTCATGTTCATGAGCTGCGTCGTGAACAGACCCATCTGGTCGCCTAGAATCAGGTCGTTGGGGGCGTTGGTGTTGGAGTCGGTATAAGAATAGAAATCACTGAAGATCAGGCCCTCTGCGTACCAGTCGGCCATGGTCTGGAGATAGTCCCGGTAGGCATCCTCGGCTGGACCGTACTTGATCTGGCCGTCCACCTGATAGATGGGATACTCAATGACGCCCCGGTTGTTGTAGAAGGACTTGACACCGAAAGCGCTGGCAAAGGCGTCATTGACCAGCATGCCCTCGCCGTTGAGGAACATGGGCGCGGAAGCCCCCAGCTCATCCTTGAAGCGGGTAAGAATATCGTGGTACTCGTCGATGGTCTCCGGGGCGTTGGCGCCCAGTTGATCCAGCCAGTCTTTTCGGATGACCAGACCGCCGTTGTAGGAGGTGTTCTTTGTGTAGCTGTGGAGCAGCAGCCAGCGGCCCTCGTCGGACTCGATGCCCACAGAGTCGGCGAAGGCGGGGTATTCGTCCATGACGTGGAGATAGTTAGGCATGTTTTCCTCCACGGCGGATCTGATGTCTTGGACAACGCCCTCCTCGTAATAGAAGTCCATGGCGTTGGTCAGAAGACCGCTGCTGAACATGTCGGGGTAGTCCCCGGAGGCCAGCAGCAGATTGAACTGCTCCGTTTCCACCACCACAGAATAGGGCAGGAAGTCCAGGGTAACGCCTGTGCGTTCCCGCAGCTCCACCCAACTCTCGTAGTCGGTAAAGGGATTCTCATAGAACTCTGTTACCGGAGGCGGGAAGGAAACGAAGTAGGAGTAGTGCTCATCCTCGGTGGTCAGGGGAAGCTGAACGGTCAGGTCCACGGCGGGCTCCTCTGGCTCTTCAGGTTCCTCGGCAGAGGCTTCTCCTGCGAGGGCCTCCGCGTCAGGAGCGGGCTCCTCGGTAGGAGCTTCTTCCTCGACAGGGGCCGGTTCCTCCGCAGGGGCTTCCTCCACGGCGGAGGTCTGGACGCTCTCGGCGCTCACGGGCGCTGAGGCGGGGGCCTGGCTGCCGCAGCCGGCCATCAGCGCAAGCAGCATGGCCAGCACCAGCAGCAGGGACATCGGGGATTTGCGTTTCATAGGGATCTCTCCTTTCATCGATTCAAATGCTTCACAGCCTCATCGGCCGCCACATAGCCGCTGACGAAGGCCAGGGCCAGGCCGGTTCCGTTGAGGGAGTTTCCGGATGCGCTGGAGGTGTCTCCGGCGGCGTACAGGCCGGGGATCACGCCGCCGCCCTGCTTCTTGACCTGCATGTTGTGGTCCACCTCGATACCTCCCTGGGTGATCTCATAGAACCGCTGGAGCTGGGCCGCGTAGAAGGGACCCTCCCGCAGGGGCACCAGATATTCGGGCTCCTTGAGCATCTCGTCGTCGTGCTGCTTGTCGCAGAATCCGTTGTACCGGGCGACGGTCTCCAGAAAGGCCTTTGCGTTCACGCCGGCCACCTTTTCCATGTTCTCCGCAAGCTCCTCCAGTGTATCGCCCTTGACGCAGTGGACCTTTCCCTGAGCAGCCTCCTTCTCGTAGCTCTCATGGAGATCTCCGAGATAGAGCTGCTCATTGGGGGGCAGGGTCCGGGCCAGTTCCTCCTGGAGCAGGTCCAGGATGTGGCTGTCTGTCACGGAGTAGATCAGCGCATCCGGCTGCCGGGCAGCAACAGCCTTGCCCGCGTCCATGGACACCGTGGCCTCATCCACCATGCGCTCACCGTTCTTGTTGACCCACATAGTGATGCCCCGGCCTGCGGCGGCGTGGATATTCCAGGTCCAGGGATGATGGCCCAGACCGGGCATCCCCAGCTCCACAAAGTCAAGCACTTCGGCACCCACGTTTTCGCACATGGTGATGCCGTCGCCGGTGGCAGAGCTCAGACCGATACAGGCGTAGTAGCCCTTTTTCTCAAAATGTTCCGGGAAGGCCCGGGTCACCAGCTCACGGTTGGCAGAGAAACAGCCCGTTGCCACCACCGCCCCTTTGCAGGTGATTTCCAGCATATCCTCCCCATGGGCGGCCGTAACGCCGCAGACTGTGCCATTCACATCCAAACGGATCTCCGTGGCCCGGTAGCCTGCCAGTACGGGAACGTCATGCTTTTTACAGACATCCAGCATATATTCCACAATGGTACTGCCCACAAAGCCGGGACCCCGGGAGGGCTCCGTGCCGGTATGGGGGGCCTTCCGCTTGAACATCTCCATAACGGACATGCCGTTGGGCAGCTTCTTGAAGCCCGTCAGCTCCGCAAAGCCCAGCTCGTCAAACCAGTTGTAGACGTTCTCGTACTCGTCCAGGAAGCGGTGGACAGTCCTGGGATCCTTGCGCCAGTTGGTTTTGGCCATGCACTCCCGGAACAGCACGTCCCGGAGGTCCCCCATGCCGTTTTCCCGTCCGCGCCTGCTGTTGATATACCGGGTACCTACGGCGAACCAGGTGTTGCCACCGATGAGCTTGTTTTTCTCCAGTACGATTACCTTGGCCCCCAACTCCGCGGCGTGGCCTGCAGCTACCATGCCTGCGCCGCCGCTGCCGATGACCACCAGGTCACAGGTTCTGTGTTCCAAAAGGAACGCTCCTTTCATGGTCAGATGGGTATCATTCTCCCTTTGATTATACCACAGGATGAATTCGGCATACATTCTCAAAATATACGCTGCTTTATCAATTTTACGGACAAGACGCCCCGCCAAGCTGGAACCTCTGATGGCCTCGGATATCTGCATGGTTATCCCATTGCAGCCACAGATTGAAAAGCACCTGGTGACTGAGTTTTTACTCGATAGTCACTAGGTGCTTTTCTTCAGCAGGCCAAACGATTATCTCTGGTTATAGCGATCCAGAGCAGACTGCTTATTGGCAATGCAAGTGTCGATGTGCAGTTGATTCTCCAGGGTATCCCGGAATTCACGGAAGGATTCCTCTGTCAACTTCTGATCGCCCATGATGGCCTTGACCATCCAGGTGGAGACGTAGGTGCCGATGTCGGAGAGCAGGGAGGCGTTCTCAGAAGACTCATCAGTAGTCATGGAGATGACGTTGGGGATGCCGTAGGCGTTGTCGGAGGTCTCGGTCCAGATACCGGCGGCGGCATCCTGGTCCGGGGTGTTGGTGGTGACCAGGTACGCGGTGTCGGGATGCTCGATGGAGCTGATACCGAAACTGACGTAGATGGCCATGGCGGCGGTCTGGTTCAGGCCGTCGGGGTTGGCGGTGATCAGGTCCGTGTACTGGGGATGGCCCTGGTCGTCGTATTCAAAGGTCTTCCCCTCGGTGCCGAAGCTCAAAAGGAACCGGCCCTCCTCGGAGAAGCAGTAGTCGATGAGCTTCGCCGCCTCCTCGGGATAGGCGCAGGTGGTGGAGATGCCCACGCCGCCCTGGGTGACCAGGAAGTTCTCCGCCCGCAGGTGGTTGGTGTCCCCGGCCTTCAACACCGGGTCATGGAAGGCCACCAGCCGGAAATCCGGGTCCTCCGAGGCGTTGGCCCACATCTGCCAGTTGGCGGTGCCGCAGAAGAACACGCCGAACTGTCCGCTGAGGATGCCGTCCTCCGGGGGCATGTTGAAGCGTTCGGTGTAGCTGGCGAAATCGCTCCAGATCAGGCCCTCCTCGTACCACTGGTTCAGCATGGTCAGGTAGTCGAAGAAGCCGTCCTCCATGGGGCCGAACTTCACCTCGCCGTCCACCTGATAGAAGGGCTCACGGCCGGACATGAAGGTCAGATAGGTGCTGGCCACGCCGTAGCCCGCGCCCAGATAGTTCCCCAGGGGAGAACCGCTGAAGGGGATCCACATGGTGGCCCCGTAGTTGTCCCGGAAGGCTACCAATACGTCGTGGAGATCGTCATAGGTGACCGGGGACGGAAGGCCCAGGTCGTCCAGATAGTCCTGGCGGATGACGGGGCCCTCGGTGGGCATGTAGGTCTCGGGCTTCAGGTTGTAGATCATGCCGATGCGGCCGTCGTCCACCCGGGTGCCCTTCTGGTATTCCTCGTTGGTGGCCACAATGGCGCTGTAGTTGGGCATGCAGTCCGCCACTACATCCGTCAGGTCCACCAGCACGTCGTCGTCCAGAGCGCCCTGGAGTCCGGTGGAGTAGTTGGAGCCAGGGCTGTCCAGCAGATCTGTATAGTCCCCGCTGGCCATCATGAGCTGGAACTGCTCCTGTCCGGCCATGGCGCTGATCAGCTTGCCATCCATGTGGATGTTGGTCCGCTCCTCCAGCACGTCCCAGAGGGCACACTGGTCCAGACTGTTGATGGTGTCGGCCAGCATGGGATTGACTGTGGTCCAGAGCGTCAGCGTGATGGGCTCGGCGGTAATGGGCAGTTCCACATAGTTGGGAAGGGAATCCCCTGCAGGGGCAGGTTCCGCCTCTGCTTCTTCAGGAGCTTCTTCCGGGGTTGTTTCGTCATCCTCCCGGGCAGACTCCGCTGCTTCGGGGGCTTCTTCCGCAGGCTCCGCTGCCTCCGGTGCCGAGTCGCTCTCTGCAGAGACGGTTTCCTGAGCGCTGGAGACAGAGGCGGCGGGTTCGCTTCCGCCGCAGGCTGACAGCAGGCAAAGGATCATAGTCAAGACCAGCAGAAGGGATAATGTCCGTTTCATGGCTGATTCCTCCTTACATGCGGTAGCCGGTCAGCGGATCCGCCGTGGGCTCGTCATACCGGCCGGTGCAGGTCATGGTGCCGGTGACGGTACCGTCCTCGGCGATCTCCCCAGCATAGGTCATAAAGAAGGGTTTTGCATCCTTTGGAGGACCACCATGACCGCCAGGTCCGCCGGGTCCGCCGGGTCCGCCGGGTGGGACGGGCGGCCCGCCTGCCGGCGCACCGGACTGAGGACCGTGGCCTCCCTGAACGGTGAACTCAAACCGATTGTCCACCAGCGTGCCGGTGAAGGCTCTGCTACCGCCGCCCCGGCCAGTGAGGGTTCCCTCAATAACACCGGGACCGGTGATGGTGAATTCCATCTCATGCTCCACCTTGGAGCCAGGGCCCTCGCGTGCTTCCACATTCATGTTTTTCGTGAAAGCGATCATATACTTGCCTTCCAGTGACATGAGATCATTCCTTTCCGTAGTAGTATTCGTACCCAAGCCCAGTATAGCAAGGGGAAAGGAAAAGCGGAAATGCCAATAAAACACCCGATATTACACAAATGTAATATCGGATGAGCAGGTTATGAATAATGTTTGAGCGCATACTGCTGGATGGTGTGCTGTTTTTTTCGATAGGCGCTCTGAAGCAGCTCCAGAAAGTATTTCTCGGCAACAGAAAGCTTTTTCGCCTCTGAATAAACTACGAAGGCATCCCTCCGGAACACCTGGGGCACCACCCGGGCCGGCGGAACCAGATCCCGACCGTCCTTCTCCCAGTAGGCCAGGGCCCCCATGGGGATGAAGATCATGCTCTCGGTGATCTCCCGGAATTTTCCCACGGTCTGATGGTCGTTGCTGGAAGCCAGCAGCTTGAGTTGGATACCGTTCTTCACGCAGATCTTTTGAATGGAGTCCCAGTCGAAGGCCACCTCGTTGCAGACGATCTCCTGACCGTCCAGCTCCGACAGGGTCACATACTGCCTGCCGTGGAGCGGATGGCCCGGCGCGGCGGAGAGCAACATCTCCTCGCTGAGCAGATGCTGGTAGGCAAAGCCGGGCCGGTGGTCCCGCCGTGGAATCACGGCGAAGTCCGCGTTGCCCGCCAGAAGCTCCCGATAGGCCTTATCCGGGGGGAGGATGTCCAGGCTGGTCTGTACATCGGGAAAAGCCTGATGCAGCTGATAGACCACCCCGGTGTCGAACTCCTCGAAGCTGTAGACGATGGAGATCCGGGGGCTCTCCTGCTGGGCAATGGTCCGGGCGTTTAAAAGCCCCTGTTCAACGTGGAGGAAGGCCTGGTCCAGCTCCTGCAGGAATGCAGCCCCCGCTTCTGTCAGATGAACGCCGTTGTTCTGCCGGACCAGAAGTTTCACGCCGACCTCTTCCTCCAGCCTCTGGATGCAGCGGCTCAGGGCAGGCTGGGTGATATACAGTGCCTCCGCCGCCAGGGAAATGCTGTTGTGCTTTGCTACCGCCCGGAAATACTGAAACTGCTTTAGTTCCATGCCGTACACCTCCTCGGGTATATTACCAAAGAACCAGGGAGACTGTCCAGCTCTTTTCTGAAGATTTTACTTTCAAAACGATATCTTCGGGATGCAGGAAGCACCGTTTTCAGGCCCACTATTACACAAATGTAATATAGGGAGAAAAAATAGCATTTCTCCAGACGAAGAAATGCGATATAATGGATATGTAAAAATTTGCATTTTTGCGAGGAGGGTTTCTATGAGTCACATTGACGCGGAAAAGCTCGTCACGATCTGGGAGGACCGCAGGGCGGTACAGAACCTGATGGGCATTTTCTCCGGCCACTACCTGCTCAAAAAGGAAAAGGACATTGTGGCGGAGCTGTTCTCCGGTCGGGCGGATATCAGTCTCGGCATCAACACCGGCTACTATGAGGGCCGCGAGGCGGTGGAGGGCTATTATGAGGCAATCCACCGGAAAAATCTGCTGACCACCAAGCTAATCATGGCCAAATATCCGGAGGAATTCAAGGACAAGACCCCGGAGGAGGCCTACGGCTGCGGACTGCTCAACTACAAGCCTTTAGACACACCGGTGGTGGAGATCGCCGGGGATGGAAACACCGCCCGGGGCATCTGGACCTGCCGGAACAGCTATTCCGACCTGACCACCGGCGGCCCGGTGACCTTCTATGAGTGGGGCTGGGTGGCTGCGGACTTTGTCAAGGAGGATGCGGGATGGAAGATCTGGCATCTGCTGATCCTCAATGACGTACACGTCCAGGCGGGGCTTCAATACTATGAAGCGGACAAGCCCTATGAAACGGTACCAGGCTTCGAGGCTATCGGGGACTTCAAGATGCCTGAGCCTAACGTGAAGGTAACCCTCCGGGCGCCCTATGCCCCGGACCGGCCCAGGACCCCCGCCCCGGAAGTCCCCAAGCCCTATGAGACGTTCGATCCGGCCAACAGCTATGGCAGGAAGGAGGCATGAACATGCGATACAACGTACATTACACCGATGAGGAAAACGCTGTCCGCCTCATGGACGTGGAGACGGTGAAGGACCTTCTGGCCCGCCGGGCTTATTATCTCGACGGCGGCGACTATGCCGGCGAGCTTCGGAACCTGTGGGTTCAGGAGCCGGAGAATCGGAAGACCGCCTCCTACGGGGAGAACTGGGGCTATCTCGTTGGGATGGAGTCTCTTGAGAAAAAGTATGCCGGCCGGAATGTGCCGGAGACCGGCTGGGGTGCCGTTCACACGGTCAATACCGGTCACGTGCACCTGGCC
>CACYXZ010000036.1 GCA_902778525.1 Oscillospiraceae bacterium | reverse complement strand
GATGATGCTGTCGATGTTGTCCACGCCCTCGGCGTTCTCGATCTTGGAGATGATCTTGACGTCCTTCCAGCCGATGGCCTCGCAGTAGTTCCGCAGGATATTCACATCTGTGGCGCTGCGCACGAAGGAGGCTGCGATGAAGTCATAATCATTGTCTTTGCCGAACTGCAGATCCGCCATGTCCCGGGCAGAGAGGTAAGGCATTTTCAGCCGGACATCCGGTACGTTTACGCCCTTGTGATTGGTGAGCCGGCCTCCATCCACTACAGTGCAGCGGATCTCCGGCCCGGACACCTCGCTGACCGTCAGGGAGATCAGGCCGTCGTTGATGAGGATTCGCGTGCCTTTTTTTACGTCTCCGGTCAGACCATCGTAGTTTACAAATGCCTTCTCTTTGGTGCCCAGACATTCTTCCACCGTCAGCGTGAAGGTGTCTCCGGCTTCGATGGTTACGCCGTCAGGGTCGGAGAAGTCTCCCAGACGGATCTCCGGGCCTTTTGTGTCCAGCAGGGTGGCAATGGGAAGATGCAGCTCCTCCCGGAGCTTCCGCACCTCCTGAAGCCGGACAAGATGATCCTCGTGGGTTCCGTGGCTGAAGTTAAAGCGGGCGACATTCATGCCCGAGCGCATCATGTTCCGAAGAACCTGCTCGTCGTCGGTGGCTGGCCCCAGCGTGCAGATGATCTTTGTTTTTCTCATAGCGTTTCCCTCATTTGTTATGAAATGGTTCCTGGTTATATTTATATCTTATCCGGGGAAATTGTCAAGTGAAAACAGCCGGTAGACAGGAGGCAAAACTTATAATTGATTTATCCGGAAAAAAATGAGATAATAAAGTATCTGCAATTCTGCGGGAATGAACAAATCAGGAGGTGGCTATCATGGCAAAACCCTTGGTTGCCATCGTGGGCCGGCCCAATGTAGGCAAGTCCATGCTTTTCAATAAGCTCACCGGCCGCCGCACCGCCATCGTGGAAGATACTCCCGGCGTCACCCGGGATCGGATCTACGGGGACTGCGACTGGAACGGCCGGGAGTTCGAGCTGGTGGACACCGGCGGCATCGAGCCAAAGACCAACAGCGAGATGCTCCGGTTTATGCGCCGCCAGGCGGAGATCGCCATTGAGACCGCCGATGTGATCGTCATGGTCTGCGACATCAAGACCGGCCCCACCGCCGCCGACAGCGAGATCGCCACCATGCTCCAGCGGAGCAAAAAGCCGGTGATCCTGGCGGTGAACAAATGCGACAATACCGGGCCGGTCAATCCGGATATCTATGAGTTCTACTCCCTGGGACTGGGGGACCCGATCCCGGTCAGCGCCTTCCACGGACACGGCACCGGCGATCTTCTGGATCTGTGCGTGGAGAACTTCCCGCCTCCCGCGGAGGAAGAAGAGGACGAGGACGTGATCCGGGTGGCCATCGTGGGAAAGCCCAACGTGGGGAAATCCAGCCTGCTCAACTATATTCTGGGGGAGGAGCGGGTCATCGTCTCCAACGTGGCCGGCACCACCCGGGACGCCATCGACAGCTATTTCGAAAACGATCAGGGCAAATACATTTTCATCGACACCGCCGGCATGCGGAAGAAGGCCCGGGTGGACGACTCGGTGGAGAAGTTCTCCAACATGCGTTCCATCGACGCCATTTCCCGGGCGGACGTGTGTCTGATCATGATCGACGCGGGGGAGGGCGTCACGGAACAGGACACCAAGATCGCCGGTCTGGTCCATGAGGCGGGCAAAGCCGCGGTGATCGTGGTGAACAAGTGGGACGCGGTCAGCAAGGACACCAGGACCATGGACAACTTCACCAAATCCGTACGGGAGGGCCTTTCCTATATGACCTACGCTCCGGTGCTGTATATCTCGGCACTGACGGGACTGCGGGTGGACCGGATCTATGAGACCATCAACGCCGTGGCCAACCAGAACGCCCTGCGGATCTCCACCGGCACCCTCAACAGCATTCTGGCCGACGCCACCGCCCGGGTCCAGCCGCCCACAGACAAGGGCCGCCGGCTGAAGGTCTACTATATCACCCAGTCCGGGGTGAAGCCCCCCACGTTCGTACTGTTCTGCAACAGCGCCAAGCTGTTCCATTTTTCCTACCAGCGGTATCTGGAGAATCAGCTCCGGGCGGTGTTCGGCTTTGAAGGCACGCCCATCAAGCTGATCATCCGGCAGAAGGGAGAGGATGGGGATAAGCTATGAAGATCCTGTTTGTCATTCTGGGCGTACTGCTGCTGAGCGTCATACCCTATATGCTCGGATGCTCCAACGGCGCCATCCTTGTTTCCCGGTTCATTCTCCGGGATGACATCCGCCATCACGGCAGCGGCAACGCGGGCCTGACGAACTTCTACCGGACCTTCGGAGGCGGACTGACGTTTCTGGTGATCCTGGCGGATGTGCTCAAGGCGGTGTTCGCGCTGCTGCTGGGCATGCTGGGGGCGTATCTCCTGCGCCGGGCCGGCATTGACGCGGTCTCCGCCCTGCGGGCCAAGTATATTTCCGGCCTGTTCTGCGAGCTGGGACATATGTTCCCGGTGACCTTCGGCTTCAAGGGCGGCAAGGGGATCATGTCCGGCGGCATCATCGCGATCATGATCGACTGGCGGGTGGCCGCGGTGGTCTGGGGTTCCTTCCTGATCCTGGCCATTGCGACGAAATATGTATCTCTGGGGTCCGTATCCACGGGGATCCTGTTCCCGATCATGGCTTGGATCCTCTGGCGGGACTGGCTGTGCCTGCTGTGCGCCATCCTGATCGGCGGGCTGATCGTGTTCCAGCACCGGAGTAATATCCAGCGCCTGATCCACGGCACGGAGAGCAAATTTTCCTTCCACAGGAAAAAAGAGTAGGAGGCTGTTATGAAGATCACAGTAATCGGCAGCGGCGGCTGGGGCACGGCCCTGGCGGTGCTGCTGCACAAGAACGGGCATCAGGTGACCATCTGGTCCTTTGCCCAATCCGAGATCGACTATATCAACGAACACCACGAGAACGCCCTTCTGAAGGGCGTCCGGATCCCGGAGGAGATCGGACTCACCGCAGACATCGCCCAGGCGGAAGAGGCGGACCTGGTGGTTTCCGCGGTGCCCTCCTTCGCGGTGCGCCAGACGGCGGAGAAGCTCCGGGACCATCTGCGGGAGGACGCCATTCTGGTGTCCGTTACCAAGGGAATCGAGCGGGGCACCGCAAAGCGCATGAGCGAGATCCTGGCGGAGGTCACCGGCCACACGGTGGCGGTCCTGTCCGGTCCCACCCATGCCGAAGAGGTGGGCCGTGGGATCCCCACGGGCTGCGTGGTGGCCTGCCCGGACGAGAAGATCGCGGAGACAGTACAGGATGTGTTCATGAGCCCGGTGTTCCGGGTCTACGCCGGGGCGGATATCGTCGGCGTGGAGCTGGGCGCGGCCCTGAAGAACATCTATGCGCTGATCGCGGGCGTGCTGGACGGCGCAGGCTGCGGCGACAACACCAAGGCCCTGATGATGACCCGGGGCCTGACGGAGTCCGCCCGGCTGGGGGTGGCCCTCGGCGCCCAGCGGGAGACCTTCGCCGGCCTGTCCGGGGTGGGGGACCTGATCGTCACCTGCTGCTCCATGCACTCCCGGAACCACCGCTGCGGGATCCTGATCGGCCAGGGCAAGGGCGTCCAGGAGGCCATGAAGGAGGTCGGCGCCGTGGTGGAGGGCTACTACGCCGCCGCGTCGGCCCATGATCTGGCCCTGAAGACCGGTACGGAGATGCCCATTGCGGAGGCGGCCTATCAGGCCCTGTACGGGGACATGACGGTACAGCAGGCCATTGAAGCACTGATGAGCCGGGACAGAAAACGGGAAGTCGAGACCAACTGGCTCCTTGGATAACGGGAAAAGCGGAAGGCGTCGCCTTCCGCTTTTTTGTCAGGGGTTTTCATTCCCGTCGGCCAGATCGCCGGCCGCGTCACCGATGCCCTCGGCCACGTCTCCGGCTGCGTCGCCCACGTCACGGGCCACGTCGCCCACCGCGTCGCCGGTGTCTCTGGCGGCGTCACCGACGGCATCGCCGGCGCTGCCCTCATCCCGGCCCGTATGCTCCTCCTCCCGGACGGATCCGGAGGATTCCCGGTCCCCGGTCCGGTCATCTTCGCCCATGCCGGAACCCCGGTCATCGGAAGCGCTGTGGTCGTCCGCGTCGCCGATAAAGCCGTCCTGGTCGGTCACGTCACCGGGGGTGACGGAGGGGGCGGGCGTCATGGAGGGCGCAGGCGTCATGGAGGGCGCCGTGCTCGGATCTTCTGACGGGGCCGCGGTTGCGGTGGGGGTGGCGGCGGCCTTGGGCGCCGAGGTGGCAGCGGGTTTTGCAGTGTTTCCGCATCCGCTCACAGAGAGCGTCAGCGTCAGGACAAGGCCGATCAGGCCCATTCGATTCAAATTCATTTCCAGTTCCTCCTGTATATTCTGCTTGGATCAAGTGTAGTTTGTCCGATGGATGACAGAATATACGGCGAGAAATAGAAAATTCTGGAAATCAAGGGATATGCAAAAGAGAGAGGGAGCCTCTCTCTTGTTGCAGATCCAGTTAATCAGTCAGCCTTTACGCTGATGACCTCGCGTCCCTTATAGAATCCGCAGGCTTTGCAGGCTCTGTGGGGGAGGGTGAACTCTCCGCACTTGGGGCACTTGGCAAGACCGGGCATGTCCAGCTTCCACACGTTGCTGCGGCGCTTATCACGTCTTGCCTTGGATACTTTACACTTAGGCACTGCCATGGGGTGACACCTCCTTGGTCAAAATCGGGTTATTCTTTATCCTTTAACAGCTGTGCCAGCACAGCCAGTCGGGGATCGGGTTCAGCCTTGCAGGAGCAGGGACCGTCGTTGAGATTCTTGCCGCAGGCGGCGCAGAGTCCCTTGCAGTCCTCCCTGCAGAGGAATTTGGAATCCATATTCAGAACGAATACGGTGGTGATGATCTCGTCGAGATCCGCCGCGTCGCCCTGAAGCAGGAATGTACGGTCGTCCTCGTTCTGCTCATCCATGAGCTCCTGCACCAGAATTGCCTCCGCGTCCAGATGGAACGGACGGTCAAAGGGGGAGGCGCAGCGGTCGCAGACACAGTGGAGCACGGTGTCCACCGCAGCGGTGAACACGAGAACGCCGGCTTCATTGCGGACCTGACCGACAGCCAGGACAGGCTCGGAGGCCGGCCGGCTTCCGCCAAAATCCAGTTCGGAGAAGTCCATCTCACAGGAGAAGGGAACCACGCCGCCGGGCTGATCGATGATTTTTCCGAGTTCCAGCAGCATAGAAAGACCTCCTCATAGTCTGACCAAGTTATTATATCGGCTACTATGGGGAATGTCAAGAAAAAAACGAAAGTTTGTGATGCGCTCCGGTTGTGGCTCCGCGGGCGTTGTGCTATAATAAATCCGCAATTATGGAAAAGGAATCGCATGCCTATGAAAGCATTCACCATCGGGAAAAACGACGCAGGACAGCGGCTCGACCGGTTCATCGCGAAGAATGTGCCGCTGCTGCCGGCTTCCCTCAGTCAGAAATATATCCGGCTCAAGCGGATCAAGGTCAACGGCGCCAGAGCCCAGCGGGACACCCGCCTCAGCGTGGGGGATCTGGTGGAGATGTACGTCAATGACGAGTTCTTCGACACCCCCAAGGCGGAAAACGCCTATCTCACCGTCTCCGCGCCCCGGCTGAACATCGTCTACGAGGACGAAAACATCCTTCTGTGCGACAAGCGTCCCGGGCTGGCGGTGCATCCCCACGACGGGGCGGAGTACGGCCGGACCCTCATCGACCACATTCAGGCCTATCTCTACGGCAAGCGGGAGTGGAACCCCCGGCAGGAGAACGCCTTCGCGCCGGCTCTCTGCAACCGGATCGACCGGAACACCGGCGGGATCGTCATCGCGGCCAAGAACGCCGAGGCCCTGCGGGTCATGAATGAAAAGATCAAAAACCGGGAGATGGACAAGCGGTATCTGGCGGTGATCCATGGGCGGATGGAGCCGAAGGACGGTGAACTCCGGGGCTATCTGTTCAAGGACGCGGTGAAAAACCGGGTCTATGTGACAAAGGAGCCTCAGAAGGGATCCAAGTCCTGTGAGACACGCTACCGGACCCTGCGGACTTCCAAGGATCTGTCCCTGGTGGAGTGCGAGCTGATCACCGGACGGACCCACCAGATCCGGGCGCAGTTTGCCGCGGCGGGGCACCCGCTGCTGGGGGACGGAAAATACGGAAAAGCGGAAAAACACTATGACCGGAAATACCAGGCCCTGTACGCCTACCGGCTGACCTTTGCCTTTGCCGCCGACGGGGGGATCCTGCAGTATCTGGACGGGAAGAGCTTTCAGGTGAAGCAGGTGGACTTTGTGGAGGAATACTTCCCCCAAGGCCGTGATTGCAATTCCGAGGGAAAAATGGTAAGATAACTGTCAGATCATATTGTCAGGAGGAATCCGCATGATCGATACACTCAGGAACTATTTTCTGACGATCCGCCCCAGCGCCATGGGACTCACGGTGGTGCTGATCGGGTTGATTGTGGTGTTTTTTGTCAAATATCAGAAGGAGATGGCGCCCCGGATGGGCACGCTGGAGTGGATCCGGAATTATGACCGGCCCAGGTTTACCCTGGATGGACGCCGGCATCCTCTGGAGCGGAAGGACTTTCTGCCGCTGTTGATCCTGACGGCTGCCTACGCGGTTGTGGCGTTCACGAACCTGGGCAGCGCGGAGGCGCCCCAGAGCTTCTTTTCCTTTACGGAGGAAAAGGATGTGGTGGAACTGGATCTGGGACAGAAACAGACCATCACCTCCGTGATGTACTATACGGGACTGTATCCCGGCGATTACGATCTGTTCTTCTCCTCCAACGGCAGCAACTGGATCCGCCTTCGGGATGACACCGCTATGGAGGGCGAGGATGCCGCCATGCCCCAGAGCTATGCGGATCTGTTCAAATGGCAGTACGCCAAATCGGACCGGCAGTCCTTTGAGGCCCGGTATATCCGCATCGCGGCCCGCAATCTCCCCATGGAGCTGGGAGAGCTTGCCCTGTACGGCAGCGACGGGAAACTGATTGACGTCACGGGCGTGGACAGCGTTCTCCTCGACGAGCAGGGGACCATCCCGGAGGAGCCCAGCTGGTTCAACAGCATGTACTTCGACGAAATCTACCACGGCCGCGCGGCCTACGAGAATCTGAACAACATTTACCCCTATGAGATCACCCATCCGCCCCTGGGCAAGCTGATCATCGCCCTCGGTGTGGAGATCTTCGGCATGACGCCCTTCGGCTATCGGTTCATGGGGACCTTCTTCGGCGTGCTGATGCTTCTGCCGCTGTATCTTCTGCTCAAGAGTATGTTCGGCAGGACCCGGGCCGCCCTGTGCGGTACGGCGCTCTTTGCCTTTGAATTCATGCACTTCACCCAGACCCGGATCGCCACCATCGACACCTACGCGGTGTTCTTTATCCTGGCAAGCACGCTGTTCATGTGGCGCTGGATCAGCGCGCCCTACGCATGGAAACTGAAGCAGACCTGGAAGGATCTTGCCCTGTCCGGCCTGTTCTTCGGCCTGGGGTGCGCCTGCAAATGGACGGTGGTGTACTGCGGAATGGGACTGGCCTTCCTGTGGCTTCTGCGGCTGGTGGCGAAGTACAGCGAGCGCGGCATGGCCGGGTTCGGCAAAGAAGTGGCCGGCATTGTCGGACTCTCCGTCCTGTTCTTTGTGGCAGTCCCCGTGGTGATCTACTGCCTGAGCTATATTCCCTATGGCCGGGCCCTGGGGATCCCGCTTCCGCAGATGCTGGGCCGGAAGGATTATTATAAAATGATCTGGGACAATCAGGTCTATATGTTCGAATACCATCGGGGCGTGGACCAGAGCCATCCCTACTCCTCCCGCTGGTGGCAGTGGCTCTTTGACACCCGGCCCATCCTCTATTATCTGCACTACGGGGCGGAGAGCAAGTCGGCTTTGGGGTGCTTTAACTCCCCGCTGGTGTCCTGGGCGGGCCTGACGGCGCTGTTCGCCATGATCCCCGCCTTCTGGAAGCGCCGCAACCCGGCGGCGATCCTGATCTGGATCGGGTATCTCAGCCAGTTCCTCCCCTGGGTCGTCATCACCCGGACCACCTTCGCCTATCATTATTTCGGTGCCACGCTGTTCCTGGTCATGGCCATCACCTTTGTGTTTGCGGAGCTGATCGAACGCAGGCCGCGGAACGACCGGCTGGTCTACGGTTTCACGGCACTGGAGCTGGTCCTGTTCGGCCTGTTCTATCCGGTGCTCACCGGCGTGGAGGCCAGTACGGAATTCTGCCTGTCCTTCCTGAAATGGCTGCCGGGCTGGCCCTGGGGCTGATCCCATGAAGGTCAATTACCATTTTCACTCCCGGGTCTCCTTTGACGCGGAATATCCGCTGGCGGAGATGTGCCGGGCCGCCCGGGAGGCGGGGCAGCGGCATCTGTGCGTCACGGACCACTGCGATCTGCTCGACGAATACGGGAAGCCGGACGACGGCTTTGACTGGAGCCGGGTGGATGAGGAACTGCGTCAGGCCCGGGCGATGTTCCCGGATCTGGAGATCCGCCGGGGCGTGGAGCTCGGACAGGCGCTGCTGCGGCCGGAATCCGCGGAGCGGGTGCTCCGTGAGCCGGGGATCGACTTTGTGCTGGGATCCATGCACAACACGCCGGCGGGTCTGGATTACTACTGGACGAAGTTCACCGACAGGCGGCAGTGCCTGGAGATCCTGGAGCAGTACCTTAACTATCTTCTGCAGCTCAGCGGCACCGATTTTTTTGATTCTCTTGCCCATCTGACCTATCCCATCCGCTATATGCGCTTCCGGGACGGGGTGGAGGTGGACTTTCATCCCTTTGACGACCTGATCCTTGAGATCCTCAGGACGCTGGCGGAGCGGGGCAAGGCGCTGGAGGTCAACGCCTCCGGCTACCGGCAGGGACTGGGGGAGCCGCTTCCTCCGGCGTATATCCTGCGGATGTACCGGGAAGCGGGGGGAGAACTGGTGACCATCGGCACCGACGCCCATGAACCCGGGCACATGGCGGACGGGCTGGACCGGGCGGCGGCGCTGATCGGCGCCTGTGGATTCCGGTATATTACACTGTATGAAAAGAGAAACCCAAAACCAATCAAATTGGAGGATGTTTTATGATAGCAGTAGCGTGTGACCACGGCGGACTGGAACTGAAGGAAAAGATCAAGGCCCATCTGATCGAATCGGGATATGAGGTCCGTGATTTCGGAACAGATTCCCTTGACAGCTGCGACTACCCGGACTACGGAGCTCCTGCGGCCAGAGCGGTTGCGGCAGGGGAGTGCGAAAAGGGGATCCTGATCTGCACCACGGGAATCGGGATGTCCATCGTGGCCAATAAGGTCAAGGGGATCCGGTGCGGACTGTGCAGCGATCCGCTGTCCGCATCCCTGACCCGGCGGCATAACGACACCAACGTGCTGGCGCTGGGCGCCGGAATCGTGGGGCCGAATCTGGCGCTGGAGATCGTGGACACCTGGCTGACAACGGAATTTGAGGGCGGCCGCCACAGCCGCCGGATCGGCAAGGTCATGGCGCTGGAAGAAGCGTAAGAAGAAAGCGAAAGCACCTCCATCCTGCGGGATGGAGGTGCTCTTTTTGCACGCTTAAACAGGGATAACAGAGATGTCCGCAGGCGGTGCGGGAAGGGAGATATCCTTTTCCAGCAGCAGAAGGCTCCCAAACAGTCCCCTGTGCTTTTTCGCCTGCACAAATCCGTATTTCCGGTAAAAGCCCAAAGCCTTGGCGTTGGTGGGCGCCACCGAGAGCTGGAGCTTCGTGCGGCCCCGTTTCCGGTAAAAGCTCACCGCGTGTCCGATGAGCTGGATCCCAAGGCCCTGATGCCGGAAGGGCTCCCGCAGATAAAGGAAAGGAATATATCCCACGCCCCTGGCCGCGTCCCGGCCGGGACTGAGCTGGATCATTCCGGCGGGCGTGCCGTTGAGATACCCCACCACCATGGCCTCCGGATCCGGGCCGATGGTCCTCTGGGCGTCCAGCCAGAAGCCGGAGCCGTCAAAGCCCCTGAGGGTGCCGTAGACCACCTGCCAGGCGTCCTTCCGGTAGCGGATGTACTCCTCCACGGCGTCCCCGGCCATAGGGCGGATCGCCAGATCCCGGTGGGTGGGGATCCGGAGCAGGCTGTCGTCCAGATGACTCACGTCGTTTTGAAAATCCAGCGTCAGACGGCCGCCCTCTGCAGTGAAGCGGGATACGGCGGTGTTGGTGCCGTAGGCCACCTGCTCCGGGTGATCCAGGCCGAAAAACAGTTTACATAATAACGATTTGATGATGACCTGGTGAGCGCAGACCGCCACGGTCTGGCCTTCATGCCGGACGATGATGTCCTTCAGAGCCGCCCATCCCCGGTCGGAGAGTCCCGCAAAGGTGTCGGCGCCCTCCAGCTTCCACAGGTTCGGATCCCAGATGAACTGCTGAAACTGCGCCGGCTGGTCCGCCGCGGCGTTTCCGAAAGGCAGATCCTCCCAGGGACCCACGCAGACCTCCCGGAGCCGGGGATCGGTGCGGAGAGGAAGTCCTCTGGGGCGGCACAGCACGGCGCCGGTCTCCATGGCGCGGCTGAGGTCGCTGGAATAGACCGCGTCCAGGCGGACGTTCTGAAACCTCCGGCCCAGCGCCTCGATCTGCCGCCGGCCCAGATCTGTCAGATCGCCGTTGTACTGTCCCTGCATCCTGCGGTAGAGATTGCCCTCCGCCTCTCCGTGGCGGATCAGATACACCGTGACCATTTACCAGACCTCCAGGGAGCCGGTCAAAGAGCGGACCTCTGAGATGCCGCGGCTTTCGCAGAACTCCCTCAGCTCGTCCCGGATGCGGACGGGAGCCATGGGATCGGAGAGAATGGCGGTGCCCACGGCCACGGCGGAGGCGCCGGCCATCATCAGCTCCGCGGCGTCCTCGCCGGTCTCCACGCCGCCCATGCCCAGCAGGGGCACCTTCACGGCGGCGTAGACGTCATGGATGCACCGCACCGCCACCGGCAGCACCGCAGGGCCGCTGAGGCCGCCGGTGTTGTTTTTCAGGATGGGACGCCGGGTGCTGAGGTCGATGCGCATGCCCAGCAGGGTGTTGATCAGGGAGATGGCGTCGGCGCCGGCGCCCTCCACGGCCCGGGCGATCTCCGCAATGGAGGTCACGTTGGGGCTGAGCTTCACCATCACCGGCAGATGGGTGTGTTTTTTTACCGCTTCCGTGGCAGCGGCGGCGGTCTCCGGCCGGGTGCCGAAGGCCAGACCCTCGCATTTGACGTTGGGGCAGGAGATGTTGACCTCCAGAAGATCCACACCCTCCACGCTGAGCATTTCCGCCATCTGGGCGAACTCCTCCACCGTTCCGGCGGAGAGATTGACAATGAGCTTCGTGCCCTGCTCCTTGAGCCAGGGCAGCTCCTCCCGGAGGAAGCCCTCCACGCCGGGATTCTGCAATCCCACGCTGTTGAGCATGCCGGAGGGGGTCTCCGCGATCCGGGGGCCGGGGTTGCCGGGCCGTCCGTGGAGGGTCAGTCCCTTGGCGGATACGGCGCCCAGTTCGCCAAGGGCATAGAATCTGGCGTATTCCCGGCCGAAGCCAAAGGTGCCGGAGGCGGAAACGATGGGGTTGGACAGGGCCACGCCGGCCAGATCCACACGCATATCAACCATCCCAGATCACCTCCTCGCCCCGGAAGACGGGGCCGTCCTTGCAGGCTTCCTTCATGACCTTCTGTCCGTCCGCGCCGCGGATCGGCGTGGCGCAGGTGAGGCAGGCCCCCAGACCGCAGCCCATGCGCTCCTCCAGAGACACCCAGCAGGGGACTCCGGCGGCCCGGGCCGCCTCAAAGGTGGTCTTCAGCATGATCTTCGGGCCGCAGGCAAATACTGCATCATACCGACCCTGCGCCAGCATGGCGCTGACGCCCTGGGCGGCGAAGCCCTTTTCCCCGAGGGAGCCGTCGTCGGTCATGACTGTGACGGCTTTGCAAAGCGCCCCCATCTCCTCCGTCAGGAGGGCCCGGTCCTTTGAGCGGAAAGCCAGGACCGCGTCGCAGTCCTCCAGCCTTTGGGCGCAGAAGTGCATGGGCGGGACGCCCACGCCGCCGCCCACCAGAAGGACCTTGCCCCGGGCCTCCGGGAATCCGTGCCCCAGCGGGCCCAGCACGTCCAGCACGTCTCCGGCCTTCCGCTGGGAGAGCCAGCGGGTGCCTTTTCCTTTGATCTCGTAGATAACGGTCAGGCGGTCTCCTGCCACGCCCGCGATGGAGATGGGGCGGCGGAGCTGGTATCCCTCGCAGCGGATGTGGAGGAACTGGCCGGGGGATGCCGCCCCTGCCAGTTCCGGACTTTCGATCGTGATGACGCCGTAGACCAGCCCGGCAGAGGCCGCGGTCACCGGCGCGTTGATGATGTATTCCATGTTTCCCTTCCTTTTTCCTTACAGGATCTTCACGAACCGGCAGATGTCGTCCCGCATGCGGATGGCCTCGTTCCGGGCGGCCTCCTGATAGTCCCGGCCGTCGCTGCCCTCGATCTTCTGCCAGGCGCACATGATGCCCCGGGAGGAGTTGACGATGGCTCCGTGGCCGAACTGGTCAAAGGCGTACTGCACGTCCCTGGCCTTTCCGCCCTGGGCGCCGTAGCCCGGCACCAGGAAGAACAGCTGGGGATACTTTTCCCGCAGGGCCTGAAGATCCCGGGGATGGGTGGCGCCCACCACTGCGCCGATGGCGGAGAAGCCCGACGAACCGAGCAGCTGTTCCTTGTCCGTGAGCCGGATCGCCAGATCCGCCATGATCGTGTGAACCACCCGGTCCCCGGCGATGAGGTCCTGGAGCTCCCGGGAGCTGCGGTTGGAGGTCTTGACCAGAAGGAAGATGGACTTTCCGCGCTCCCTGCACAGGGCGGTGAAGGGCTTCAGGGCGTCCGTGCCCAGATAGCCGTTGACCGTGACGGAGTCGCAGTCAAAGGGAGAGAAGGTGTTGTCTCCCACCTGGATCCCGCCGAGATAGGCGGCGGCGTAGGCCTCGCAGGTGGTGCCGATGTCGCCCCGCTTGGCGTCCATGATCACATAGAGACCCTGCTCCCTGGCATAGGCGCAGATCTCCTCCAGTACCGCGATGCCGGCGCTGCCCAGCACTTCAAAATAGGCGCTCTGGGGTTTTACGGCGGGGACGATGTCCTTGAGGGCGTCAATCAGGCCCCGGCAGAACAGCCGGTAGGCCTCCGCGGCCCCCTGCAGCGTCTGGCCGTATTTGGCGTACGCCTCCTCCAGAATATGCGCCGGGATGTAGTCCAGTCTGGGATCCAGGCCCGCGACAGTGGGGTTTTTCTTCTGACGGATCTTCTCCTGAAGGATGTCCATTGACATGGGAAACACTCCTTTACAAGCGTATTTTCTTTCTCTTCAGTGTATCATATTTGCCGGTCAGTGTAAAGAAATCAGACTTATGTAAGAATGAAAAGAAATCTATCAGGGGTGTTGCTATATAGACAATTACTTTGAATAGAGAAACAGCGGATGGACGATTATCCGAAATTTGTATACAAGGAATCTGTGTGCATCAAGAGGTAAGATAGCCACAGAAGAACAGATTGTAACGCTCTTTTAAATTTAAGCATTAAGAAAGCTTTCTCAAATTGTTTTTTACATTCAGATAGAGGTACTGTCTCATCCTAGCTAAAAAAACAGCGACATCAATAAGGTGCAGCATAACCATTGTCTATTAGGTTTGGACTTTGTTGGTTTCTTCATTTTAGTGTTGATTTAGTAAGGACACCAGAGCTTCTCCACTCATCGTATTTGGAATGGAAAATCGTCCCAACTGCAATAAGCTTTGGGGCATTCCTCGAACCAACACATTTGTTTTATTTGCTGTTGTCATCGTGATTCGTACCCCTTCCTGCAGGAGAATACGCTCGCTTTTGTCCGAGTATATTCCATAGGGATAAGCAAAATAGTCAGCACCGGAACCAAGAATATTCCGCATCTTTTCACAATCTTTGCTTAAGAATTCCTCGTATTCCTTATCAGTCTCTCCTTCTTTCTGCAAAATTCCTTTGCGTATAGGTTCTGGATCTCGCCCTTTTACTTCA
>CACYXZ010000035.1 GCA_902778525.1 Oscillospiraceae bacterium | reverse complement strand
GTGAGCGACATCAACATCAGCCGCAGGCATATGTTCTCCAACTTCACGCTGGAGGCCGAGTCCGGCGAGGCTGTCACCATGGAGAAGTTCTGCAATGTGTTCACCACCCGGGACCGGGAGGCCGCAGCCATGACTACGGCGGAATTGCAGGCCTTCGCGCTGGACCGGCTGAAAGAGGATCAGGCGGCGGGCTTCCGGAGTCTGGCGGAGGAGAGCGCCGCGGCCTGGCAGGAAAAGGTCTGGGACCGGGTGCCCATCACCGTCGACGGGCCGGAGTTCGACCAGCTGGTGATCCGGTTCGCCCAGTACCACCTGCAGCTGATGACCCCCGCCCACGACAACCGCATGAACATCGGCGCCAAGGGCTTCTCCGGCGAGGGCTACAAGGGCCATGTGTTCTGGGATACGGAGATCTTCCTGCTGCCCTACTTCATCTTCAACATGCCGGAGGCGGCCCGGAGCCTGGAGGAGTATCGCTATCTCTCCCTGCCCGGCGCCCATGCCAAGGCAAAACATAACGGCTACGATGGGGCCCAGTTCCCCTGGGAGAGCGCCTGGCTGGACGACGGCGAGGTCACCCCGGAGTATATGGGCACCGACGTGGTCACCGGACAGCTCATCAAGGTCTGGACAGGCTTCATCGAGATCCACATCACATCGGACGTGGCTTTCGGCGCCTGGAGCTACTATAAGTGCACCGGGGATCAGGACTTCATGGACAAATACGGCTACGAACTGATCTTCGACTGCGCCAAATTCTGGGCCAGCCGTCTTGAGCCCGGGGAGGACGGCCTCCTGCACATCAACGACGTGGTAGGCCCGGACGAATACAAGGAACACGTGGACGACAACGCCTTTACCAATTATCTTGCAAAATGGACGATTGACAAAGCGATCGAGTATGCCGAACTGCTCAAAACGGAAAAACCGGAGCTCTACAGCCTGCTGAGCGGCAAGCTGGGGCTGGATGCCCTGCTGCCCGTGTGGAAGGAGCAGACGGAGATTTTCTACCTGACCAAACCCAACGAAAACGGCGTGCTGCCCCAGGATTCCACCTATCTCACCCTCAAGGACATCGACCTGACCAAGTACAAGAATCAGGCCCATGTGGGCGGCATCTACAAGGACTATAACCAGGAGCAGATCACCAAAATGCAGGTTTCCAAGCAGGCCGACGTGATGGTGCTGTTCTATCTTCTCGAGGATCTGTTCCCCCGGGAGGTCAAGGTGGCGAGCTTCAACTACTACGAGCCCCGGTGCCTCCACGACTCCTCCCTGAGCCTCTGCACCCACTCCATGCTCTCCGCCGATGTAGGCAATGTGGAGCAGGGATATCAGATGTTCCAAAAGGCGTGCATGATTGACCTGGACAACGCCAACCCCCATTCCTCCGACGCAGGCATCCATGCCGCCTCCATGGGCGGACTGTGGCAGTGCGCGGTGCAGGGCTTCGGCGGTCTCCGGATGCTGGGCGGCAAACTGCGGATCAGCCCCAATATGCCCCAGGCGTGGAGATCCCTTCGCTATACCGCCATGTGGCAGGGCCAGAGAATCGCCGTCACGGCGGAACAGGATCGGGTGGAGCTGGTCAACGAGACCGGGACCGGTCCGGTGGAAGTGGAAGTGTGGGGCACAGCCTACACGCTGACCGACAGGCTGACAGTGACAAAATAGGAGGCGGTTTCTGTGTATCTGGGAATCGATCTGGGCGGCATCAATGTTGCCGCGGCGCTGGTCAGCGATACCGGAACGATCAAAAAACAGCGGTCCACGCCTACGCCCCGGACCCCGGAAGGCGTTGCGGATGTGATCGCGGAGCATGTACGGCAGCTGCTGGGAGACAGAAATGAGACGGTGGAATACATCGGTCTGGGATCTCCCGGCGTCATCGACACGGAGCACGGCGTGGTGGAATACTGGTCCAACCTGGATTTTCACGATGTGCCTCTGGCGGATCTGATCGAGGCGCGGACGGGACTGCCGGTGCTGATGGAAAACGACGCGGGCTGCGCCGCCCTGGGCGAATACATCGCCGGGGCGGGCAAGGGCAGCACCTCCATGGTGGTCATCACCCTGGGCACAGGCATCGGCGGCGGCGCGGTACTGGGCGGAAAGCTCTACACCGGCCTCAATCATGCCGGCCTGGAGGTAGGACATTTCGTCCTGGAGCACAACGGACGGCCCTGCACCTGCGGCCGGAAGGGCTGCTTTGAGACCTACTGCTCCGCCACGGCCCTGATCCGGGAGATGCGGAAAGCCATGGAACAGGCCCCGGAGAGCCTGCTTTGGTCTCTGGCTGGCAGCCCGGAGAAGGTCAACGGGAAGCTGATCTTTGAGGCGTATCAGCAGCAGGATCCGGCCGCCTGCCGGGTGGTGGAGGAGTTCCTCAGCTATCTGGGGGACGGCGTGGTCAGCCTGGTGAATATCTTCCAGCCGGAGGTGTTCTGCATCGGCGGCGGGATCGCCGGGGCCGGAGAGCTGATCCTCGGTCCGGTGCGGAAGATCCTGGACGCGGAGGATTACGCCCGGGGCAATCCCCTTCGGACCAGACTGATGAAGGCCCGGCTTGGAAACGACGCGGGGCTCATCGGCGCGGCCATGCTGCGGGATTTTCGCCACGGATAACGAGCGGCGCGGCTTCGGAAAACCGGAGCCGCGCCTTTCCCTCACGTCCGCTTGACATAGGTCGGGGGGACAGACTATACTGGATCCTGTGAGACCGGAAAATAGAGGGGACCGCTATGAAACGAAGCTTAAAGGAATGGGGAATCCGCGTGGGGATCCTGCTGGCAGGACTGGCCGTCGCCCATCTGGGCGTGACGCTGTTTTTGCTGTCGGATCTGGGATCAGATCCCTTTAACGTGCTGATCCAGGGACTGTTCCGCACCCTGCAGCGGGTGACCGGATGGGGAGTGCTGACCCACGGGAGAGTCCATATGGCCGTGAGCCTTGTGATCATCGGCGTGCTGCTGGCGGTGGACCGCAGCTACGTCAAGATCGGCACGGTCCTGTGCATGGCCTTCGGCGGTCCGATCATCGATTTTTACACCTGGATCCTGAATCCGCTGTTCGGGGAAGGAACGGGACTGCCGGTGCGGATCGGGATGCTGGTGGCGGGCTGTGTGATCCTGGCCTACGGAATGACCATCGTGATCCGGTCCGATGCGGGTACCGGCCCCAACGATCTGGTGGCGGTCGTCATCAGCGATAAGATCCGGAAACCTTTCAGTATCATCCGGGTCCTGGTGGACGCGGCGTTCGTGGCCGCAGGCTTCCTGCTGGGAGGGCTTGTCGGAGCGGGCACGCTGGTATGCGTGGTGCTGGTGGGGCCTGTTGCGGGATGGTTCCTGCCGGTCAACGGCAGGCTGGTGGAGCGGATCCTGACGGCTGCCGGCATCAAAACGGAATAAAACAGAGGGACCTCCGGATCGATTCAATCGTTTCGGGGGTTCTGCTTTTCCATGTGTGGTTATGTGGAGGCCATCTCTTTTGTGCATATATGCTAAATAGTTATGGATAACTGGAAAAAAATTATAATAAAATGCTCTGATTTGGTTGCAAAAGCAGAGTCTGATTTGATACAATATACCTGTATTTCTCTGTTTTAATGCTAAAACATCAGCGAGGAGGAGAGTCATGGAACTGAAGCATCAGGATGTCATCAAAAAACTGACGGTGGAGGAAAAATGCCATTTGCTCTCGGGCCGGGATTTCTGGTCCACGGTCAGCGTGGAGGCCAAGGGCGTTCCCAGCATCAACCTGTCGGACGGCCCTCACGGGATCCGCAAGCAGGAAGGCGCCGGAGATCAGCTGGGCCTGAACGGGTCGCTTCCCGCCACCTGCTTTCCCACCGCGGCTACCATCGCCAATTCCTGGGACCCTGAACTGGGCGAGAAGATCGGCGAATGTCTCGGAGAAGAGGCAGCCAGCCAGGATGTGGCCGTTCTGCTTGGTCCCGGCCTGAACATCAAGCGCAATCCGCTCTGCGGCCGGAACTTTGAGTACTTCTCGGAAGATCCCTATCTGGCGGGCAAAATGGCCGCCGGGTACATCCGGGGCATGCAGAAAAACGGTATTTCCGCCTGCCCGAAGCATTTCGCCGCCAACAATACGGAGCTTCGCCGTCAGGCCTCCAACTCCGTCATGGACGAGCGGACCCTCCGGGAGATCTATCTGACCGGCTTTGAGATCGCCGTGAAGGAAGCGGATCCCCTGAGCATCATGTCCTCCTACAACATGGTCAACGGCGTCTATGCCAACGAAAACGAGCATCTGCTCCAGGAGATCCTGCGGGACGACTGGGGCTTCCGGGGCTTTGTGGTGTCCGACTGGGGCGCCTGCAACGACTTCGTGGACGGCGTCCGGGCGGGCAGCCATCTGGAAATGCCCACCACCGGCGGCGACTCCGCCGAGTACCTGAAGAAAGCCATCTATGAGGGCAAGATCTCCGAGGACCTGGTGGATAAGAGAGTCGACGAGCTTCTGGACGTGGTTTTTGCCACCCATGAGGCGGTCAGCAAATACGCGGGTCACGAGTTTGACGTGGATGCCCATCACGCCATGGCCATGAAGGCCAGCGAGGAATCCATCGTCCTGCTGAAGAATGAGGACGGCATCCTGCCACTGGCTCCCAATACAAAGGTCGCCGTGATCGGCGATTTTGCCGAGACGCCCCGGTATCAGGGCGCCGGCTCCTCCGTGGTGAATCCCACCAAGCTGGATTCCACCATGGGCGTGATCGGGAACTACGGCTTTGACGTGGTGGGATTCGAGAAGGGCTATCCCAGAGTGGGCGCCGGCGACGCCGCCATGCAGCAGAAGGCTGTGGAGCTGGCGAAGAAGGCCGACGTGGTGCTGCTGTACTTAGGGCTGGACGAGATCTCCGAGTCCGAGGGCCTGGACCGGTCCCACATGAAGCTGCCCCAGAGCCAGATCGATCTTCTGGAGGCTGTGGCTGCCGTCAACGAAAAGGTCGTCATCATCATGTCCGCAGGCTCTGCGGTGGAGATGCCCTGGCTGGACAAGTGCAAGGCCATGGTTCACGGCTACCTCTGCGGCCAGGCCGGCGCGGGCGCTGTGCTCAAGGCGATCCTGGGCGAGATCAACCCCTCCGGCAAGCTCTCCGAGAGCTATCCGGTCAAATACGAGGACGTGTCCTCCGCTCCCTACTTCCCCGCCGAGCAGCGGAATGTGGAGTACCGGGAGGGCCTGTACGTGGGCTACCGCTACTTTGAGACCGCAAAGGTCCCGGTGCTGTTCCCTTTCGGCTACGGCCTGAGCTACACCACATTCGAATATTCCGATCTGAAGGTCACCGACAAGGAGGCCACCTTCACCATCACCAACACCGGAAGCGTGGACGGTGCGGAAGTGGCTCAGCTGTACGTCAGCCCCAAGGCGGCGAAGGTGTTCCGGCCTGCCAAGGAACTCAAGGGCTTCACCAAGGTGTTCCTGAAGGCCGGGGAGAGCAGGACCGTTACCATTCCTCTCGACGACAAGGCGTTCCGGTATTTCAACGTTGTGACCGACAAATTCGAGATCGACGGCGGAGAGTATGACATACTCATCGGCGCCAGCGTAGCCGACATCCGGCTCACCGGCACGGTGACCGTGGCGGGCACCGACGCGCCCGTGCCCTTCGATATGGCGGAGATGCTGCCCTGGGCCTCCGGCCAGGTGAAGAACGTCAGCGACGAAGAGTTTGAGAAGCTACTGAAGCAGCCCATCCCCGACGGAAAGTGGGCGGGCACGCTTCAGATGAACGACGCCATCTGCCAGCTCTACTACGCCAAGAGCCTGAAAGCCAGATTTGTATACAAGATCATGACCGGGATGCTGAACAAGTCCATCGCCAAGGGCAAGCCGGATCTGAACATCATCTTTATCTACAACATGCCCTTCCGGGCCATCGGCAAAATGGCCGGCGGCATGGTGTCGCAGGATATGTGCGAGAGCATTGTCCAGATCGTCAACGGCCACGGCATTGCCTTCCTGAAGGGCCTGGGCGGACTCATCGGTGGGTTCTTCAAGCAGCAGAAGGTCATGAAGCAAGCCAAGCAGATCAAGTAAGGAGGAGTCATATGGAAGAGAAAAAGCAAAACGCCTTTATGTCCTGGTGGATGCCCAAGTGGAGGGGGTTTGAGGAGAAGTCCCCCACGGCGGCGAAGTGGATCTACAAGATCTTCTACTTCTTTGTGTTCTCCATGGGCGTAACGATCATCCAGTTCATCATTCTGCTGTTCCTGCCGAAGATGCTGGGCATGGATCTGGCCTCCAGAGAGGCCATGTGGCCCAGAGGCGTGGAGTTCGATCTGCTGGGCAGCCATGTGAAATGGTGCCTGGTTGGCGCGGAGGTCCTCTATGACTCCGCCGGAAAGGTCATCATCGGCGGCGGCCTTGGCGCTGCCATCGCCAACTGGGTGGCCCCCTTCATCGCCCAGTGCATCAACTTCCCCCTGCAGCGGAACATCACCTTCAAATCCCACGGCAATGTGGCCTTCCAGATCTTCTGGTACTTCATCGCCTGGGTGCTGATCTCCCTGATCACCGGCGGCCTCACCAATCTCTTCAAGCCCGTGATCGTCGACCATCTGGGCACCGGTGTCTTCAGCCTGATCCAGACGGTCATCATCGGCGGTGTCTCCATGGTGGTCATGTTCTTCGTGTTCATGATCATCTTCCCGGAGGGCGAAGCCAAGAAAGAGGAGTAATTTATTGTAGTTCGGCAGCTTCCTTGCGCTGCTGGATATATGGTAAGCATCAAGAAGAACAAGGAGGAAAATCATGCAACAATTGTTAACCAACACCCTGGGCCCCATTTTCTATGGCATGGGCGTCAGCGAGGCTGATTTCACCTCGTATCTCGGGATGTGCATGGGCTACGTCTACGGCATTCTCGCCGCGATCGTGGTTCTGATCATCGTCCTGATCGCTGCCCATTGGGTCAAGAAAGGGTCAAAGGCTCTGACCCGCGGCATCGCCGTCATTGCCTTTATTCTGGTTGTTGCGATCCTGGCCAACGCCGTGTGCTTAGGGCCGCTTCGCTCCAACATTTCCACTGTTCTCAGCGGCTCCAGCGTCAGTCTCTCGGATGAGACTGTCGCCGCCTCCAAGGACGTCATCAAGAAGGTGGGCGAGGAAGGCTTCGTTCTGGTGAAAAACAACGGCATCCTGCCGCTGGCCGCCGGAAACCTGAACGTCTTCGGCTGGGGTTCCACCAATCCAATCCTGGGCGGCACCGGATCCGGCTCTTCTGACGGTTCCAGCGCTGTGGGTATTCTCCAGTCCCTCAGCGAGGCGGGCTTTACCACCAATGCGGACCTGACCAAGCTCTACACGGATTACGCCACCGAGCGTCCCACCGTGGCCATGCAGAATCAGGACTGGACCCTGCCTGAGCCCACCGTGGACGCCTACACCGACGCGGTCATGACCCAGGCCAAGGGCTTCTCGGACACTGCGGTCATCGTGATCTCCCGGTCCGGCGGCGAGGGCGCCGACCTGCCCACCGATATGAACGCCGTGATCCATGGCACCTACAACATCGCCAGCCAGGTCTCCGTGACCGGTCAGTACGGCTACTACAACGGTGTTTACACCAACAACGGCAACTATGACGACTTCGAGCCCGGCGAGCACTATCTGGAGCTCTCCGTCACCGAGGAAAACATGGTTGAGAAAGTTTGTTCCGAGTTCGACAACGTGGTTGTCATCATCAACGCCAACAACGCCATGGAGCTGGGCTGGGTGGATGAGTATCCCCAGATCGGCGCTGTGATCCTGGCCCCCGGCGCCGGCAACACCGGCCTTCTGGGCCTGGGCGAGATCATGTCCGGCGCGGTCAACCCCTCCGGCAAGACCGTCGACACCTACGTCAAGGATCTGACCGCCACGCCTACTTGGAACAACTTCGGCAACTTTGCCTACACCAACGTGGATGATCTGAAGAACAAGATCGCCGCCGCCGATCCCGCTTACGAAGGCAATATGGCGTTCGTGAATTATGTGGAAGGCATCTATGTGGGCTACAAGTTCTATGAGACCGCCGCGGAGGAAGGCCTGATCACCTATGAGGATGAGGTCCAGTATCCCTTCGGCTACGGCCTGAGCTACACCACCTTTGACAAGACCATCGCGAACTTCAACTTCGACGGCACCAACGTCACCTTCGACGTCAACGTCACCAACACCGGCAGCGTGGCCGGCAAGGACGTGGCGGAGATCTACTTCACGCCTCCTTACACCAACGGCGGCATCGAGAAGGCTTCTGTGAACCTGATCGATTTCCAGAAGACCGACGTGCTGGAGCCCGGCGCCTCCCAGACCCTGTCCTTCAGCATTCCCGCTGAGGAAATGGCCTCCTATGATTCCGAGGGCATCAAGATCGCGGGCGGCGGCTACATTCTGGAAGCCGGCGACTACAAGATCTCCGTGCGCTCCGATTCCCACACCGTGGCTGCGGAAGAGACCTTCAACGTGGCCTCTGACGTGGATTACTCCGGCGGCCGTTCCAGCGATCTGGTTCCCGCCAACAACCAGTTTGAGGACTACTCCCGCGGCGACTTTGAGCAGCTGAGCCGTGCCGACGGCTTCGCCAACTATGAAACCGCCACCGCGGCGCCCGCGAACTTCGAGATGAGCGCGGAAGTCCGTGCGGCTGTGGAGCCCAAGAGCTTCGGCACCTATGATCCCACCGCCTATGACGATCCGGCCGATACCATGCCCACCCTGGGTGCTCAGAACGGCCTGACCCTGTACAACCTGTCCGGTAAGGCCTACGACGATCCGCAGTGGGAGCCTCTGCTGGATCAGCTGACCTTCGAGGATATGTCCACCATGGTCAACCTGGGCGGCTGGCAGACGGCTGCGATCCCCTCCGTGGGCAAGCCCGCCACCTCTGACTGCGACGGTCCTGCGGGTCTCTCCAACTTCATCACCGGCGCCTACGGCACCGCGTATCCCGCCGAGGTCCTGATGGCTCAGACCTGGAACACCGTCCTCATCGAGGAAATGGGCGTGGCCATGGGTCAGGAATACCAGGACGCCAACAACTACGGCTGGTACGGTCCCGCCATGAACACCCACCGCAACGCCTTCGCCGGCCGTAACTTCGAGTATTACTCCGAGGACGGCGTGCTGGCTGGCAAGATGGCTGTTGCCGAGATCAACGGCGGCGCCACCAAGGGTGTGTATCCCTACATCAAGCACTTCGCCCTGAACGATCAGGAGGGCAACCGCTGCTCGTTCCTGCTGACCTGGGCTTCCGAGCAGGCCATCCGCGAGATCTATCTCAAACCCTTTGAGATGGCAGTGAAGGGCTACACCGGCACGCCTCTGGCGGTCATGAGCTCCTTCAACTGGATCGGCACGGAGCCGTCCTGCGCCAACCCGCATCTCCTGAACACCGTCCTCCGGGACGAGTGGGGCTTCGTTGGCATGGTGGAGACCGACTACAACGGCTCCTACGGCTACCAGATCACCGACGAGTGCGTCCGCAACGGCAACGACCTGATGCTGGGCTTTGCCATGGCGGCCTCCAACCAGCTCACCGATCAGAGCGCGACCGCGACTCTGGCGCTGCGTGAGTCCTGCAAGAACATCCTCTACACCGTCGCCAACAGCGGCTACTACACCAATGTCGAGGGCGATCCCACCAACCAGCCTGACCCGCTGGTGTCCCTGCTGCGGACTGTGGATATCATTCTGGGCGCTGTGCTGCTGGTGCTGCTGGTGCTGATGATTGTTGTTCATGTGAAGAACAAGAAAAAAAGAGCCGCCTGATCTGCGGCAGGATAGAATGTAAATCATCATAGCCGAATTACCCGGCGGGGCCGCTGCGCGCAAGGACGCAGCGGCCCCTTGTCTTTCTGTCAGGAAACGGCGGGGAGACTTCTGGCCGGATGATCTATTCGAATCCGGAATAAAAGGACCGGCACTTGGAATTGACGGCCCGGACACGGTTGGGTATGATGGATCTAAGATAGATTGGAGAACTGCAAGGAGATGATTGCATGTCAGACAAGCTGCGCTTTGATCCGCAGAATTACACCCTGAAAACCCTGGAGATCGAGGGAAAGCAGGTGGAGTACCGGGAGTATAAGAGCCTGTGCTACTGCTCCAGCCCTGTGGATGACGACTTCCAGAGCCTGGACATCCGCGTGCCCGTTTCAGTGGACGGGAAGCCGCTGGACAGCACCGGCGCGCCGATCCTGTTCGCGGTCAATGTGGCTGGATATACCGCCTCTCCCAACAAGGGCGATCACAGCATGGGTCCCGGCGCGCCCGGATCCCATGCAGACCCCCACGGCCGGGGACCGGGCGGTCCGGGAGGTCCTCCTATGGGCGGCCCCGGAGGGCCTCCTCCTATGGGCGGCCCCGGCGGACCCCCGCCCGGGGGGCCCGGCGGCCCTCCCGGCGGAGACGGGAAGGGCCCGGACTATGTGGCCAACATGGCCCTGAGCATGGGATTTGTGTGCGTCAATCCCGGCGTTCGCGGACGGAACTGTGAATGGCCGGAGGGGGATCCCAGGGCCGCGGAGGGAAAGTACTACGGAAAGGCCCCTGCCGCCATGGTGGATCTGAAGGCTGCGGTGCGCTATCTGCGGCACAACAGGGACCTGATCCCCGGCGACACCGACCATATCGTGACCCACGGCGGCAGCGCCGGCGGCGGCCTGAGCTGCCTTTTGGCAGCCTCCGGCGACAGCCCCGAATATGAAGCCTATCTCCGTGAGATCGGCGCGGCGGAGGAGTCGGACCGGGTGTTCGCCTCGGCCTCCTTCAGCCCCGTGATGAATCTGGAGAACGGCGACGGCGCCTATGAGTTCGAGTGGAGCCATGTGCCCTATTCCGGCGGACCCTTCGGCCATCAGGAGCCGGCGCTGGTGGATCAGGCCATGGCGGAGGAGCAGAAGGAGATCTACAGAGCCTATCTGGATTCCTGCTGCCTCACCGGCCACGGAAGCTGGGGCAGGCTCACCACGGACAACCTGGCGGATTACATGCTGGAGGAGTATCTGTTCGCGGAGGCAAAACGCTTCCTGGACAAAAAATCCCCGGCGGACCGGGCGGAATACCTCCGGAGGAATCCCTGGATCCATCCGGAAGGGGACGGATACACTTTCACCTTTGCGGATTTCGCCGCCCACGCAGGACGGGAGAAGGATCTGCCCGCTTTTGACGAGTTCCCGCTCAACAACGCCGAGACGCTGGTGTTCGGCAGCAAGGACGTCAATGCCCGCCACTTCACGGACTTCAGCCTCCGCCATGCCACGGGAGATCCGGAGGCCAGAGTGGATCCGGAGCTCCGGCATATTGCGGAGATCTTCAATCCCATGTGGCACGTGCTGCAGAAAAACCCCGGCTGCGCCGGTCACTGGTGGATCCGCCACGGCGGCGTGGACGGCGCCACCTCCGTGCCCACGGTGCTGAATCTGGCCACTGCGCTGGAGAACCTGGGCAAGGACGTGAACGCCCGGATCATCTGGGACGGCGGCCACTGTGAGGACGATGATCCCGAGGGCCTGCTCCGGTGGTATTGCCAGGTTTGCGGGTATCAGCCCCGGTAAGAAGAATATTGAAAACGGAACCCGCAGACACACGGACTGTGTCTGCGGGTTCTTCGTTTTTCCTACTGTCTTTTGGCGGCGAACTGTGATACTATAGGAATATGAAACAGGAATGGGGCGATTTCCATGGAGAAAGAACGAAAGATCGGCGTCATCGGCCATAAGAATCCCGATACGGATTCCATTTGTTCCGCCATTGCCTACGCCAACCTGAAAAACAGGATGGGGACCGGAAGCTATGAACCGCTCCGGGCGGGGCATCTCAACGGAGAGACGAAATACGTGCTCAGACGCTTCGGCTTCCCGGCGCCGGATCTGTGTCAGGACGTCAGCGCTCAGGTCCAGGATATTGACATCCGCCGGATGCCCGGCGTCCGCGGGACCATGACCGTCCGAAAGGCCTGGGAGACCATGCGGGATCAGCAGATCACCACCCTGTCTGTGGTGGACGACGGGGGAGCGCTGCTGGGCATCATCACGCTGAAGGATCTGGCCATGGCAAACATGGATTTCGACGGCAACCAGTTTCTGGCCGACGCCAAGACCTCCTACCGGAACATCCTGGAGACGCTGAACGGCACCATGGTCACCGGAGACCCGGAGGGGTGCGTGCAGACCGGAAAGGTGGTCATCGGCGCCGCAAGCCCAGAGACCATGGAGACCGTGGTGGAGCCGGGAGACGTGGTGCTGGTGGCCAACCGGTACGAGGCCCAGTTCTGCGCGGTGGAGATGGGCGCCGCCTGCGTGATTGTCTGCACCGGCTCCGCGGTGCCGAAAACCATCGTCCGTCTCGCGGAGGAGCGGGGCTGCACCATTCTTTCCACGCCCTTTGACACCTATCCCGCCGCGTGCCGGATCTCCCAGAGTGTGCCGGTGTCCTTTCACATGCTGGACCATGACATCATGACCTTCCGGCTCAGCGACGAGCTGGAGGACGTCAGGGAGGTCATGGGCCGGGTGCGGCACGTCTATTTCCCGGTGCTGGACCATGAGGGAAAGTATGTGGGCGTGATCTCCCGCAGAAACCTCCTCAATCTCCGGCGGCGCCGGCTGATCCTGGTGGATCACAACGAGAAGACCCAGTGCGTGGACGGCTGGGAGGATGCGGAGATACTGGAGATCATCGACCACCACCGGATCGGCAATCTGGAGACCAGCGGACCGGTGTATTTCCGGAACCAGCCGGTGGGATGCACCGCCACGGTGATCTATCAGATGTACGGGGAGCAGGGAGTGGAGATCTCCCCGGAGATCGCGGGACTGCTGCTCTCCGCCATTCTTTCGGATACGCTGAAGTTCCAGTCGCCCACCTGTACGGCCCTGGACCGGAAAACGGCAGAGCTTCTGTCCGGAATCGCAGGGGTGGACATCGACGAGCTGGCCGGGGCCATGTTTGTGGCCGGTGAGGACCTGGAGGGCAAGAGCGCCCGGGAGGTCTTCACCCAGGACTACAAGAATTTTGAGGCCGGCGGGATCCGGTTCGGCGTGGGGCAGGGGAGCTTTGTCAGCCGGACGAACTGGGAGCGGGCCGGAGAACTGGTGTCGGGTTACCTGGAGGAAGCCCTCCGGCAGTCGGGACTGGACATGATGTTCTATATGCTCACCAGCCTCCAGGACCAGTCCACCCGGGTGCTCTATGCCGGACCCGGCGCGGAGGTGCTGCTCCGGCGGGCCTTCGATACGGATGACGCGGAAGAGCAGATCGTGCTCCCGGGGGTCGTCTCCAGAAAAAAGCAGTTTATTCCCGGGATCCTCCAGGCCACGCAGGAGTGATCGGAAACACAGAACAGAGCGCCGTTTTCACGGTGCTCTGTTTTTGCAGAATAAAAAAACTGCTTTGTGAAGAAATTGTGTAGATTTCGTGTGAAATATGTGTTATGATAGCATGGCTTCCGAGAGATCGGGGGCTATATCACTTTATGCGGGCCGCGCGGAGGAGGCGGTGTTGATGGTATGGATCAATGCGACCCTCGGTACACCCCTGGGGATCATCATGCGGCTTTGTTATCAATGGACCGGGAATTACGGCGGTTCGATCCTGCTCTTTACGCTGATCAGCAAGGTGATCCTGCTGCCCCTGAGTATCGTGGTCCAGAAAAACTCCATCAAAATGATCCGGATGCAGCCGGAACTGAACCGGATCACCATAGAGCACTATGGCGACAAGGACGCCATCACAGACGGGAGCATGGAGCTTTATAAACGGGAAAAGTACAGTCCGATGCTGGGGATCGTGCCGCTGGTGATCCAGATCCTGCTGGTGCTGGGGCTGATCAGCGTGATCTACAATCCCCTGCAGCACCTGCTCGGGATCGACCGGCAGACCTGCAGCCTGCTGACCGAGGCCACAGCGCAGCTGATGCAGGTGGAGCATCTGGGCTCCGGCGGCCAGCTGACGGCCATGGCGGCCCTGGGGGATCCGGCGAATCGGGACTTCTTCATGGGCCTGGCGCCCTCTGTTTCCGGGCTGCCGGAGATCATGACGGCCGCAGCCCGGGTCGACACACACTTTCTGGGACTGGATCTGGCGCAGGTGCCGCCGCTTCTGCCGTTGGGCGTGCTTTCCCTGATCCCGCTGCTCTCCTGCCTGTCCACGCTGCTGCTGTGCTGGGCGCAGAACCGGGAGAATGTTCTGCAGAAGGAGCAGTCCTTCTGGGGGCGGTGGGGCAGCGCCCTGTTTACGGTGGCGTTTTCCACATACTTTACATTTCTGGTTCCCGCGGGCGTGGGAATGTACTGGATCGCAAGCAACCTCTTCGCTCTGGGGATCCTGTATCTGATGAACTTCCTCTATCCGCCGGCAAAGTATATCGACTACGGGGCGCTGGAGGAGACAAAGCGGGAGCTGTCCCGCATGAAGGAGGCGGAGTCCCGGCGGAAGGCCGGCCTTGCGCCCTTTAAAAAGCGGGAGAAGGCGGACTACCGGCGGTTCCTGAACGGGAAAGAGCCGAAGAAGCTGGTCTTCTACAGCGAGGGAAGCGGATTCTACAAATATTTTGCCGGTATGATCGGCTATGTGCGCAGTCATTCCGATCTGGTGATCCACTATATCACGTCGGATCCGAGGGATCCGGTATTTGACATGGAAGCGCAGGATTTCCAGGTCTACTATATCGGGGAGATGCGGCTGATCCCTCTGATGATGAAGATGGACGCGGACATGGTGATCATGACGGTTCCGGATCTGGAACTGTTCCACCTGAAACGGAGTCTCGTGCGCAAAGACATCGAGTATATCTATGCGGACCATGCCGTCGGCAGCGACAATCTGATGTGCCGGACCCACGGACTCGACCACTATGACACCCTCTTCAGCGTCGGTCCCCACCAGGTTGCCGAGGCCCGGGCCACGGAGGAGCTCTATCACCTGAAGCCCCGCCGGCTGGTCAAGGTCGGATACAGTCTGCTCGACGAGATGACCGCGGCCTGGGAGGCCTCGCCGAAACAGGTACATGATAAAAAAACGATCCTCATCGCGCCCTCCTGGCAGCAGGACAACATCATGGATTCCTGCCTGGATCAGCTGGTGCAGCAGTTTCTGCCCCTGGGCGCCCGGCTGATCATCCGGCCCCATCCCCAGCATGTGCGGCTCTACCCGGAGCGGATCGCGGCGGTGGAGGCCCGGTACCGGGAGCAGTTCGGCGAGGACTTTATCCTCCAGACGGACTTTTCCTCCACCGATACCGTGTACAATTCCGACCTGCTGATCACGGACTGGTCCAACGTGGCCTTTGAGTTTGCGTTTTCCACCTGCAAGCCGGTCCTCTTCATCAACACCCCCATGAAGGTCATGAATCCGGAGTATCAGAAGATCCCGGTGGAACCCTTTGAGATCCGGATCCGGGCGGATCTGGGCGGGGAACTGGAGCTTGGAGAGCTGGACCGGGCGGGAGCGGCCGCAGCGGATCTTCTGAGCCGCCCGGAGGAGTTCCGGGAGCACATCCGGCAGGTCAGAGCCCGGGAGATCTTCAACCCCGGCCACGGCGCGGAGGCCGCAGGGCGGTATATCATTTCCCGGCTGTGCCGGGATCCACAACAGACAAAGAGAGATGAGCAGTGAAATGAACGCCATACAGCCCACACCCGAACAGGCGGCGCTGATCCGGAGGGC
>CACYXZ010000034.1 GCA_902778525.1 Oscillospiraceae bacterium | reverse complement strand
TATCCTGCCAACGACCTGTTCACCGGCGATAAGATCGGCGTCTGGTTCACCTACGTCAGCTATATCGATGCAGAGCAGACGCTGCTGGAGCAGGGCACCATCGCCCCCATCGTCTGGCCCTCCCTCGAAAAGGGCAAGCCCTGTGAATACGGAAAGGCCCCCAACAACTCCGGCGTAGACGGCATGGGCGCTTTCTCCGTCACCACCGCCTCCGACGACATCCCGCTGCTTTGCGCCATCTTCAACGAGTTCTACACCGAGGACGGCTATGACTTCTGCAACTGGGGCACCGAGGGCGAGACCTATGTGATCAATGACGACGGCACCCGGTCCTTTACCGACCTGATCGTAAACGACCCCTATTCTCTGGGTGCAAACGTGATGATGACCTACTACTTCTTCAAGGACGGCCCGTTCCTGTACAACAACGAGCGGTATCTGGCCTCCTATTCCGACGTGCAGCTGGAGGCCGCCAACCTGTGGACCACCAGCCGCTCCGCCGCCCAGCTCTCCACCATGACCGTGGATCAGATGTATGAGTTCTACACGCTCCAGAGCGATATTTCCACGGTGTATCAGGAGTATGTGGTGAAATTCATCGTGGGCGACAAGGACATTGACTCCGACTGGCAGGAGTTCATGGATCAGCTCGACGGCTGCGGACTGGACCGCTTCCTGGAGCTGGGACAGACCGGCGTAGACCAGTATGCCGACCGGCTCACCGAGGTGCAGGAGATCTACGACAGCTTCTGGAACAACTAAAACCTGCAATGTGTATAAAAATTGGACGGCTGATTCAGCCGTCCAATTTTTGTGCAGTTGATGGCGCCGCGCTATTCGACCAGCGTTTTTCTCCGCTTCCAGATCCCGGAGAGGAAATAGGGGAACACCACGACGAAGAACATATAACCCGCGATGGCGCTTCCGTACCAGTATCCGTGGACGCCCATGCCAAGGACCTTGCCCATCAGCACGGCCAGTCCGATCCGGACCACCACGCCGTCCATAATCCCCATGACAAAATTCATGCCGGCGAAGCCGATGCCGTTGATCAGCGCGCTGGCGGGGGTCCGGGTGGCGGCGCCGAAGAAGTTCAGCACGATCATGGCGATGGCCTCCATGGCCACGGCCAGCACCGCCGGGTCGTCGTCGAAGAGCCGGAAGATCTGCGTGGGGAACAGGAGCAGGATCACCGTCAGCAGCGCCGCGAAGCCCACGCTCAGCAGAAGCACATGCCAGAAAACGCTGGATACCCGGTCGTTCCGTCCTGCGCCGAAGTTCTGGCCGGTCATGGTGGAACCGGCGGCGCGGAGGGAGGCGGTGACAATGTTGCACAGCTGGGAAATCTTGCTGGCCACGCCGTTGACGGCGGAGTAGATCACGCCGTAGACGTTGATGCAGGCCGTCACATACATGACGGAGATGCTGATGGCGGTGTTCTGGAGGGTGATGGGAATGCCCAGCTTGAGAATGGACAGGACAATGCTCCGGTCCAGCCGGTAGCTTCGGAGCCGGAAGTCAAAGCCGAAGGCCTCCCTGCGGCGATAGAGGAAGACCATGGAGATCACGAAGGAAAAGGCCTGCCCGATGACCGTGGCCATGGCGGCGCCCATGGAGCGCAGGTGGAAGGCGCCCACGAACAGAAGGTCCAGCACCAGGTTGATCCCCGCGGCGATGGCGACGAACATCAGCGGATGACGGGAATCCCCCATGCCCTGCATGATGTTGCTGACGGTGTTGTAGCCGTAGACGAAGAACATGCCCGCACCGCAGACGGTGCAGTAGGCCACGGTCTCCGAGAAGGACTCCGGCGGCGTATTCATCAGCGTGGCGAACTGCCGGGGAAACAGAACGCTGACAGCGGTGATGATCAGGCTCAGTCCCAGAATGAAGGAGAAGAGATTGCCGATGACCCGGGACAGCGCCTCCCCCCGGTTGCCCTTGCCGATGTTCTGGGCGATGATGATCTGCCCGGCCTGAGCGAAGCCCACGGCGATGAAGGTCAGAAAGTGCATGAAGTCTGCGCCGATGGACACGGCGGACAGACCGGCGCTGCCCACGAACTGCCCGACAATGATCATGTCCACGATGTTGTAGAGGAACTGGAGGAAATTCGCCAGAACGAAGGGGATGGAAAAACGGATCAGCTTGCCGGGTACGCTGCCGACCGTCAGATCGTTGATCATGGTGTTTGACATGGAGGTCCCTTCCTGTGTATGTAATGCCTTATCAGTATAGCACAATTTCGGCCGAAAGAAAACGGAAAAGGAGAAACAGCCGGAACAGGATCAAACTGAACCCATAAAAAAGTCAAAAACTGAGTCTGTTATAATTCCAGAATCGGTATATACTGAGAAAAAAACGCACTGGAGGAATTCCATATGAAACGAATCCTGACGATTCAGGACATCTCCTGCCTTGGGAAGTGTTCCCTGACGGTGGCGCTGCCGCTGCTGTCCGCCATGGGGGTGGAGACGGTGATCCTGCCCACGGCGGTGCTGAGCACCCATACCATGTTTTCCGGATTTACTTGCAAGGACCTCTCCGACCAGCTCGGCCCCATCACCGAGCACTGGAAGAAGGAGGACATCACCTTTGACGCCATCTATACCGGCTATCTCGGCACGGAAGAGGAGATCGAGACGGTCAAGGAGATCATCCGCACCTTCCGGGGGCCGGAGACGCTGGTGTTCGTGGACCCGGCCATGGGCGACAACGGCAAGCTCTACCCGGCCTTTGACGAGCAGTACGCGAAGAAAAACGCGACCCTGTGCGCGGTGGCGGATGTGATCGTGCCGAACCTCACCGAGGCCAGTTTTATGACGGGCCTTCCCTATCGGGAGGAATATGAGGAGGACTATGTGCGCCGGATGCTTCAGGCGCTGACCGGTCTGGGCTGCCGGACGGCGATCCTCACCGGGGTCTCCCTGGAGCCCGGGAAGACGGGCGCCATGGGCTACGACAGCTCCGCCGGGGAGTATTTCCTGTACCAGAACGACAAGATCCCCGCCCAGTATCACGGCACCGGCGACATCTTTTCCAGCGTGGCCGTAGGCGGACTTCTGCGGGGGCTGAGCCGGCAGGACGCGATCCGGCTTGCGGCGGACTACACCGCCCGCACCATTGACGTGACACGGCACAATCCGCAGAATCCATGGTACGGCGTGGACTTTGAAGCCACCATCCCGGAGCTTACGGATACGCTCCGCACTATGACAGGCAAGTAAAAAGCAACAGGCCATCCCCGCCGGGGATGGCCTGTTTTCAGTTCTGGGCAAAAGCACCCACGTCCAGATCTGCGATATTGAGGACCTGCACATTGCCCTCCAGATCCTCGTAGAGATATACCAGAGTGTAATAAGACGCGGCGTCCGGGACCACGGCCGCGGACTGGCAGAGGAAGCAGTGGTTGGTTCCCGCCACCACCTGATGGGCCAGATACGCCACCGGCGTGTGGCTGGCGCCCACCAGACCTTCCATGCCCTTGTCGAATACCGCCTGGAGCTCCGGCGTGATCTCCGGGGACTCCGATGCGGTCCAGCCGCCGGTCAGGGCTCCGCCTGCGGCAGCCGTTTCGTTTTCCGACGGGGCGGAGACGGGCGCCGATTCTGCGGAGGACGCACCGGCAGGAGCGCTTCCGCATGCCGTCAGAGCGCATAGGAACAGAGCACATAAGAGCATCGCTGTGAATCGTTTCATCATAAAACCTTCTTTCCGATCGCGGCAGGTTTCGGTTCTGCCCTTGCAACCCGCTGATTATACTTCTGCTTTCCGCAGACAGGGATATCCAGAGTATACCATATGGATGCGAAAAGCGCCAGACTCAAAACGCCGGGTTGATGAAAAAAGCCGGATCTGCTATAATAACAGGCAGAAACACAAAGGAAGTGAACGTATGGGTGCGGCGGACAGAATGACGGAGGGCCCGATCTGGAGGCAGATCCTGATTTTTTCCATCCCGCTGATCCTTGGAAATCTGCTGCAGCAGCTTTACAACACCGTGGATTCCGTTGTAGTGGGACGATTTCTGGGAAGCAACGCGCTGGCCGCGGTGGGCAGCGGTTCCCAGCTGATTTTTTTCATCATATCCTTCTCCATGGGCGCCTCCATCGGTGCGGGCGTGCTGGTGTCCCAGACCTTCGGCGCGGAGGATCGGATGGGGGTCCATCGAACGGTCCACAACGCGGTGGCGCTGGGGCTCATGGCGGGGGCCCTGATCACGGTTGCCGGTGTGATCCTGGCCGGGCCGCTGCTGCGGCTGCTGGGCACGCCGGAGGAGGTGTTCCCTCAGGCGCAGCGCTATCTGCGGGTATACTTTGCCGGGAGCCTGTTTGCGGTATTCTACAACTTTGCCACGGGAATCCTCAACGCGGTGGGGAAACCGAATAAATCCCTGCAGTACCTGGCGGTTTCGGCCCTGACCAATACGGTGCTGGACGTGCTGCTGGTGGCGGTGTTCGGCATGGGCGTGGAGGGGGCGGCTCTGGCGACGGTCGTCAGTCAGGCGGCGGCCTGTGTATGCATTGTAAGATATCTTCTGACCGCGGAGGGAGAATACCGGGTGAACATCTCCGAGATCCGCCCGGATCCTGCCACCATCGGGAAGATGCTGAAAATCGGCCTGCCCACCGGCCTGCAGAACACGCTGATGTCCCTTTCCAATGTGGTGATCCAGTCTGCCATCAACAGCTTTGGCCCCACATTGATGGCGGCCAACGCCGCCTATTCCAAGCTGGACGGCTTCAACATCCTGCCCGTCATCAGCTTCAGCAACGCGATCACCACATTTGTGGGGCAGAACACCGGCGCCCGAAAACCCGAACGGGTCAGGACGGGACTGTATGTGACCCTGGCCATGGGCGTGGGATATGTGATCGTCACCGGGGCGCTGATCATGCTGTTCGGACGGCCGCTGATGGGGATCTTTGTCCGGGAGGAGCCGGTGATCGAGCTGGGGCTGTATATTATGCGGTTCTTCTGCCCGTTCTTCGCCCTCAATACCATCATGCACATCACCTCCAGCGCCGTCCGGGGCACGGGACGCACCGTCCCGCCGATGCTCATCATGCTCTTTTTCCTGTGCGTATTCCGGATCATCTGGGTGAACGTGACGCTAAAACTGTTCGGGCAGATGTTCTGGGTGTTTGCCTCCTATCCGGTCTCCTGGGTGCTGACGGATCTGGCGCTGATGATCTATCTAAGGAGGAGCAACTGGCTGGAGATGCCGGAACAGACCTGAAACGGTTTTTTGAAGTGTTATGACGAATGATATACTTTGACAGGAGGAATCTATCCATGGCAGAAAAAATCACACAGACCGCCGGACGGGATCAGCTGGGATCGTTCTCGCCCATGTTCGCGCATCTGAACGACGACGTCCTCTTCGGCGAGGTCTGGAATGAGACGGCCATCGACGTGAAGCAGAAATGCATCATCACGGTGGTGGCCCTGATGGCGTCCGGGGTGACGGATTCGTCCCTGATGTACCATCTTCAGAACGCGAAGAACCGCGGCGTGACCCGGGAGGAGATCGCGGCGATCATCACCCACGCGACGATGTATGTGGGCTGGCCCAAGGGCTGGGCGGTGTTCCGCATGGCGGCGGAGGTCTGGAAGGAGGATGCTCCCGCACAGTCGGAGAAGGACCGCCATCAGAGCGAGATCATCTTCCCCATCGGCGCGCCCAACGACGCCTTTGCCCGGTATTTTACAGGGCAGAGCTATCTGGCGCCGCTGACCATGGATCAGGTCCCTGTGTTCAACGTGACCTTTGAGCCGGGATGCCGGAACAACTGGCACATCCATCACGCCTCCTCCGGCGGCGGACAGATGCTGATCTGCGTCGGCGGCCGGGGCTGGTATCAGGAGTGGGGGAAGGAGCCGGTGAAGCTGGAGCCTGGGACGGTTGTGAACATCCCGCCGGAGGTCAAGCACTGGCACGGCGCCGCGGCGGACGCCTGGATGAGCCACCTTGCCCTGGAGATCCCGGGCGCGGATACCTCCAACGAGTGGTGCGAGCCGGTGTCTGAGGAATGGTACGGCGGACTGAAATAAGAAAAGAGCGGAGCCGGCTTTTGTCGGCTCCGCTTCATTATGGGGGAATGGAATCAGACGGACAGGCCCGCCTCACAGCCCTGACGGATGGCGTCGATGGCCTTGCCCAGCCGGTCGGCGTTGCCGATACACCGGACAGGGATCCCGGCGGCCCTCAGCGCCTCGTAGAGACCTGGGTCCGGATGGACGCCGGAGGCCACCACCACGCAGTCGCAGGGATAAAAGAGCTCCTCGTTGGAGCCGTCCTTTTTGGTTTCCACCGCCCGGACGCCCTCTGAAGTGATGGCCGTGACCTCCGTGAGCTTCCGGAAGGGCACGTCCAGCCGGTTCAGATCGCCCAGTACCGGCCAGCTGGTGCCGGATTCAAAGCCGAGGCCGATCTTTTTGCCCTTTTCCAGCAGGACCACCTTCCGGTCGGAGCGGTTGAGCCGGCCGAGGATATGGTCCGTGGTGTCGGACCGGTGGGCCAGAGCGAAGAACAGCTCGTCCGGGGAAAGGGACCCCTCCCGGGCCAGATACTGGGCAGTAAAGCAGCCGATATAGCTGCCGCCGATGACCACCACAGACTGACCAGCCATGACTTCGCCGGAGAGGATCTGGCGGGCGGTATAGACCGGAACGGCGTTTTCCTCCACAGGCAGCTCCGTCATATTCGGTGCGCCGCCGGTAGCCACGATCACCTCATCATACCCCGCGGCGGATCCCGCATCCGCCTCCGTGTGGAACCGGATCTCCACCCCCAGCCGGGGCAGGTTCTCCTCGTAGAACCGGATCAGATCAAAGAACTCCTGCCGGGCGGGGACCACCGCCGCCTGCCAGAGCTGTCCGCCCAGAGCGCCGGAGCGCTCCATCAGCGTGACCCGATGGCCCCGCCGGGCCGCCTGATAGGCCGCCTCGCAGCCCGACGGGCCGCCGCCGATGACCAGGATCCGCTTCGGGACGGGGGCCTGCTCCACAGGAAGCTCCAGTTCCCGGCCGCAGCGGGCGTTGCTGAGACAGGTGATGGGCCGGTCGAAGAAGGTGTTGGCCAGGCATCCCTGATTGCAGGCCATGCAGGGCCGGATCTCCCCGGCTCGTCCTTCCCGGGCCTTGTTCGGCAGCTCCGGATCCGCCAGCAGGGGGCGTCCCATGCCGACAAGATCCGCCCGGCCCAGAGCCAGGACCTTTTCGGCGGTGGCCGGATCCTGGATCCGGTTGCACATCATCACCGGCGCCTTGACCACGGATTTGATGCCCTTGCCAAGATAGCTCAGGCCGCCCCGGGGCAGGTCTCCCGTGAGCTGGGGAATCTTTGTCTCATGCCAGCCGCCGGTGACGTTAAACAGATCCACGCCCTTCTCCTCCGCCAGCGGGGCGAAGGCCATGGCGTTCTCCAGCGTGTTGGAGCCGGGGACAAAGTCGTCCGCCCCCAGCCGCAGGATCAGCGGCACCCGGCCCTCCAGTGCCTTTTTCACGGTCTCGATGACCATCAGCGGGAAGCGGCAGCGGTTTTCGAAGCTGCCCCCGAATTCGTCGGTGCGGAGATTGGTCAGCGGGGAGAGGAACTGGCACAGCAGATACCCGGAGGAAGCGCTGATTTCCACTGCGTCAAAGCCGGCCTCCACGGCCCGCCGGGCGCCGGCGGCGTAGTTGCGGAGCAGCTCGAAGATCTGCTCCCGGGTCATCTCCGGGGCCGTCTCCCGGGTGTAGGAGGCAAAGGTGGCCGAGGGGGACAGGGCGTCGCCGCCGCAGGGCACGTCCTTTTTCGGCATATAGCGGCCCGCGTGGTAGAGCTGCACTGCGACCTTGCCGCCCCGGTCGTGGACGCCCTTGGTGAAGGCCTGCCATCCGGGAATGGTGTCATCGGTGCGCAGGGACATGGAATTGTCCTTGGCGCCGTAGTCGTCAAAGCGGCAGGAGCCCACAATGATCAGCCCGGCGCCGCCCTCCACCCGGTCCCAGTAGTAGCGGCTGAACCGGGGCGTACAGTACCCGTTTTCCGTGTAGAGATGATGCATGGCGGGCATGACGATCCGGTTTTTGAGGGTCATGTTTCCGATGGTGATGGGGGTGAACAATCGGGAATATGTCATAACGGTGCCTCCTCGGGCGAAATACGCATAGGGCGAAGGATCTTCGAATATATTGTTCCATCACGACAGCGAGGTGTAGCGGATGGAACAGGCAATGATAACAGAAAACAACAGAGCGCTGCTGCGGGGAGAACTGGCGGAGCTGCCGGTGTTTTCCCATGAGAACCACGGACGGCGCTTTGATACGTTTGTTCTGGAGGTGGAACGGCTCTCCGGCGTCCGGGACCGGGTCCGGGTCATAGCGGAGGAGCGCATGATGGAGCGGCTGGATCCCACCGCCGGAGAAAAGGTGGAGGTGGAGGGACAGGTCCGCTCCTACAACAACCGCAGCGGTCAGGGCAGAAGGCTGATCATCACCGTGTACGCCTTCCGGGTGGAGGCGGTGGACGGTCCGCCGGAGAATGAGATCTGCCTGCAGGGCAGGATCTGCCGGGAGCCGGTATACCGCAGGACGCCCCTGGGCCGGGAGATCGCGGACGTCATGCTGGCGGTGGAGCGGAAATACGGCCGCAGCGACTATCTGCCCTGCATTCTGTGGGGATCTCTGGCCAGAATGGCGGCGGACTGCGCCAAGGGGCAGACGATCTGGCTCCGGGGCCGGCTCCAGAGCCGCACGTACATCAAACAGCTCGAGGAGGGAAGCGAGGAGCGCACCGCCTTTGAGATCTCCGCCATCACGGCGGACCGGGTGGATTAACCGAGCTCCAGGATCCGGTCGAGGATGGCGTGGGCCGCCTCCGTCTTGCTCATCAGGGGGAATTCCCGCACGTCTTCGGCGGTGATCATGGTGATCACGTTGGTGTCCCCCTGAAAGCCTGCGCCGGAGACCTTGACGTTGTTGGCCACGATCATGTCCAGATTCTTCTTCGCCAGCTTTTTCCGGCTGTTCTCCAGCATGTTTTCCGTCTCCATGGAGAAGCCGCAGAGCTTCTGGCCGGGGACCCGGTGCTGTCCCAGATAGCCCAGGATATCCTGGGTGCGCTTGAGGGGGATGAACATATCCCCGTCGGTCTTTTTGATCTTGTTGTCCGCCACGGTTTCCGGGGTGTAGTCCGCCACAGCGGCGGCCTTGATGATGATGTCCATCTCCGGCGCATTGGCGGTGACGGCCTCATACATGTCCTGGGCGGTCTTGATGTGGATGGTGCGGATCAGCGGCGGGTCCGCCAGCGCGGTGGGCCCGGCCACCAGCGTCACCTCCGCGCCCCGGAGCATGGCGGCTTTGGCGATGGCGTAGCCCATCTTCCCGGAGGAGTGGTTGGTGATAAAGCGCACGGGGTCGATGGGTTCCTGAGTGGGGCCAGCCGTGACCAGCACCCGTTTGCCGAAAAGATCCTTTTCCCAGGCCAGGATGGCCTCGATCCGGTCGAAGATGTCCTGGGGCTCGGGCATTTTTCCCTTGCCCACGGCGCCGCAGGCCAGACGGCCGGAGAGGGGCTCCATGATGATAAACCCGCGCTGGCGCAGCACCGCCAGATTCTCCTGGGTGGCGGCATTTTCATACATGTCGGTGTTCATGGCGGGGACCAGCAGCTTTTCGCAGGTACAGGCCAGCGCTGTGGTGGAGAGCATATCGTCCGCCAGTCCCCAGCGGAGCTTGGCGATCATGTTGGCGGAGGCCGGCGCGATCACCAGCAGATCCGCCCGGCTGGCCAGATGGATGTGCTCCACCTTGGCTGTGTCCATGGGATCGAAGGTGTCAGTGTGGCAGCGGTTTCCGCTGAGACTCTCGAAGGGAATGGGCGAGACGATTTTCCTGGCGTTTTCCGTCAGGATCGTCTCCACATTCACGCCCTGCTTCACCAGAAGGGAGCAGAGGTTGGGGATCTTATAGGCGGCAATGCCGCCGGTGATGCCCAGCAGCACGGTTTTTCCCTGCAGCATAGAAGGTTCCTCCTGTCGTTGGAATACCATAATCATACCATGTTTTCGTCCAAAAACAAGGGGCGAAACAGGAACTTGATAAAATGTGCCGTTTCGGGTACAATCACAGTAGAATGCGGATAGAAAGCGGGCGATGGTATGATTCTGACACTGAGCGTAGAGAACACATACGTGGTGCTGGGGGTATTCGACGGGGAAGAGCTGAAGTTCTCCTCCCGGATGGCCACGGACCGGAAAAAGACCGGAGACGAGTATGCCGTCGCCTTTCGCAGCACCCTGGAGCTGCACGGCATCCGGCGGACAGATATTCAGGGCGGGATCGTCTCCTCCGTGGTGCCGGCGCTGATCCGGGAGATCCGGCAGGCCCTGCGGCTGATCCTGGGCCGGGAGCCCATGGTGGTGGGACCGGGAGTCAAGACCGGCCTGAACATCCTCATGGACAACCCCGCCTCTCTGGGCAGCGATCTGGTGGCGGCGGCGGTGGCGGCCACGGCGGAATACCCGGTGCCGCTGATCGTGGCGGATATGGACACGGCCACCACGCTCCTGGCGGTGAACGAAAAGCGGAATTTCGTGGGCACGGTCATCGCTCCCGGAACGGCGCTTTCCGCCCAGGCGCTGGCGGACGCCTGCGACCAGCTCCCCCGGATCTCCCTGGAGGCGCCGAAGGAGGTCATCGGCCGGAACACGGTGGACTGCATGCGCTCCGGCGCGGTCTTCGGCACGGCGGCCATGCTGGACGGACTGGTGGAGCGGATGGAGAGGCAGATGGGAAGCCGCTGCACGGTGATCGCCACGGGGACCCTGGCCGGACTCATTACGCCCCACTGCAGCCGGGAGATCCTGGTGGACGAGCTGCTCATGCTCAAGGGGCTGCGGCTGATCTACGAGAAAAACGCCAGAAAATAAAGAAACAGCCGGCATTCCGCAGGGAATGCCGGCCTTTGTTATTTCGGGAATCTCCGGTGCAGCTCCGCCACGATCTGTGAGATCCACGCCTTGACCTTTTCGATCTCCTCCTGCCCCATGTTGGCCGCGTCGTAATGGAAGCAGCAGCAGTCGGTGACGCATTCGCTGCTCATCCGGACCAGAATGCCGTCCTTCCGGAAGGAACCGTCCACGCACATGCTGTCCACGCCGTAGGTGATGTGCTCCGGAGCGAGGAGCTCCTTGATGATGTCGTACATGGCGTAAAAATCGGTTTCGCCGCAGTAGCCGGTAATGCTCACCAGCACAGAGCCGTTTTTCAGCTGCATCTCCTGCAGATCCATAAAAACCCCTCCTTGTTCGTTTGCCCTATTATACCACAGCTTTGCCCGGAGGCATAGGAAAAGTTTCGGTTGCATTTTTATCCGGACTGTTATATACTGACCCTGGTCCGGCGAAAAAGGACCGGACCGCATTTTGCGTTGCATCCGCCGGAGGCGGAGTGACAGCAGGAGGTTACATTATGAATAAGAAAACAAACGTCCGTTACCTGACGGAGCTGGCGCTGCTGATGGCGCTGGAGCTGGTCATGTATTTCACCCCGCTGGGCATGCTCCCCCTGCCGGGCCAGTACGCGTCTCTGCTGACGGTGCCGGTGGCGGTGGGCGCCATGCTGCTCGGCCCTCTGGCCGGCACGGTGCTCGGCTTCCTGTTCGGCGCGCTGAGCTTCTGGAAGGCGCTGCAGACCGGGATCCTCATCGGCGCGGGCGTATCCATTCCCGCGATTCTGGTGCTGACGATCTGCACCCGGACGCTGATGGGATTTTTGACCGGCCTGATCTTCAAGCTCATCGACCGGATCGACAAGACCAACACCATCGACTGCTTCATCGGCGGCCTGCTGGCGCCGGTCCTCAACACGATCCTGTACATGACCGTGTACGTGATCATTCTTCTGAACAACGAGCTGCTGCAGAACGTCATCGCCTCCACGGTGGGCGAGCAGATGATCGAGACCCTGCGGAACAACGTGATCCTGTTTGTGGCGGCCTATGTGGGCATTCAGGCGGTGATCGAGGCCGCGGTGGGCTGCATTGTCAGCGGCGGCGTGACCAAGGCCCTGCGGGTGGTCCTCAAGCGGTAAAAGGAGCGGACGCGATATGAAAGAGATCGGGATCATGGAGGTCGGCGGCTTCCGGGTGGGCCATGCCCAGAACCGGGAGGCTGCCACCGGCTGCACGGTGCTCCTCTGCGACCGGATGAGTCCCGCGGGACTGGACGTCCGGGGCGGCGGTCCCGCCTCCCGGGAGTCCCAGATCCTGAATCCGCTGATGGCGGCGGAGGGGATCAACGCGGTGCTTCTGTCCGGCGGCAGCGCCTTCGGTCTCGACGCGGCAGGGGGCGTGCAGCGGTATCTGGAGGAGCGTGACATCGGCTTCGATGTGGGCTTCGCCAAGGTCCCGCTGGTGTCGGAGAGCTGCCTGTTCGATCTCGGCGTGGGCAGCAAGGACGTGCGGCCTGACGCCGCCATGGCCTATGCCGCCTGCGAAAACGCCTCCTATGCCCCTCCCGCGGAGGGCAACGAAGGCGCAGGCACGGGCTGCACCGTCGGCAAGTACAAGGGCGCGGCGCGGGCCATGAAATCCGGCTTCGGCACCTTTGCGGTGGAGGCCGGGAACGTCCGGGTAGGCGCTCTGGTGGCGGTGAACGCGCTGGGAGACATCTGCGGGCCGGATGGAAGGCCGGTGGCGGGTCTGCTGACGGCGGACGGGAAAGGCCTGTCCAGCACCGTTGAGGAGCTGATGGACGACGTGAGCCACGCGGCCAACCTCTTCTCCGGCAACACCACTCTGGGGATCGTAGTCACCAACTGCGTCTTCCGGAAGCCGGAGCTCTGCAAGATCGCGGGCATGACTCACAACGGCTATGCCCGGGCCATCCGGCCGGTGCATACCACCGCCGACGGGGACAGCATTTACGCCCTGTCCGTGGGGGACGTCCCCGGGGACGTGAATCTGGTGGGCACCATGGCGGCCTACGCCATGGAGCGGGCCATCGTCCGGGCGGCCGCCGCCGCGGAGAGCGCCTACGGGTTCAAGGCCTGCCGGGACCTTTGAGAGAATAACAGAAGGACTGCCTCGTATGAGGCAGTCCTTTTTGTGTTTCCGATCAGAAGGCCCAGTTGCCGTTCCGGAACACCGGCTGCACGCTGCCGTCCCGGCAGACGGCGTCGATGTTCAGGTCCTCGGAGCCGATCATGAAGTCCACATGGATCATGGATTCGTTGACGCCCAGGTTCCGGCACTCCTCCAGCGTCCTGTTCTGGAAATCCTGTATGCAGTCCGCGAAGCCCTCGCCCAGCGCCAGATGGCAGGCGGCGTTCTCGTCGAACAGGGTCTCGTAGAACAGCAGGCCGCTCCGGCGGATGGGAGAATCGTAGGGCACCAGCGCGCACTCGCCCAGATAGCAGCTGCCCTCGTCCATGGTGATCATCTTGGTGAGCAGAGCCTCGTTCTTCTCCGCGTGCCACTCCACCGCCTTGCCCTCCTCAAAACGGATCCAGAAATCCTCGATCAGCTGGCTCTGATAGCACAGGGGCTTGGTGGCGTAGACGATGCCCTCCGCCTTTCCCTTCATGGGGGAGGTGAAGCACTCCTCCGTGGGCATGTTGGGGTTGAAGGTCACGCCGCCGATGGTATCCTCGCTGCCGCCGCAGAACCGGCCCTCCGGGATCAGACCCACGGTGAAGTCCGTGCCGTTGGAGCTGGTGTAGCGGAGCTTTTCAATGCCCATGGCGTTGAGCCGGTCGCAGTGGGATTGGAGGGAGGCGTTGTGGGCTTCCCATTCCGCCACCGGATCCTCCCAGACCCGGCAGGTGTCCAGGATCGCCTGCCAGAGCTTCTCCACCGCCTGAGAGGCCCGCAGCTCCGGGAACATCTTCTTGGCCCAGGGCTTGCCGGGGACGGCGGCGATGCACCACTGATATTTGTTCTCCATCTGATCCCGGTAGGGCTTGATGATGGGATAGCGGGCCTGCTGGGCCTTGGCGACCTTGGCCTGGTTGACGCCCCTTAGTCCGTCGGGGTCGTCGGAGATCAGGTAGATCCGGGCGGGAAGCGTATCAGCATAGTGCTTCCACCGGGCCTCCTCGTAGTCGTCCATGGCGTTGAGGGTTTTCTGGCTGCGGTAGCGGTAGTGGAGCTTCTGCAGGGGCTGGTAGTCCCAGTCCACCACCACCTTTTTGGCGCCGGCCTTGTAGCACTCTTCCGCCACCAGCTTGACAAACTCCGGCTGATCCAGCCCGGCGGTGATAAAGACCTCCTGGCCCTTCTGGACGTTGGCGCCGGTCCGGGCGATGAGTCTGGCGTACTTGCGCAGTACGGTTTGTTTCATTTCCATTTCCTCCTTTGCATTTCGCACGGACACTATTATAGTGCAGCGAAGGCGGCTTTGCAAGGGCTCTGTCCTTTCGATGGATAATCCGGGACCGGCGTGGTAGCATGTCCCGGGAGGGAGCGCAATGGCGGGAGAATGGATCGAATATCTGGACAGGCTGGTTTGGGGCTGGCCCATGATCACGCTGCTGATGGGGACGCATCTTTATTTGACGGTCCGGACCGGGGGGATCCAGCGGCAGGTTTTTCGGGGCATCCGGCTGTCGTTGTCCCGGGACCCGGACGCGGCGGGGGACGTGAGCCCCTTCGCCGCTCTGGCAACGGCCCTGAGCGCCTCCGTCGGTACGGGAAACATCATCGGGGTGGGAACGGCCGTCGCCCTGGGCGGCCCCGGCGCGGTGCTGTGGATGTGGCTCAGCGGCCTTTTGGGGATGGCCACCCGGTATGCCGAGACGCTTCTGGCGGTGCGGTACCGGGTGCGGAGCGGCACGGGCGAAATGCTGGGCGGCGCCATGTATGTGCTGGAGCGGGGACTCAATCTGCCTTGGGCCGGGATCGCGTTTGCTGCGCTGGGAGCGGCGGGTGCCTTTGGAATCGGCTGCATGGTGCAGGCCGACGCGGTGATGACGGGCGTGGGGATGCTGGTACCGGCCCCGGCGCCGGTGACGGCTGCAGTGCTGAGTCTCCTGGTGGGAACGGCTGTGTTCGGCGGGATCCGCTCCATCGCCGGGGTGACAGAGAAGCTGGTGCCGGGGATGGCGGCGGCCTACCTGCTGGGCTGCGCCGCGGTCCTGGCCGTGAACCGCCCGTTTCTCGGCCCGGCGATCCGGATGATCCTCCGGTCGGCCCTGGATCTGCGGGCGGCGGGCGGCGGTCTCCTGGGGCAGGGCGCCGCGGCAGCCTGCCGGTACGGGGTGGCCCGGGGCCTGTTTTCCAACGAGTCCGGCATGGGCTCGGCGCCCTTGGCAGCGGTTGCCGCCCGGACCCCGAACCCCAAGGTCCAGGCGCTGGTGTCTATGACCGGGACCTTCTGGGACACCTGTGTGATCTGCCTGATGACCGGGCTGGCGCTGATGTCGGAGCTGGCCCGTGCACCGGCACCGGAGACGATCTCAGGAAGCGAACTGGCAATGGCCGCCTTTTCCCGGCTGCCCTTCGGCGAGAGGTTTCTCGCCCTGGCGCTGACGGTGTTTGCGTTCACGACCATACTGGGGTGGTGCCATTACGGGCAGCGCTGCTGCGCCTATCTCTTCGGGGAGGGCTGCGCTCCCTGGTATCGGGCGCTGTGGACGGCAGGGGTGTTCGCGGGGGCGCTGGGGGAAACGGAGGCGCTTTGGAGCCTGGCGAGCCTGATGAACGGGCTCATGGCGGTGCCGAATCTGCTGTCTTTGTTTCTGCTGAGGCGGGAGATCGACCGGGAGACCCGCCGTTTTGACGGGGACCGGCTGACGGAGAAGGACAGCCGGCCCATTCCCGGAGTCGGAACAGGGAACAAAAAAAGGCGGGAGGCTTTCGCCTCCCGCCGGAAGGGTTCTGTCAGGGACGGGCCGGACGGCGGCTCAGGGCCTCCGCCAGCAGGGGCATGATCTCCGGTACCGCAATGCCCTGGGGACAGTGGCTGGTGCAGCTTCCGCAGCCGATGCAGTCTGCGGGCTTGCCCTCGGAGACCACGGCGTCGGCCCGGTTCAGGGCCATCATTCCGTCCACCTTGTAGTCGTTGTAGACCTTCAGGAACTCCGGAATGTTGATCTCCATGGGACAGTCCGGCGTGCAGTACCGGCAGGCGGTGCAGGGGACCCGGAGCTGATTGTGGAACAGGTCGCAGGCCTTCATCAGCAGATCCATATCCCTGTCGGAGAGGGGCTCCGGATCCGAGAAGGTCCTGCAGTTGTCCACAATCTGATCCAGGGTGCTCATGCCGCTGAGGATCACCTGCACATTGGGCAGGCTCCGAACGAACCGCAGAGCCCAGGAGGCCATGGACCAGTCGGGATGGGCCTCCTTCAGCAGCGCCTCCGCGTCAGGCGTCAGGGAGGCAAGACGTCCGCCCCGGACCGGCTCCATGACCACGACTGGGATGTTCCGGTCCGTAAGGATCTGGTATTCCTCCTTGGAGGTGGAGTAATTCCAGTCAAAATAGTTGAGCTGCAGCTGGGCAAAATCCCACGGATGATGATCGGCGAACCGGCGGAGGTTCTCCGGGGAGGCGTGGCTGGAGAAGCCCAGATATTTGATGCGCCCCGCCTTCTGCTGCTCCAGGAAGTAGTCGATGCAGCCGCAGTCAAGGTAGTTGTCGATGCTGCCGTCCATGACCGCGTGGATCAGATAAAAGTCGATG
>CACYXZ010000033.1 GCA_902778525.1 Oscillospiraceae bacterium | reverse complement strand
CGCAGAATATATCCATGAAAAAATGGGCCTGCGTGGCCTGTGACCAGTTTTCCTCACAGCCGGAATACTGGGACCGGGTCGCCGCTTTTGTGGGGGAGGACCCCTCCACATACCATATGATCATTCCAGAGGCCTATCTGCGTCAGGGAGAAACCGACGCCAGACTTCAAAAGATCCATCATACGATGGACCGCTATCTTTCCGAAGGCATTTTCCGTACATACAGGCGCAGCTTCATCTATCTGGAGCGGACAATGCCGGACCAAAGCCTGCGCCACGGACTGATCGGCCAGGTGGATCTGGAGGATTACGATTACACCCCCGGCTCCGGCTCCAGGATCCGTGCCACAGAGGGTACCGTTCAGGACCGGATCCCGCCGAGAATGCGCCTGCTTCGCGGCGCCATGCTGGAATTTCCCCATGTGCTCATGCTATGCGATGACCGGAAGGACGCCATTATGACGGCGGCGCAGTCGGTACGCGGGGAAAAAGTCTATGATTTCGACCTGATGGAAGACGGCGGACACGTCACCGGATGGCTGATTTCCGGACTGGGCGTCAGCGTTGTCAACACCGCCGTTTCCGACTACATCTCCGCTGTAGAAACCACACAGGAAGCCGGGAACGCCATGTCCTTCGCGGTGGGCGACGGAAATCATTCCCTTGCCTCGGCAAAGGCATGCTGGGAGGAACTCAAGCCCACGCTGTCTGAGGCGGAACGCCTGACCCATCCCGCAAGATTCGCGCTGGTGGAGCTGGAGAATATCCATGATCCGGCCATCGTGTTTGAGCCGATCCACCGCATCGTCTCCGGCGTCCCAAAGGAAGCGCTGACGGAACGGCTGAATGCCTGCAGCGCAAAAGACGGCTATCCCGTCCATCTGATCACGGGCGCAGGGGAGGAGACGATCTGTCTGGACCGCTCCCTGAGTCCGCTTGCCATCGCGATCCTGCAGCCTGTTCTGGATGATCTGGTCGAGGAATACGGGGGAACCATGGACTATATCCACGGTGCAGACGCCGTGAGAACACTGGTAATGGAATCCGGTTCCATCGGTCTGATCCTCCCCGGAATGGAAAAATCCTCGCTGTTTCCCGGCGTGCTTCACGGCGGCGTATTGCCCAGAAAAACTTTCTCCATGGGAACCGCCCGGGAAAAGCGCTACTACTTGGAAGGAAAAATGCGTCAATGATTGAGTTGCAATCCAAAGCGAACGCAAAACTGAACCTGACGCTGGATGTGATCGGAACACGTCCGGACGGCTATCATGACCTCTGTATGGTCATGCAGGAGATTTCGCTGGGAGACGATGTGACGCTGCAGCTGGAAACAGGGGAGCCCTGGCGCGTGATCAGCGAATCTTCCGAGATCCCCTGCGACGATTCCAATCTGGCTGTCAAAGCAGCAAGATTGTTTTTCGAAGCATCCGGGATCGATTGCGGCGGTCTGACCGCAACGATCCGAAAGCGGACGCCGGTTTGTGCGGGCATGGGCGGCGGCAGCGCCGACGGGGCCGCCGTTTTGCGGATGCTGGACGCTCATTACCGGCATCCGCTGCGCCACGAGGCGTTGTACGCTGTTGCCGAAGCCACCGGCTCCGACGTTCCGTTTGCGCTCTTCGGCGGTACGGCTCTGGCCGAGGAGAAGGGGCAGATTCTGACCAGACTGGCGCCGATGCCCCCTTGCTGCATAGTATTATGCAAACCTTCTTTTTCAATTTCCACGCCTGCATTATTTCGTGCCATTGACGGCGAGACCATCTCCGCGCGTCCTCAAACTGCCCGCATGCTCCGGGCTTTGGAAGAAGGGGATCTCCGCCGGATCGCCTCGCTGCTGTGCAATGTCTTTGAGCCTGTTGTCGCAAAAGACCATACCGAGATCGGAATGATCCGGCGTACGATGCTCGAACAGGGTGCGCTCGGGGCGTCTATGACCGGTTCCGGGCCAACGGTCTTCGGTATTTTTGAAGACCAAAGTCTGGCGGAATCCGCATTTTCTGCCCTGAAACCGCTTTATCCCGACACGTTTATCACCGCACCCGTATAAAACTGAAAAAAACCGTCCATATTGTGGTTAACTAAACTGCAGATGGGCGGTATTTTTATGAGTAAAACCAGAAAACACGGGATCGGAATCTTTGCGGCGCTGATCGTGCTCGCGCTGTTATTTGCGGCCGGAACATCTCTGGAGCGCACGCAGCAGGGGATCGCGCAAAAATCTGATCCGGCTTCACGTTGTTGCGGCGTCGGATTCCCAGGAAGACCAGGCGGTCAAGCTGCAGGTGCGGGACGCGGTTCTCCGGGAAACACAGCGCATGACAGCGGAAGCAGGCAGCAAGGCGGAGGCGGCCGAGCTTCTTAAAGGCAATCTTGACAAGCTGCTCGTTACGGCTGCGCAGGCGCTCCCGGATCCGGGACAGGAGCCAGCGGGAACTGTTTGGAACAAGGTACTACGATACTTTCGCGCTCCCTGGGGGATACTATGACACGCTGCGGATCGTGATCGGCCCCGGGGAGGGAAAGAACTGGTGGTGCGTGGTATATCCCCAGATGTGTACCGCCGCCTCCACGGACCAGCAGGAGGCCATCGCCGCTATGGGAGGGCTTGACGAAACCCAACGCGGGATCATCAGCAGCGCAGAACCGGAGTACCGGCTCCGATTTCGTTCTCTTGAACTGCTGGAGGATCTTCTCGGGTGGTTTCGCGGCGGATCGGAGGGGATCCCCGGATCCCGGTGACAACGGAGACAAAATATGCTACAATGAATAAAACCGCGGAAGGAGATGATCTCTTGCTGAAACTGATTCTGGGCCGTGCAAAAACCGGAAAAACCACCCGTATGATGCAAATGGTAAGCCAGTGTCCTGCCGAAGGAATGTCCACGCGGATCGTAATCGTTCCGGAGCAGCTGAGCCATCAGACCGAGCGGGTCCTCAGCGGGATCTGCGGCGACAGCATCAGCTTCACCGCTGAAGTTCTCAGCTTCACCAGACTTCAGAACCGGGTCGGCTCGATCTACGGCGGCAACGCCCGAAATGTCCTGGATCAGGCAGGACGTCTTCTGACGGCAAGGCTTGCCCTGAACAGTATCAGCTCCCGCATGAAGGTCTTTGCAAGCGCTTCTGTCAAAACGGAATTCCTTTCAGGGATCCTGTCTATGATCGACGAATTTAAGTCTTATGACGTCACGCCGGAAATGCTCGGATGCGCCGCCCGGGAATCGGAAGGCTTTTTCTCCCAGAAGCTGCAGGAACTCTCCGAGATCCTCGGCGCCTATAACGCCGTCACGGCGCGCAGTGCCTATGACCCCAGGGACAAGCTGACGCTGCTCTGCCGGCAGCTCAAGGAAACCGATTATGCCGATGGCCGATGGTTCTTTGTGGACGGCTTCATCGACTTCTCCGCCCAGGAGATGCAGGTGCTCGAAGCGCTGCTTCGCCGGTGTGAATCCATGGTCATTACGCTTCCCTGGGACGAAGACCCGGCGGATAAGGCGCTGTTTGCGCCGGCGGAAGAAACCCTCGCCCGGCTGATTTCCCTTGCGGGATCCGCAGGACAGAAGGTCGAAGTCATACATACGGATTATCATCGGGAGATCCCGCCGGAACTTATACGGCTGGAGCGGGATCTGTTCCGGTTCCGTTCGGAACCGTTCCCTGCACCGGCGGACGCGATTCGGATCGTATCCGCAGAAGACCGGCTCGAGGAGATCCGGCACTGCGCTTCGGAGCTTCGACGCCTTGCCATGGACGGCATCCCATGGCGCAGGATGTATGTAGCCGCCGGGGATCCCGATTACTACGGTCCCGTGCTTGAAGCGGTATTCCGCGAATACGGGATCCCGGTCTATACCGGAATTAAGAAACCGATCACCGGTCATCGGGCGGCGGCGTTCCTGCTCAGCGGTCTGGAAGCGGCTGTCGAAGGACTGGATACGGAAACAGTGATCTCCTACATCCGGTCCGGATACTGCGGCATTGCAAGAGATGAATGCGACCTGCTGGAAAACTACGCCTTTACCTGGTCTGTTTCCGGCAGCAGGTGGAATACGGAATGGACGGAGCACCCCGACGGCTATGACGGAAAGTTTACCGACAGCACGCGGGAGGAGCTTTCGCTTCTCAACCGGCTCCGGCGCGCGGCTGTTGGGCCGCTTCTCCGGCTCTCCGCCGGAATCAAATCCGCAGGCAACGTACGGGGACAGGTCCAGGCGATCTATCAGTTCCTGGAGGATACGGATCTGCATTCGAAAATGACCGATCAGCTCCGGGAGGAAACGGACGGCGGCAACCTGGAGGCCGCCCAGGAAACGGCGCAGATCTGGAATACGATGATCGAGTGTCTGCAGCAGATCGTTTCCGTGCTGGGGGGAACTGCCGTCCGCAGCGACGAGCTGTTGAAAATATTCCGCACGACGCTTTCTCAGTATGAACTGGGCACCATCCCCGCTGTGCTGGAGGCCGTGTCCTTCGGCGGTATTGACTCGGTCCGGGGGATAGAGCCGGACGTTCTCTATGTGCTTGGCGCCAATGAAGGCCTGATTCCGGAGCAGAAGGCGGGAAACAGTCTTCTGACGGAACAGGAGCGCCGGATCCTGCGGGATCAGATGGAGATCCGGCTCGCGCCGGACAGCGAAGGCGCCATGGAGCGGCAGATGCTTCAAATCTACAGTGCCTTTTCTTCTCCCCGTAAAAAACTGTTTGTATCTTACAGCGTATCCAACGGCGGAGAATCGCAGCAGCCCTCCTTCCTGGTGGGCAGGCTGAAGCGGATGTTCCCGGGAACGGAATCCATCGCGTCATCCGATCGCATAACCGACGCGGGAACGGTCTCCGGCCTGACGCAGCTATATCTCTTGGCGGAGGAGCAGGGCCAGGCCTCCCTTCAGGACCTGATCCGCGATGCGGCGCATCAGGTCCCGGAACTGGAAAACGCCATCGTGTCCGCAAAAGCCGCTTCGCTGCCCAGGGAGCTTCTGGTTCCTCAGATGTGGACGGAGCGCATCTTCGGCAGGGAAGTGACGCTGACGGCATCCCGGCTGGACCAGCTGGCAAAGTGCCCCCTCAGCTTCTTCCTGAATTACGGCCTCAAGGCGAAACCCGTCAAAGAGGCATCGTTCGATGCGGCGGAGTACGGCACGTTCCTGCACTACATTCTCGAGCACACGGTTGCCGATGTGGTAGAAAGCGGATCAGAACTGCCGCTCACCGAAGAACAGAGCCGGTCGATGATCAGGGCATACATGGAGCCCTATCTTCAGGACCGCATTCAGGAGGAGAGCATCCTTTCCGAGCGGGAGAAATACCTGTACCTGCGGAATGTGGACGAGGCCGGACGGATTCTTTCCGAGATCACGGAAGAGCTTTCCGTCTCCGATTTCAAGCCCTGCGGCTACGAGCTGACGTTCGGCTCCGGTGGGCAGATGGGACAGGTCACCGTGCACAGCACGCTCGGCGCCGGGCATCTGGACGGAACGGTAGACCGTGTGGATCTGTGGAAAAGTCCGGAGGGCGATTATTTCCGGATCGTGGATTATAAGTCCGGCACAAAGGTTTTTGACTATACCGACCTGAGCCGCGGAGTGGGGATGCAGCTGTTTTTGTATCTGTTCGCGTTGAGGCGCTCCGGTATTCCGGATCAGTCCGACCATCCGATCCCTGCCGGCGCGCTGTATCTGCCCACCAAACGGATCATTCGCACCGTGGAGGCGGGGCTGGACGACGTGGAGGCAGAAAAAGCAAAATCCGGAAAAGATCCCAAGCGTTCCGGTCTGGTCCTCGGTGCGCCTGATGTGCTTCAGGCCATGGATCACGACCTGGCAGGAAGGTATCTTCCCGTCAAGAAGCTGGACAATCCGGGGGAATACGCGATCACTGAATCGCAGATGGACCTTTTGGAAACGTTCATCAGCCGGCAGATGGAGCGGGCCGTGGAAAACGTGTTCTCCGGCCGGTTTATTCCGGAGCCCTATTATCGGAAAGATACGGAAAACGCATGTCTGTACTGCGAATACGGGGATGTGTGTCAAAAGGATCCTGACTTCCGGCGGAGCTTCTATACGCCGAAGATCAGCGCAAAAGAATTCTGGTCCGGGATCGGAGGGGAAGATCATGGCTGAACTGAAACTCACGCCGCAGCAGCAGGCTGTGGTGCATGATCGGGGCGGGACCCTGCTGGTATCGGCCGCCGCCGGCTCCGGCAAGACAAAGGTCCTGGTGGACCGGGTCCTGGACCGGATCATCTCAGAGGGCAAAAACATCCATGAGTTTCTGATCATCACATTTACAAATGCGGCAGCTGCGGAGCTTCGGGCAAAGATTTCCGAGGCTATCAGCCGGGAGTTGTCGGTGCATCCGGAAAACCGCCATCTTTCCAGGCAGCTGAACCTGCTGCAGATGAGCCATATCTCTACCGTTCACGCCTTCTGCGGAACGGTGATCCGGGAGTATGGTTATCTTCTGGATATTCCCTCGGATTTCCGGGTACTGGATGACGGTGAACGGCAGGAACTGCTGCAGAAACAGCTGGATCTGCTTCTGGATGACGCCTACGAAAAGCAGGATCCCGGTTTTCTCCGGTTAACAGACACCCTGGGAGCCGGGAGAAACGACAATGCGCTGTGCACCCTCGTGACCGCATTATACGAAAAGGTCCTCAGCCAGCCGGATCCGGAAAAATGGCTGAAGGGCCAACGATTTGAGATCGATCCGGAAACAGATCTGACGCAATGTCTCTGGGGTTCTCTGCTGATCGATCAGGCAAAGGCCCAGATCCGCGGACTGATCGAGCGGTATACCTGGGCGATTGACGCCATGCAGGGAGATGAATCCCTTTCGAAATCCTATCTGCCCGCTTACGAGCTGCAAAGGACGCGTCTTGAATCCATGCTCCCGGCGCTGGATCTACCCTGGACGCAGATTGCCAAAGAGCTTGAGATGGAGTACCCCTCCGTGCGGGTGGTCAAGTACCCGGACAAGGAACACCTCAAAGCCATTCAGGACATCAAAACCGACTGCAAAAAGATTCTGGCTTCTCTGGCACGCACCTTTTCCAGAGATCCCGAGACGCTCAGAAACGAGCAGAACGAAACGGCACCGAGCCTGTACGGTCTTATGGATCTTGTTCTGGAGCTTGATAAACGGTTCCGAGCGGAAAAGCGCCGGAAAAACGTCCTGGACTTTTCAGACCAGGAACATCTTGCGATCCGTCTCCTGACCCATCCGGAGACCGGACGCCCTACCGACGCGGCAAAAGAACTTTCCGAACGCTTTACGGAAATCATGGTGGACGAGTATCAGGACTCCAACCGGGTGCAGGAGATCATTTTCCGGGCCATCTCCCGCGGCGAAGATGAGAACAGATTCCTCGTAGGCGATGTAAAACAGTCGATCTACGGATTCAGAAATGCGGAACCAGAGATGTTCCTGAAGAAATACAGCGCTTTCAAGGAGGCCGGGTGTGCAAAGGAAGGGGAGCCGAGAAAGCTGATTCTCTCCAAAAATTTCCGGTCCAGGCCGGAGATCCTGGAGGCGGTCAATCATACGTTCCGGACGGTGATGTCTCAGGCCGTCGGCGGTCTTGACTACGGAGCGGATGAATCCCTTTATGAGGGTCTGGATGCTTATCCCGAGACAAACGGATCCCATGTGGAGCTGCACGTTCTGGAGCTTAGAAAAGCAGAGGAAGACGCGGAAGAACTGCGAAACCAGAAGGAAGCGGAATGGGTTGCCCACCGTATTGTTACACTTCTGAATGAACCCGCCATGATTCGAGAGGGAGAGGCGCTCCGGCCGGCTGTTCCTTCGGATATCGCGATCCTTTTCCGGTCACGCACCGCCATGAGCGCCTTTGGCAAAGCCCTACGGGATGCCGGCCTTCCCGTTTCCGCCGATATGGAGGAAAACCTGTTTGAGACGCCGGAGGTCAAAGTGCTGATGAATCTGCTCCGGGTGCTGAACAACCCCCATCAGGACATCCCGCTGCTTGCGGTGCTGTGCAGTCCGCTGTTCCGGTTTTCCAACGAGAACCTGGCGCAGATCCGTGCGCAAAGCAGAAAAAAGCGCTTCTATGACGCCATGCTCGAATGTCATGAGCCGTGGTGCATTCAGGCGCTGGAACGGCTGCAGCAGCTTAGAAAGGAAGCTGCCGAGATATCCGCGGACCGGCTTGTCTGGGCGCTGATCCACGAAACCGGCCTCCTGGAGATATACAGCGCTACGGAGGGAGGCCGGCAGCGCCGAGCAAATCTTCTGGCGGTATATCAGTTCGCAAAAAACGGTACATCGGGGGAATTTCTGAATCTCTACCGGCTGATCCGCATGCTCGAGCGGGCGGAAAAGCAGGGAACGCTGACCGCAGCCAGGAAAACAGAAGGCATTACGCTCACTACCATCCACAAATCCAAAGGTCTGGAGTATCCGGTCGTGTTCCTGCCCTGTCTTTCCCAGCGGTTTAACACCCGGGATCTTTCCGCCGCCGTCCTGTACGACAGCGAGACCGGCATTGCCGCACAGATCACGGATCTTGAAAACCGGATCCGCTATTCCGGGTTGTGTCACACCGCCCTGAAAGGGAAGATGCTCGCCGATCTCCGTTCGGAAGAAATCCGGCTCCTGTATGTCGCCATGACACGGGCCAAGGACTATCTGATCATGACCTACGCCGATAAGAATCCGGCAAGAGTGCTCTCAAAGCTCCGGACCGGAGCGGGAATGCCCGCATGCCGGTGGGCCGCGCTTCAGGCGGACCAGCTCGGAAAATGGATTCTCCTCTCTGCCCTCAACCGCGTGGAGGCCGGTGATCTGTTCGCCGTGAGCGGCCGGCCGCTGTGTGATCTGACGGTCTCGGACCATCCATGGAAGATCACCTATGAGGCGGTGGAGCAGGTCGAGCCTCTGCACTACGAGGCGGGATCTGATGCGGCACAGGCACAAGACATTCATTTGCCGGAGCCTTCACAGCTGGTGGAGGCCATACAGTGGAAAGACCCACATGCATCCGCTGCTCGCACTCCATCTAAGCTTACCGCAACACAGATGAAGGGCCGGGAAAAGGATGCGGAGGCGGCATACGGCGCCAAAATCCAGGCAAGCGCACCTCAGCTGCGGCGCCCGGAATTCATTCTCGAGCAGAAGGGACTCAGCGCCACGGAGCGCGGAACCGCAGTACATCAGTTTTTGCAGTTTGCCGAATATTCCCGCTGCACAACGCAGGAGGGCGTGGAGTCGGAAAAGCTGCGGCTGGAAGACGATGCTTTCATGACGGCAGATCAGCTCGCAGCGGTTGACTCCAAAATGATCGCCGCTCTTTTCACTTCCGATTTTGGAACGCGGCTCCTTCATGCCGATCAGCTGATCCGGGAGTTCAAATTCTCCCTGATGGTCGATGCCGCCGAATACTACCCGGACGTGGAAGGGGAACAGATCCTGCTTCAGGGAGTTGTAGACGCCGCTTGGGTCGAACCCGACGGCATCTGCGTACTGGACTTCAAGACCGACCGGGTCACCGAGGAAACCATCGTCGAACGCACTGCCTATTACCGCGGGCAGCTGAAGACTTATAAAACGGCGCTGGAACGGATCCTCAAGCGTCCGGTCAAAGAAATGTATCTGTATTTCCTCACTGCGGGAAGGGAAGTGAAGCTTTGATCCGAGGCGTGATTCTGGACATGGACGGTCTCATCACAGATACGGAACGGCTGTTCCTTCGCTTCTGGAGCGAAGTCATGGCAAGCCGCGGGTATCCTGCACATGAAGAGCTTGTCGCGCACTGCGTCGGACTGGATACTAAGGAGGCAGAAGTCTATGTGCGGTCGAAGCTGGGAAAATCCTTTGACTACAGATCAATTCTTGCGGAGGCGTCCGCCCTTTCAAGAGAGTATTGCAGCCGCAACGGTGTGCCGTTGAAGGACGGACTATCCGAACTTCTTTCGTTTCTGGAGCAAAAACAGATCCCATACGGCGTTGCCACGTCCGCCGGATATGAATCGGCAAAAAAGCGTCTGACGCAGATCGGTCTCCGGGACAGGCTGCACGGCATTGTCACCGGGGATATGGTACGGCAGGGCAAGCCTGCGCCGGACATTTTTCTGAAAGCATGCGAACAGCTCGGAACGCCGCCGGGGGAAACGCTGGTCCTGGAGGATTCTCCCCATGGAATTCTCGGTGCGTATCGGGCCGGATGTATTCCGGTCATGGTACCTGATCTTGCCTCGCCTGACGCTGCAACGACCGCAATCGCGTATGCAGTCGTTCCGGGGCTGGAACAGGTGATTCCGCTGATCCGGCAGATCAACCAGTACTGAAACACGGTCCGGATGCATCCGCATCCGGACCGTTTTCTCTCAGTTATCTGCGATTATCACACTTGTCCTGCTGATTGTTCTGCTTCTGTTCATTCTGATTGCGGTTCTGCTGATTGTTCTGATTTTGCTCGTTCTTATTCTGATTCTTGTTGGACATTGCAATTACCTCCTTCTGAGATGTCGGATCACTCCGCACAGACATTATGCCCGTTCCTTTATGATTTATCCCTTGACCGAAATAATACTGCCGCGAGATACCCGAAAACGACCGCAGCGGAGACTCCGCCTGCCGCAGCGGTAAAGCCGCCCGTAAAAATACCGATCCAGCCATCCTGGTCCACGGCCTGCCGGACGCCCTTTGCCAGATTATATCCAAATCCGGTCAGGGGAACCGTTGCGCCGGCCCCGCCCCACTGAAAAATCGGTTCGTACAGTCCGAGGCCTCCCAGAAGGACGCCGGCCGTCACATAACAGACCAGGATTCTCGCGGGAGTCAGGCTGGTCCGGTCGATCAGGATCTGTCCCACGGCGCAGAGGATACCGCCGCACAGGAACGCATTGAGATACTCCATCAAGTCTCGTCTCTTTTCATCGTTATTTCCACTGCATGGCAAATCGAGGGAATCGACTCCCCCTGCTGAGAGGAGACAGGGGAGAGCAGCGCACCGGTAGGGCAGAACAGGATCCTGTTCCAGACCCCCTCCTGCATCTGCCGCAAAAGATAACCGCATAAGACCGCGGCGCTGCAGCCGCACCCGGATCCCCCCGCGTGTACGTCCTGCCTTTGGGCATCGTAAATCAGCATGCCGCAGTCGTCCTGCACCGCGTCCATTCGGTATCCCTCTCTTTCAAACAGCTCCGACGCCAGCGACGATCCGACGGTGCCGAGATCGCCGGAGATGATCCGGTCATAGTCCTTCGGCCCTGTGCCGGTATCCCGGAAATGGGCGCAGACCGTATCCACAAAGGCAGGCGCCATTGCGGCGCCCATATTGTTCGCATCGCAAACGCTGAGATCCACGATCCTTCCGGCGGTAAAACCAGCGACATAGGGGGGCATGGCATGATTCCCCAATATTACGGCGCCTGCTCCGGTGACAGTCCACTGGGCGGTGGGCGTTCGCTGCCCGCCGTATTCCAGCGGAAGTCTGTACTGCCGTTCCGCTGATGCAAAATGGGATGAGGTGATTGCGGCGGCAATTCTGGCTGAACCTCCGGCAACCGCCATGGAACTCAGGCACAGTCCTTCCCCCATGGTGGAACAGGCGCCGTAAATCCCGAAAAAGGGGATGTCTGTTCCGCGAATCGAAAAAGTGGTCGCAATGCACTGATTAAGCAAGTCTCCGCCGAACAGCAGGTCCAGATCGGAGGCCTTCAGCTTTGCCTTTCGCAGTGCGGTTTCCAGGGCGATTTTCTGAATCTGACTCTCCGCTTTTTCCCAGGTATCCTGTCCGAAGGTCGTGTCATCCCACGTCTCGTCAAAGAACCCTCCCAGGGGGCCTTCCGCTTCTTTTTTCCCGGTGACAGCGGCGGAAGCGAGGATAGAGGGCGGATCAAAGTACCGGATCGTCCGGCGGCCCAGACGTTGACAACTCATATGATCCCTCCTGTGATGTGATCGTGCATAGTATCTGCCGAAACCGGGAAAACATGCAAAACCGGCGGCCAAAAGGCCGCCGGTTACTTTTGGAGGATTTATTGAACGTGCGCGTGGTTGTTGATATGATCCTGACAATAGCAATAATACCCGTTGCACTTCGAGCAGTAACGAAACTCCAGATCCGGATCGGACACGTCGGTCCGGCCACACACCGCGCACTTATGCCGGTAGGCCGGAGCGTCCACTACAGAAGCTTTCGGACCGGAATGCGTTTTTTTCGTATAAGCTTTCGCCCAGCCGGGGTTCGGTCTTGCAGTTGTGTGCGGGACATGACGCAGCTTCTGCTGCCAGCTTTCCGGCAGCACGTTCAGACAGCCGCTGCCAAAGAACAGGAAATAGTTCAGAAGCGCAAACAGGGGGAAGAAGTCCAGCTGGACCAGATTGACAACCAGCAGAAGAAGGTAAACCCACGCAAGGTATTTCATCTTGATCGGAATGATATACATCAAAAGCACCCGGTTGTCCGGATACAGCGTAGCCAGCGCCAGGAAGAGGCTCATATTCAAATAGGAACCGCCGGGCTGGGCATTGAGGATCAGCGCCGCAATATCCATGATCAAAATGCCGCAGAGGTAAAACAGATTAAACTTCAGCGTACCCCAAACCCGCTCGACCATCCGTCCAATCCCGTAGTAGGCAAACAGCAGCAGGAACAGCCAGATACCGCTGCTCTGGGGCAGAAACACATAGGTAAAAAGCCGCCAGACCTGACCGTGCAGGATCAGTCCCCGGTCAAACCGCATAAAGGTATAGAAAATCCCGCTTTTATCAGCCAGCATCACAAAGAAGGAAAGCAGTGTGCCGACGCAGATGATCAGCATCAGGTTCGGGATTCCTTTACTGCTGTTGTTATACATAAACCGGTCTATTTTCCGGCGAAGCTCTTTCACAGGACAAACCTCCTCATCAGTATTGGTGATATTCTATTCCATTTAGCCCGGAAAGTCCATGAAAAAAGTGTAAACATTTCAGGAACCCCTGCGTTGAAAGATGTGTTGACAATTCCCCAATCTGTGATATAATAGCGATAATTTCATAAGCCCTTATTAAGAGCGGTGGAGGGAACGGCCCTATGAAACCCGGCAACCTGCGTCTGCAAGGTGCCAAATCCGGCGGTGCGAATCGAAAGATGAGGCGAACTGTCTTCTCCACGTTCCGCGCCTGCGGGGCGTTTTTGTTATGTCTAACTGAAAAGAGGTAGTGAAATGAAACGTATCTTTACATCAGAATCCGTGACGGAAGGACATCCGGATAAAATATGCGACCAGATCTCCGACGGGGTCCTCGACGCGATCCTGACTCAGGATCCCATGGCGCGGGTAGCATGTGAAACGATCACGACGACAGGAATGGTCTTTGTGATGGGTGAGATCTCAACGACCTGCTACGTGGACATTCCGGGGATCGCCCGGGATGTGATCTGCCGGATCGGCTATGATCACCCGGAGTATGGTTTTGACGGAAGGACCTGCTCCGTTATGACCGCCATCGACGGCCAGAGCCCTGACATTGCAATGGGCGTTGACAACGCTTACGATGACGAGAATGAGACCGGAGCAGGGGACCAGGGCATGATGTTCGGATTTGCCTGCGACGAGACCCCGGAACTGATGCCGGCGCCCATCTCCTACGCCCATCAACTGGCCCATCGGCTGACCGAATGCCGGAAAACCGGGCTTTTGCCCTGGCTCCGTCCCGACGGCAAAAGTCAGGTTTCCGTTCAGTACGACGAAGACGGAAATGTGGAGCGGATCGACGCCGTCGTGGTCTCCACCCAGCACAGCGAGGAAATCGATATTGAGACGCTGCGCCGGGAGATTATCGAACATGTGATCCGCCATACGCTTCCGGCGGAGCTGCTCGACGCGGAAACAAAGTTCTTTGTCAATCCAACTGGACGCTTTGTGGTGGGCGGACCTGTTGGCGATTCCGGACTCACCGGGCGCAAGATCATTGTAGACACATACGGCGGCTACGCGGCCCACGGCGGCGGATGCTTCTCCGGAAAGGATCCCACCAAGGTGGATCGCAGCGCTGCATATATGGCCCGCCATATTGCCAAAAACATCGTTGCCGCAGGGCTGGCCCGTAAATGCCAGATCGAGCTCGCCTACGCGATCGGCGTGTCGCAGCCTGTTTCCGTGCTTGTGGACACCTACGGCACCGGGACCGTAAGCGACGACCGTCTGTCGGACGCAGTTCGCAAGGTGTTTGATCTTCGCCCGGCCAAGATCATCGATTATCTCAATCTCCGCCGTCCCATCTACAGCCAGACCGCGGCCTACGGCCACTTCGGACGTCCGGAGCTGGATCTTCCCTGGGAGGAGATCCGAAAGACGGAAGAACTCAAAGCAGCCGTTCGGTGCTGACCCGTTAACTGTCCGTACCATTTAGGGGAAAAACAATGAATTACGTATGTGAAGCAGGCTTTCGCTCCTTTGTCTGCCTGGACTTTGAAACCACAGGTTTTTCCGATCGAACAGACCGCGTCACAGAGATCGGCGCAGTAAAAGTTCTGGACGGAGAAATCGTTCAGCGGTTCTCCACCCTGGTAAACCCCGGGAGGCGAATTCCGCCGCAGGTCGTCGCGCTGACCGGAATCACCGACAACATGGTCGCCGCTCAACCGAAGATCCAGCAGATCCTTCCGGTGTTTCTCGGTTTTCTCGGATCGCTGCCTATCGTAGCACATAATTCAAAATTTGACTGCAAGTTTTTGGAGCGGGACCTTCTGAGCATTGACAGAAGCATCGAGAACCCTGTGGCAGATACGCTTCAGCTGGCACGCCGGATTTGTCCGGGGCTTCCCAGCTACAAGCTTGGATATCTCACAGACCATTTTTCCATCCCGCTCCGGAACGCTCACCGCGCATGGTGCGACGCGGAAGCCACCGCGCTGCTTTATTTGGCCCTGCAAAACATGTAATAAAAAGGCCCGTGAAAATCACGGGCCTTTTTTATTCTTCCATCGCTGCACGAAGTTTATTAAGCGCTTTTTTCTCTAGCCGCGAGACATAGCTCCTGGAAATACCAAGCTGCCGGGCCACCTCCCGCTGAGGAAGCGGCGGAGAGCCGGAAATGCCGTACCGCATCCGGATGATCTGCATTTCCCGATGGTCAAGAACCTCCTGCAGGATGCCGACCATCCGTTCCGTTTCGCTGCGGACATGAGCCTGCTCCAGCATATCCTCATCGGAGCAAAGCACGTCGATGAGCTGAAGGGATCCGCCGTCCTTTCCGGTTTCAATCAGCTCGGAAAGGGATACATCACCTGTCGTTTTCCGCTGCGATCGAAAATACATCAGGATCTCGTTTTGAATGCACCTGCCGGCGTAGGTTGCGAGCCTCGCCCCTTTGTCCGCGTCAAAAGTGGAGATCGCTTTGATCAGTCCTATGGTACCGATGGAAATGAGATCGTCCATATCGGAATAGGATGCGTAATACTTTTTCAGGATATGGGAAACCAACCGCAGGTTTCGTTCCACCAGTATGTTTCTGGCCTCCAGATCTCCTTCGGCTGCCAGAGCAAGAAAGTGTTTCTCCTCTTTCGCGGAAAGCGGCTTCGGAAAGGAACCGGAGGCCGTTGTCAGCCGCAGCGTGTAAAAAAGCGTATTTGCAGCGAGCACAAGACCGATCATAAAGTCACCTCAGATCAGTCTATGCGCTCCGGGCTTGTCATCTTGCGTGCAGAGAATAAAAAGGACTGGCGATATTGCCCGCAGGAGCGTATAATAAACCCAACAGATCAGGGGGAGGGGAACGGACTTGATCATCACAAAGGAGCAGAAAGAGCAGATTAGCCGCGCCTTTTCACAGTATGCCGAAGGCTATGATATGACGGATCCAAAGATCCGGTTAAAAGCGGAGCATACATACAAAGTAGCTGCCCTGGCACAGCGGATCGCAGAGGCGGTCGATCCGGAGAACGCCGGCATGGCCTGGCTCAGCGGCATGCTGCACGATATCGGCCGGTTTGAACAGGTCCGCCGGTATCACACGTTTATCGACGCCGATTCCGTAAATCACGCGGAATTCGGCGCGGATCTGCTGTTTCAGAATCATCTCATCGACATGCTCCTGAAGGGATTCACACTGTCCGATTCGGATCTTCGGCTGCTGGAACGGAGCATCCGATGCCATAATATGTACCGTCTGCCGGAAGGCCTATCCGACCGCGAGACAAGCTCCTGTCAGATCCTCCGGGATGCGGACAAGATCGATATTCTCCGGGTAATTGGCGATACGCCGCTGGAGGATATTTACGGTCTGTCCACGGAGAAGCTGCGGACCGCTCCGGTCAGCGAGGAGGTCAAAAGCTGCTTTTGTAAGAAGACCTCCGTTCTGAGATCGTTGAAGCGGACGCCGATAGATCATCTTGTGGGGCACATCTGCCTGATCTTTGACCTTGCCTATCCGGTCAGCAGAGAAATCATTGCGGAACAGGGCTACCTGCTCCGGCTGCTTTCCTTTCCTTCAGATAACCCGGACACACGGGCTTGGTTCGAGTATATGAGATCGCACATCACGCTATAGGAAAGTCTTGTCTTGAAGAAAGCGGAAAACGGATGTATACTAAGAGATAAGCGTTTTATGAAAGGATGGGCGTCATGAATCCCTGGGGTCATTTTAAAACGATCACGCACCACAAGCTTCTGGTCATGATCTATTGCTTTCGGGTCGGACTGATTCGTCAGGGATTGCTGCATGACCTATCCAAATACTCCTGGACAGAGTTTCGGATCGGCGCAAAATACTACAGCGGCACCCACAGTCCCAATGCCTCTGAGCGGGAGGAGATCGGTTATTCCACGGCATGGCTCCATCACAAGGGGAGGAACAAGCACCATCTGGAATACTGGATGGATTACAGCGGCAGGGACTTTCAGATGACCGGCCAGCCCATGCCGACCCGATATATGGTGGAGCTGTGCATCGACCGCATCGCCGCCTGCAAAGTCTATCACGGAAAAGCGTATACTGACGCCGATCCTCTGGCTTACCTGAACCGGAGCAGAGACGCGAAGCTGATGCACCCTCGCACGAAGGCGCAGGTCGTCGAGATCCTCACAATGCTCGCCGAAAAAGGGGAGCGCGCCACACTTCGGTACATCCGGAAGGAAATCCTGTCTCATCCGGTTGCCTGCTATGCGAATCTCCCGGATCAGGCGGAGCATCCTGAGGAAAAGGACTTCGCCTTTCTCAACGGGGACGCGCTGAAAGGCCTGGCAAACGAGCTGGAAACGCCCTTCTATCTGTACGACGAACAAACGATCCGGGATCGCTGCCGTCAGCTTTTCGACGCTTTTTCGTGGAATCCCGGACATCGCCAGTTTTTTCCGGTCAAGGCGACTCCTACACCCGCTGTCCTTAAGGTGCTCCGTGAGGAGGGGAGCGGTGTCGTCTGCTCTTCCGCTGCGGAGATGGAACTTTGCCGCGCCTGCGGATTTGAGCCGGATGAGATCCTGTTCATGTCAAATTACCCGGAGAAGCGTGACATCAAAGCGGCAGCCGCGCTTGGCTGCCCGGTGATCCTCGACGGGCCGGGACTTACAGAGTCCTATGCCGAACTCGGCATGCTGAATCACGGGGTCGGTCTGCGTATCAACCCCGGCGGCGTTTTCCGTTTCGGCCTTTCAGAGGCTCAGCTGGACGGACTGAAGTTTGGGTTTACACCTGACGGCGCAGTTGAATGCATCCGTGAACTGCAGGCTTTGGGCGTGACTTCAGTCGGACTCCATTCGTATCTGTCCGGCAACACGCTGGAACCTGATTATTATCCTGAAATATGCCGCAGCCTGGTCTCCATTGCAAAAGACCTGACCGCCAGGACCGGGGTCCGGATCGCATTCCTTAACATATCCGGCGGCTTGGGGATTCCCTACCGGCCGGAAGACCGTCCGCTGGATTTGAAGGCCGTGGCGGAATCTGTCCGCACTGTTCTTGAAACAGAAACGGCCGGAACGCCGCTTGCGGGCATTCCGGTCTATACGGAGCTTGGAAGATGGGTGACGGGTCCTGCGGGTCTTCTTGTCACAAGAGTCAATCACGTCAGAAATGGATTCCGCAGGATCGCAGGCACGGACGCGTCTGCTTCCAATCTGATGCGTCCCATGATGTATCAGGCGTATCACCACATTTCCGCCGCGGGGAAGGAAGGCTCTCTGGAACGGTCCCCCTGGGATGTGGTCGGCACCGTGAGCGAAAACACAGACAAATTCGCGGCGGACCGTATGCTTCCCGAGCTTGTTCCCGGAGATCTTTTGAAAATCCACGACGCAGGCGCCCACGGGTACTCCATGGGGTATCAATACGGCGGACGGCTTCGCTGCGCGGAATACCTGCTCGGCACAGATGGAAAAGCCCGCATGATCCGCCGGGCGGAAACTACGGCAGATTACCTTTCCACGATGATCTTCTGACTTACATGCCGCCGAATCCGATCGCGCAGACGCTCAGGCCGAACGTGACCGCAAGCACCAGCGTCAAAAGCGCGGCTGTTTCCAGAAGACCCGGCAAAATCGCCCAGAGGATCCGGCGGTTTCTGAGCTTCCGAAGGAACGCTTCACCGGACGCGGCGTGCGCCGGGATCGGGTAGGCTAAAAAGTCACTGAGATAAATATTACGTTTTAAACCGGTACGCATTTGAATTCCTCCCTCATCACTGTCTGAGGAAATCGTACTGCAGATAATGTCCCAAAAACGGGATGTGAGGGAGTTTGTCCTATGAAATTCACTCGGAGATCCGTTCGGCTGGCGGCGATCATTTCCATGATTCTTTTGACCGCGATCGCCGTTTCCTATTCCAAATACGAAGCGCTGGAGGACTGGGGGCCCCTGCTGTATGCCGTCAGTATCGCCTCCTGTGTGTTTGTGTTTGCAGGGATCGCGTTCCGGTGGGAGACCCCCGGGTGGCTCAAACGTATCACGGTACTGATCTTTTTCCTGGCCGCCCCGCTTGTCATGGTGATCGCGGTGGAGCGGCTCAACGGCAATTTTCTGACGGATTTCCTGTCCGGCGACGAAGACGTCCTGGCAAACTATGTGGTTTCCGCGCTGCTGTATCTGCTCGTCTTCGGGCTCAGCGGCAGCGTCCGGGTCAGCGTCATGTCTGTGAGTCCCGTTCTCCTGCTGTTTGGAATCGCCAATATGTATATCAAGGAGTTCAAGGGCAGTCCGCTGGTCCCCATGGATTTCGGGAGCATCCAGACGGCGGCCAACGTGGCGGCAGGCTATACTTACGAAATAGGCTATGAGATTCTCTTCGGCGTTTCCCTTACCGCGGCCGGGATGGATATGCCGAAATGGAAGCTCCCGGCAAAAATCATCACCCGATTTCTGGCTTTGCTGGTGGTGGGCGGTTTTGCCTACACTTTTTTCTATACGGATTATATTGCGGACAACGGCCTCAAGCCCGACTTCTTCAACCAGACCCGGGGCTATAACCATCATGGCGCGGTTCTGGAATTGAGGAAGCCCCTCCGAGCATTCTGGAGACGGCGCTGGTCCGTCAGGGGATGGACCCCGACGCCGCCCATCAGGCCGTCTCCGTACCGACCGCCGGGGAGCAGGGGATCACGCCGAACCTGATCGTCATCATGAACGAGAGCTTCTCCGATCTTCGGGTGGTCGGCGATCTGGAGACGAACGAACCCTTTATGCCCTTCATCGACAGCATGGATGAAAACACGATCCAGGGCAACGTATATGTCTCAACCATTGGAACCGGCACAAGCAACACGGAGTATGAGTTCCTCACCGGCAACTCCATGGCCTTCCTTCCGGCTGGCAGCAACGCCTATCAGCTCTATGTCAAACAGAAGCAGCCGGGCCTTGTCTCCACGCTTTTGGCCCAGCGCTACACTGCAGATGCCTTTCATCCCTATTACTCCAGCAGCTGGAACCGGGTCAGCGTTTATGATCTGATGGGGTTTCGCGATTTCATCACCATCGAGGATATGATCGACGAAGATATCCTGGACCGCTACAAGTCCTCCGGATACAGCTATAAGCTGTACAAGCGGCTGCTCAAGCAGCGCTATCCCGGCGAGGACATCATCCTCAGACGTTACGTCAGCGACGCCTACGATTTTGAGCAGGTCAAAAAAATGTACGAGGAAAAAGAACCGGATCAGCCATTTTTCCTGTTCAACGTGACCATGCAGACCCACTCCAGCTACAATCAGGTCTTTGACAACTTTGATCAGCAGATCAATCTAACCTCTACGAAAAGAGAGTATCCGAAGACGGACCAGTATCTCTCCCTGATCAAAGAAACCGACGAGGCCTTTGAAGACCTCATCGGCTATTTCAGGGAGCAGGATGAACCAACCATCATTCTGATGTTCGGCGATCATCAGCCGTTTATCGAAGACAGCTTCTATTCCGAGGTGATGGGGGAGTCCATCTCCACCATGGATGACGAAACGCAGCAGCGCCGCTATATCACGCGCTTCATTCTCTGGGCCAATTACGACATTCCGGAGGGCTGGATCGAAGAGATCAGCATCAATTATCTCTCCACGCTTTTGATGCAGATCTCGGGACTGGAAATGCCGGCCTATCAGCAGTACCTGGCCCGGATATATCAGGACCTGCCTGTGATCACCGCGCTGGGATGCCGGGATAAGGACGGGAACTATTTCCAGGCGGATCA